>JANYJQ010000099.1 GCA_025358435.1 Holophagaceae bacterium
GCCAATGCCGCGGAACGGAGCGCGCAGCGCGGAGTGAATCCCAAGAGCCTGAGTGGGTCGAGATCACCCTCATGAGCACAGTGGCTTTTTTGGCGGAGAGTGGGGGATTCGAACGGCAATGGCACGCAGTTAGGGCCAGGCGGAGGGCGCGAGAGCGACCGGAGACGGTCCGGCGAAGCCGGAGGACCGTGCGCAGCCAGTGCCGCGGAACGGAGCGCGCAGCGCAGAGTGAATCCCAAGAGCCTGAGTGGGTCGAGATCACCCTCATGAGCACAGTGGCTTTTTTGGCGGAGCGTGGGGGATTCGAACCAACTGATGCCCAGCGAATGTTTGGTGATTCCACTCACGCCGCAGCATTGGCAAAGGCTGCCGAACCGGATAGTTCCAGCCCCTTAAAACCTCAGCGACATGCAGGTCAGTCCGCCATCCATTTTCCTGGCTTCGCTGGTATCCAGAACCACCACGGGAACCGAGAGCCCCTCCAGTTTACGAAGGGTCTTCGGAAATCCCATCGGAGTAAGAATCGTTCCATTCACATGTAACGTGTTGCTGGCGTAGTCCTCATCACCATCCACCACGATCTGTTCAAAATCAGCCAATTCGGGTCTCCCGGCGAAGGTCTCGCTCACCAATAGGGTGTTCCCGCGTACCCAGGTGACGCTGGATTTGAAATGCAGGCCCTCCGCCACGGGGATGGTCCTGGTTTGATAGCCGTGGACAGAAAGGAAATGGCCCAACTGGGCTGCGCCCTCTGGATTGGTGCGGTTCGAGAGGCCCACGAAAACGGTTTGGCCAACGATCAGCACATCGCCGCCATCCAAGGTGCCCGGGTCGGTGATGTGGGCAAGGGGGCGGTGCCGGGCCAGGACCGCGATCATGTGAAATTCCTCGCCTCGCCGCGCCCCGGCCCCTGGCCGTGTGATCACTGCGAGTTCCGGTGTCACCACCGCGACATCCTCCACGAAATAGGCATCGGGAAAAGCCGGCAAGGGCTCCAGCATCTCGATCTGGAGACCTAGCGCGGTCAGGGCATCGGCGTAGGCAGAGTGCTGTTGGAGCATCCGTCCGAAGTCAGGGGTTCCGAGGGGGGATGTTGTCAGGCCTTCGGCGAAATTCGGTCCCGGCTTACGGAGGATGGCGTGCGTGAACATGTAACTCCTGTTTGCAAATCCAGTTTGCGCGCACTGATTGAAGCTGGGGTTGCCGGTCTATGAAAAATACAAGGTTTTAGTGATTTTTACGGCCTCACTCGCTCCTTCCTGAAGAGCTTGTTCTGCTTGTACAATGAGCCGGGTCCTTATGAAACCCCCAGTGACTCCAAGTGAAAGGACCGGGATCGCCTGGCGCTCCTGATACCTTGGAAACATGATGTTTTGGCCCCCAACCCCGAAGCTGGCCGCGATCTGTGCGGCGATCTTTTTCCTGCTGCTGGTGCTGGCGCCGGGGAGTGGCCCCCTGTCCCTTCGTCTACTTCGCCTTTACCCAAAAAAAATCGGATCTGCCGCCGTGGGCTGGGCGGCCAACCGAACGCTGCCGGTCTTCTTGCGTCGACCGCTGCTGGGCCATTTCGCATACAGCTATGGGTTGAATCTCGCGGAAGCAGAATACCCGATACAGGACTATGAAAGCCTCCAGTCGCTGTTCACCAGGCGCCTGAAACAAGGCCTGAGACCTCAGGATTCAATCATTCCTGGTTTCATCAACTGCCCTGTGGATGGCCGCATCATTGCCTATGGCCGCATCGAAAAGGGCGTGGCGATCCAGGCGAAGGGCCTGTCCTACCGCATCACCGAATTGCTTAAGCACGATGCAGATGCAAAGCGATTTGAAGGCGGGCACTACCTGACGATTTATCTCGCACCCAAGGACTACCACCGCATCCATGTGCCAGCGACCGGCAACGTCCACGCCGTTGGCAGGGTGGAGGGCGAGCTGTGGCCCGTGAACGATGCTTCCACCTTGAATGTCGGGAGGCTGTACGAACGCAACCGCCGCGCCACCTGGGTCGCCACGGGAACCGGTGCAGATGCTGGACTCGAAGTCGCAGCGATCCTGGTGGGCGCGACCCACGTCGGCGGCGTGCTCATCGATGAGCGTTGGAGACAGGGCCGGGAATTGCCCAAGGACGGGACCTTGCCTGTGCCGGATCTGCCATGTGAACCGGGCCAGGACCTTGGCTGTTTCGCCTTTGGCAGCACGGTGGTGCTGCTCATCGCTGGACCCAAAGGCGATGACTGGAAACCGGAGCGGAGAGATGGCGATGTGAAAGTTGGACAACGGCTCGGAGCATTTGAATGACGGACGACCTCTTTCATCAGGAACCTCTCTTCGAGAGCGGTGGCGATCTCGCTGGCGCACTGGAAGCTTTGCTGCTGGCCAGTGGTGAAGTGCTGGACCTCGCCAGGCTGCGCGAGCTGATGGGCCTGGGCGAAGGCGCCATTCGACAAGGGCTGGAGATGCTGGACGATCGGCTGCAACCACCGCGGGGGTCCCGACTGCTGGAGGTCGGCGGAGGCTGGAGGCTCGCCACGGCGCCTGAATATGCAGAATTGGTGGGCAAGCTCGTCACGACTATCCGCAGTGGAAAATTGACACCTGCCCAAATCGAAACACTGGCCATCATCGCCTACCGCCAACCCGTTACGGGTCCGGAGATCAACGAGATCCGCGGCATCAGCGCCTCCACCAACCAACTCAAGAGCCTGCTGGAGCGTGAAATGGTGGAAATTGTGGGTCGGAAACCCGTTGTCGGGCGGCCCATGATGTATGTCACCACCCAGAAATTCCTGCTGCATTTCGGCCTTCAGGGTCTCCAGGATCTTCCCCACCTCGGAGATTTTGGCGAAGGCAATCTGGAAGCCCAGGCGCTGGCCCAGCTTGAACAGCCCATGCCCGAAGGCTCACTCTTCGACGGTGAGCACGAGGTGGACGAAATCCCGCCGATTCTACCCGACATGAACGAGGGGGACCGCCCGCTCGCGAACTCGCGGAGGCAGCAACCCTCTCCTCATGATCCCCACGTTGCCTCCGGGCAAAGCCCGGACACCACGGCTTTAGAGGCAATTGAACCCTCCGATGAGTGAAGCAGCCTATAAGGGGTGGACCCGCCCGGGCCCTATACCGCCCGGTGGCGTGGAGGTTGAATCTGGCGAAACCCTTGATTATCTCTGCGGGCACTTCCGCATGTTCCAGTACGAAAAGGGCCACCGCTTTTCCGGGGATGATCTGCTGACGGGCTGGTTCGGCACACGCTGCTGCCCCCGGCCTGAGCGCATCGCGGATCTGGGGTCAGGCATCGGAAGCGTGGGCATGGTCGCGGCCTGGCGCTGCCCAGGCGCCACGATCCACACCATCGAGGCCCAGGAAATAAGTGTGCAGCTCGCCCGGAAAAGCGCCCGCTACAACGGGCTGGAAGATCGCTATCACATCCATCTGGGCGATCTGCGGGAGGATGCGCTGGTCGAATTCGCGCCCTTCGATCTCGTGCTGGGATCACCGCCCTATTGGCCCGTGGGCACGCGCGTGCAGTCGGAGCATCCACAGGCGGTACCCGCTCGACTGGAAGTGCGTGGGGACATTGGCGACTACGCCAAAGCCGCTGTGAGACTGCTGGGGCCGGGCGGCGTCTTCGCCTGTGTTTTCCCTCTGGATCAGGTCGAGCGTGCCGAAGCGGCCTACCGCAATGCAGGAATGGTACTGCTGCATCGGCAGGATGTGGTTTTCAAGCAGGGCGATCCTTACGGGGTGGGCCTTTTCGCCGGGAGCCGCGCGACGGATCTGCCCGAAGCCCTGCGCGATCATCCAGAACTACCGGGGCATGAAGCGCCGCTCATCATCCGGCGGGCCGATGGCAGCGTCCATCCCAGCATCGCCCGCTTCCGCTTGAGCTGCGGCTTTCCGCCTGGGCTGATCGTGTAGCTTACAGGGGATCCTTCATTCCCTTGAAAACCCTTAGAGCCTCGGCGAGTTCTTCTGGGTTCAATAAACCCGCCGATGGCTCTTCGACAACCCTTTTCCAAGGGCGTGGCGCACCCCAGGCATAGTCACCGAAGATGATTACGGGTGTTCCTTCGCGAAGCACCGTGCGCTGGTCCGCAGAGAGTAGCCAGGATTGGCACCAGTGGTAGATCCACTCGCTGTCATCGGCGGCCAGGCGGAGGCAGGAATGGCTGTCGGGAAAGCCCGGGAGTTCGTACTGGTGGAAGGAGATCCCGTTTCCATTGTGCAGGTTGATGTACCACTTCAACTGCCATTCGTCGTTGAACGTGCTGCGGCGTTCCCGCTGGCACCAGTTGGTGTGGTAAAGGCCCATCAGCGTGGGGGTGGCTCTGCATCCGGAAGACACCGGTCCCCAGCGGGTCAGCTGGCCGTCTTCGTAGGCGGCCCAGGCTTGGAGGCGCAGGGAGACCGCGATCAGCTTGGACTGGCCTTCTAGCTCCTTCCACCTGGCAGGGAAGGGCGAAAGGGTGAGCCAACCCTCGGCTGTATCAGGTACCACCAAGCTATCCCCTTGCCTTGCGTGGCGGAGGTCGATGCGGTTGAGCTTCAGCATTTCATCAAACCGCTGAACCCCCATGGATTCACGTAGCTGCAGCAACTCCTTCGACGTGGTGATCAGATAGGTATGAAAGCGTTGGACCTGTTTTTTATGCTCGGGTGCTGGCAGGGTTGCGGCCAGGCCCTGAGCGGGCTTCTCGGATTGCCTCCGTGTGCATGAAGGAAAGAGAAAAGTGAGGATCACGCATAGGACACAGGCAAATCTGCTCCTTCCCCTTCGTTGGCCTGCCGCCGACATCCGCCGACACGATCCTCTTCGATAGAGACGCGGAGCATCACCCATCGCGTCGACCTGCGGCCGACAGGGAGGCTCCAGCTCTGCGAACCTTGTGAGCAGGGAGGCTCCGCGTCCGCGAGCGTAGCGAGTGGGAGCACGCACTGCGTGCGATAGGTGGAGGGCGCCCGGCGACCGATAGCTGGAGGCGCAGTAACGCCCTTCGACTTTGCTCGGAGCACCACCCATCGCGTCGGCCTGCGGCCGACATAAGACCCGCTGCCCCTGCGGGGCGCCACGTGGGCTGAAAGCCCAAGGTGGGAATCGCTAGTTCGGGGGTGTCAGCTTGATAGGTGCGGGCCAAGCGGCGCAGGCTC
>JANYJQ010000127.1 GCA_025358435.1 Holophagaceae bacterium
GTTTCTTCAGATGAACCATGTCTCCGGCCGTATCAATGGCGAGCTCAAGATTGCCCACTTTCTTGGCAAGGCGTTTTAGCATGCCCATTGGAGAGAGATCCTCGTCCAAAGTCCTTGCCAATTGTAGTGAGACGGGGCTTCTATGCACGGTGCCCGCAGCATGTTGGATCGTGGACCATGGAATGTAGGCTTCGCCATTCGCCTCAATCTGTCCTTTGATCGTGATGGCTACTCCCATCCAGTCCATTTCGCCCTCCAGAGTTCGAACCGCAGATTGCCACCCATAAAACACCGCCAAGGGCCCAGGCAAGTGTAAAAACGGGCGAACGGTGGATTCTGATGCTCCGAATGGTTCGAGTCGCTACGCTTAGCCCGGCGGCAACCTGCGACTTTGTCCGGTTTGAACGAGAGCTCAGGCCATGAAGAGGGACGGTTATTGGCGCAGTTGGAAAATGTTAAGCCGGAAGATTATCTGGATGCCGAGAAGAAATAAGCTGAGCCCGATTGCCCTGAAAAGCGAAATCCACCATAGAGATTTCAAAAACTGAAATCGATCAAAGAGACGGGTGCTCCATTCGAATGAATCAATAAATGGTGGCAGGCCCTTTCATACACTGGCGAAACACATGTCGAAAGTTATCCGATGTCCGGTGTCACCGTGACCCTGATACGGCAGTGAACGGCTTCGGAACCTCACGACCAGAATCACCTGAAGCTGGTGCAATACAGTCGCAGGGCTTAACTGTTAGTTGATGGACGTATTTCGGGCGGGCACCACGAGCTGGGCCAACCGAGCCTTCCCCGTCCGCCTCATCCTGTCTTCTCATGGCGCGCCCAGCGCTTTGACGGTCCGGAGGATGGTGCTGACCTCCCGCTGGACCGCGCGGTTCCACAACACCTCGGCGTGGTTCAAGGGATGGGTGATGTGCTGATCCTCCAGGGTGAAGCGGGAACTCCGGTCCGTGACCATGAGGTCCCCGCCCTCCTGCAGTTCCGGAACCTGGATCCGGAGGTCCAGGGGGAGATCCAGCACCTGGTGGGGGTCGGCGACCCACTCGTAGGTCGTGCCGGGCCGCTTGAGGCCGCCGCCCAGGTCCTTCATGACGGTGTGCGGTTATACACAGGGGAATGATGCGCTGTCATAAAATGGCTAGAAGGGCTTCCTCCACCCGGTCCGTCACCCCCTTCCAATCGCCCGGACTCGTCTGCCTGAACAATCTGAGACTTGGGTACCAGGGGCTGTCCTCCCGCGTCTGGAGCCAGCGCCAATCTGCCGCGAAAGGCAGCAGAAGCCAGGTCGGTTTTCCCAGGGACCCCGCCAGATGGGCAATGGAGGTATCCACCGTCAGCACCAGGTCCAGGGAGGCGATGGCGGCGGCGGTATCGCTGAAGTCAGTGAAAGCCGCGCCTAGGTGCTGGGGATTTCCAAGGGCTTTCAATTCTTCGGCACTGGCATCTTTCTGAAGGCTTGCCCAACCGAAACTAGGCAAACGTGCCACGGCAGCAAGCTCGGCCGGAGCCATGGAGCGGCGGCGGTCGTTGGTGTGTCCTGATCGGCCGCGCCAGCAGAGGCCGACCCGGCGGCCCCGCAATTTCAGCAGCTTTTCGCGCCACGCCGCCGCCTTGGCCTGATCTGGAAAGACGTAGGCTCCCGTGGCATTTAATTCGGGCAATTTAAGATTCAAAGCCAAAGGGAGGCTGAGGGCCGGCAGGACGAAATCATGGGCGGGGGGGGCGTCCTCGGACGAAATGACGCGGTCAGCCCCGGTAACCCCGGACAGCAATTCGACCAAACTGGGCCAGACTTGCAGAATCACCTGGCCGCCTTGGATCCGGCGCAGCAATTGGGACATCTGGATGAGGTCGCCCATGCCCTGCTCGGGGAGGATCAAAAGCGTCCGGCCTTTCAACGCTTCACTCTGCCAGCGTGGCGCGGAGCTTGTGATTGGCGCTGAGACCTGCTCATCGCGCCGCCAGCGGGCTTCATAGTGGGCGAAGCCTGTGGGCAGATCGCCTTGAGTCAGCCTGGCGATGCCCAGGGCATACTCTGCTTCGGCCCATTCAGGCGAGCACTCCCAAACCTGGCGCAGCGGCACCTCCGCCTCTGCGGGCCGATTGGCTGCCAGCAACAGGGCACCTTGGTTGAGCAAGGCTTCAGGCAGTCCGGGAGCCCGCTTAAGCACTTCGGAGACCACGTCAAGGGCTTCTTCGATCCGATCCAGTTCCTTCAATGCCTGAGCCATGCCGAGCCAGGCTCTTGGCCGGTCGGGAATCAACTGGGGTAGGGTCTGGAAATGCGCCAGCGCGGCCTCGGGCTGATGCAATTCCAGAAGGAGATTCCCCAGATTCAAACGCAACGGACCCGAGCGGGGGTCCAGCCGCAAGGCCCGGCCATAGGCTTCCACCGCCCCATCCAGATTCCTTGATTGACGTAGCGCCACGCCCAGGTTGGCCCAGGCCCGCCCATCTGAAGGCCTCAATTCGACAGCCTTGGTGAATGCCTGCGCCGCCTGCTCCGGACGCCCCGCTGCGGCATGCAGGGTTCCCAGATTCAGAAGGGCATCGGCGTGCCTTGGGTTGAGTGCGAGGACTTGTCGATAGAGGGTTTCCGCTTCCTTGGGCCGCCCGCCTTGATGGTGCTTGAAGGCTTGGGCGAAAAGAGCATCGGCTTGCATGGCGGGTCCAAAGGAAAGATCGGGTTTCTCAGGTTAGAAGCGGGCCGTTGAATTGGAGAGGCTGGCTGGACGCCACTCGGCTCTGCTTATTAACGCGCCCCTCAATGGAGTCGTTCCCTCACGATACACCTTTGAACGAAGCAAAAAGATGCCGGTGCCCCTTGACCGGAATGTGTGGACAACCTGGTGCTTGCGGACCTGGATTGTTTTCGACGGTGTTGAAAGCGGTGAACCTCCATGTTTTCCAGAGGTGGAATCCTGGAGCAAGAAAAACAACTTTGAACGCATCCGGCATGGGGTTCAAACTTGGGACCGGTTTCCGGCCAGGGGTGTGCAGGAGGTGGATGTATGCGATGCGTATCCTGCTCCACCGCCATAGCCGATGGTTCGCGATTCTGCCCCTCCTGCGGTGCGGCTGTTCTGGAAGGCGGCGGTGATTCTTCCGATCCCCCCACAGTGGCCCTCGCCCCGAGGGGCCGCAACTCAGCCTACATCGGCCATTTCAGGATCATCCGCGAACTGGGACGCGGGGGCATGGGCATTGTCTATGAAGCCGAGCAGCAGCATCCGGTTCGCCTGGTGGCCCTCAAAGTCATCCAGGGCGCCGGGTATGTGGATGCTGCCAGGATCCGCCTCTTCCAGCGCGAGGCGCAAGCCTTGGCCCGCATGAAGCATCCGGGCATCGCCACCATCTACGAATCCGGATGCACGGAGGATGGCTGCCACTTCTTCGCCATGGAACTGGTCCGGGGGGAGACCCTCAAGGAATTCCTGGACTGCCATAACGCTCACCCCCCCCTTGGCCCATGAGCGCATCGAGGAGCGCCTCCGGTTGTTCATCAAGGTCTGCGATGCGGTCAGTTACGCCCATCAGCGGGGCATCGTGCATCGGGATCTGAAGCCTGCCAACATCCTGGTTCCCGCCCATGGCTCAGGGCCCCGGTCCGGAGACCATGCGGTCCCCGAAGTGAAGATCCTCGACTTCGGCCTGGCGCGCATCACCGATGCGGACATGGCCGTGGGGACCCTGGTCACGAGCGCCGGCGAGGTGGTCGGCACGTTGCCATACATGAGCCCTGAGCAGTTTCGGGGGGATCCTGAGGGCATCGACACCCGCACCGACATCTACTCCCTTGGTGTCATCCTTTTCGAGATGCTCGCAGGCAGGCTTCCCTTCGACCTTTCGGGCAAGAATATTGCGGAAGCAGCCCGGACGGTGCTCGAACAACCAGCGCCGCCCCTGGGGACCGCCTGGCTCGGCGTCCATCGCCCAGACCCTGATTTGGTCACCATTCTCGGTAAAGCCCTCGAGAAGGAACCCTCCCGCCGGTACCAGAGCGTGGCGGCCCTGGCCGACGACATCGACCGCTACCTTCAGAATCAGCCCATCGTCGCCAGGCCTCCGACCACCTTCTATCACTTGCGCAAGGCCTTCCTCCGGCACCGGACAAGCTTCGCCTTCGCAGCGGTGTTCCTGATCCTGCTCGTGGGATCCTCTGTGTCCCTGGCCATCTTTTCCGCCCGGGCCCGGGCGGCCCGGAACGAAGCCGAGCAGGAGGCCGCCCGGGCCACTGCGATCAAGGATTTTCTGATCGAGACCATGGGCTCGGCGAATCCCATCGACGGCAAGAAACGCGATATCACCGTGCTGGAGGCCCTCAAAGCCTCATCCACCCGGATTGGACCAGCCTTCGCATCCCAACCGGATGTGGAGGCCAATCTAAGGTTCACCATCGGAACCACCTACCTGCGCCTGGGGGCTTATGCCGCAGCAGAAGAGATGCTGAAAGATGCCCTGAGGCTCTGGACACCCGCGCCAGGCCAGGAGGATTTGAAGGCCACGGACGCCTGCAATGTGCTTGGGATCATAAGGCAGGAGCAGGGCGACCTCGCCACGGCGGAATCTTTTTTCCGCCGGGCCCTTGAGATCAAGCACCGTTATCGCCCCGCCATGGATGCTGACGAGGCTGGAACGCTTGGCAACCTTTCCATTCTCCTGAAGGAGCGCGGGCGCCTTCAGGAGGCGGAATCCATCGGCCGTGAAGTACTGGCTTTCGATCAGAAGACTCTCGGAGACCAGCATTTCAACGTGGCCATCGATCTGAACAACCTCGGCTCGATCCTGCTGGACAAGGGGGATTATAAGGAATGCGAAGCGGCCCTTCGCAACGCTGAGGCGATTCTCCGGCGCCAGGATTCCGCAGGGCTTCCCGTGACCTTGGGCAACCTTGGGGAAGTGATGGTCCGCCAGGGACGCAGCGGCCAGGCGGAGCCGATTCTCGCTGAGGCCGTCCGCCTGGGTTCAGAAAAGTTGGGTGACCTCAATCAGGACGTGGCCAAGATCAGGGTGAAACATGGCGAGTGCCTGGCCTCCCTGGGGCGGTCCGTCGAAGCGCGCAGCGCGGCGGCTGCAGCCTTGCCGGTTCTCGAACAATCGCTGGGCGGTAGATCGGCTTTGGCGCAGCGTGCGAAAAAGCTGCTGGAAAATGGCGGTGGAACACCTCGAGGCTGACCGGCAGCCTTGGCCCGGCCAATCAGGTTTGCGGCTGCAGGTCAGCCGCGAACCTTCATTGCGCGGTGTATTGGATGATCCTCCAATCGGACGGCCCGTTAGCGTAATAGAACTGGCCGAAGGGGTAGGCGAGCAGAATCTGTTCACCCGTGGATTGGACCTTGAAATAGATGACGGTCGCATAGTTTGGCCAGGAGACTAGCGAGACGGTCCCACTGCCGGTCTGGGCGCCGTTGTCATAAAAGGTGTAGGTTCCGTCGGAAAAGAACCTGAACCGGGCCCACCCATAGACGAGGTTATGCCAGTAGTCGCCATCATAATTGCGGGCCGAACCGAAATTCGTCAGCACTTGGGCCAGGGTCGGATTGTTGAAGGTGATCACCGCCACCGCGCCCGGGGCCATGGTCCGGTAGACAGGGTTCATGAAGAACCAGATGTCGCGGCCCCCGCTGGAGTTGTAGAACCCCACGCTCAGATCGACTCTGACAGTTGGCGTTCCCGTATAGGTGAAATCAGCGTAACCGCCGACAGGAACCACATAGGGGTAGTTCAGCTTCTGGACGCCATCCAGCCTCAAGTCGATCAGATCGTAGTGGCTGCTGTTCTGGATGCGGAGGATGGACGCGCTTGGGCGGGCCACCGTGATGGTGGCCACGTTGCTGAAGCCCGTCGAGGGTGGAGGCTGCCTGACGGGGTAGTAGTAGACCCCGTCGGGCTTGCTGGTGAATCCATAGGTGTAGGGACTGGTCCCGTCATAAGAGGTGTAGGAATTAGGTGAACTGAAACCGGGGTTGTCGTCCTCTTGGACCTGCCAGTTGCTGGGCGCAAACCTTCCGCTATAGGTCCACGACAACGTGTACGTGCCGGTGCTGCTGGTGGCGGGAAGGCTCGCGAGGGTCACGGATCCGGCGGCGAATCCGAAGGCGGCCACAACGGTCTTGTTGCCGGTCATCTGCACGGTCGCGCTGGTCCCGGTGGATAAGTCCACTCCAGTCCATCCAGCGAAACCGGATCCGGTATTGGGGAAGGCGGTCAGACCGACACTGGTCCCGGATGAATAATCGGCGGTGCACGTGGAACCGCAATTGATGCCGGCAGGCCCGGATGTCACGACACCCGATCCGATGCCGGAAAGGTTGACCGTCAACCGATAGCGGGTCGTGCCTGTCGTCTGGGCCGTGGCGATGTTCGAATAACCGGAATCGCCAGCACCATTGGCCGCTCTGACGCGGTAGACATAGCTGGTTCCTGCCGCGAGGCCGGTGTCGGCAAAGGCAAGGACGTTGGCTGCGGTGGTGCCGATCTGCGCGAAACTGGATGCGTTGGGGCCACGCTCGATCTTGAATCCTGTTTCATTGCCTGAGTTATCGAGCCACGAAAGAGAAATGCTGCTGCTCGAAGCTGCGCTTGCCAGGAGATTCGATGGGGCCAGTGGAAAGGTGAGTGCCTGGGTGATGGCGCTGGCAATGTTGGAATAGGCGGAATCCCCTCCGGCGTTTGTCGCCCTCACGCGGTAGTAGTAAGTCGTCGCAGGCAAAAGTCCGCCGTCGCTGTGGCTGGTGGTGCCGGCGGCGGGTGTTCCCACTTGGGCGAAAGGACCGGTGGCGGAGGTGGCCCGTTCAACCTTGAAGCCCGTTTCGTTATTGGAGTTGTCATTCCAAGCCAAGGTGATGGCGCTGGATGAAGTCGCGGCGGCTGTCAGATTCGAGGGCGCGGCAGGCGGCGCAGGAGCCTGAGTGGTGGCGGTGGCGGTGTTGGAGTAGGCCGAATCCCCTGCAGCATTGGTGGCCCTCACCCGGTAGAGATAGGTAGTGGAAGCTGCCAACCCCGGATCGTTGTAGCTGGTGGCGCCGGCGGCTGGTGCACCCACTTGCGCATATATCCCGGTGGCCAAGGGTGCGCGTTCGACTTTGAAGCCGGTCTCGTTGGTGGAGTTGTCATTCCAGGCCAAGGCGATGGTGCTGGATGAAGTCGCAGTGGCCGCAAGATTCGTAGGCGCGGCTGGGGGGGCAGAGGACGATGTCGTGGCATTGGCAGTGTTGGAGTAAGCCGAGTCTCCAGCTGGGTTGGCGGCCCTAATCCGATAGAAGTAGGCGGTTGCCGCCGAGAGCCCGCTGTTCGTGTAGCTGGTCGTGTTTGCCGCTGGAAGCGCGACCTGGGTGAAGGGCCCAGCGACCGAGCCCGCCCGCTCCAACTTGAAATTGCTCTCGTTGGTTGAATTGTCGGCCCAGGTCAGAGTGATTTCACTGCTGGAGATCGAGATGGCGTTCAAGCTCGAAGGCGCCGCCGGGAGTGCGGGGGACTGGGTTGTGGCGGTGGCCGTGTTGGAGTAGGCAGAGTCCCCGGATGCGTTGGTGGCCCTTATCCGGTAGAAGTAGGCCGTGCCTGTGGCCAGGCCGCTGTCTGTGTAGCTCGTGGCTCCCGCCGACCCAAGGCTTACTTGGGTGAAGGGGCCCGCGGCGGCGGTGCCTCTTTCGATCTTGAAACCCGTTTCGTTGGTGGAGTTTCGCACCCAGGCCAGGGAAATGGCGCTGGAGGAAAAAGGCGATGCCGTGAGATTCGAGGGTGCGGTCGGTGGCCCGACAGTCAAGGTGATCACCGTGACGGTGTTGGAATAGGCCGAAACTCCGTCTGCATTGTAGGCGCAGACCCGGTAGTAGTAGGTGGTGGCCGCGGCCAAGCCCTAGTCGCCGAACTGGACCTGATTCGGCGCAGTGGAAGCAAGCTGCACGAAGGAACCGGTTCCGCCCATCGACCGCTCAAGCTTGAACCCCAGTTCATTCGAAGCGTTGTCCGTCCACGTCAGCTGGACCGAACTGGATGTGGCCGCCGAGGCCGTGAGACCAGAAGGAGCTGCAGGAAGCGAAGGGAGTGGGGTCGAGGGAGGTGCCGTTCCGCCTCCGCCGGAGCAGGCAGCCAAGGTGCAGAGGACCGTCAGGAGAAGCCCGAGGAGAAATTCCTTCAAGACATTTGAGACCAGGACATGGAATGTCCGCATGAATACCCCCTTTACCTCCATTGGCGGCGTGTCAGCGGAATTCAATATTGATTCTCACCACCGGAAATCAAGGGTGTTTTGATTTTTATTGGCATTAGAAAAAGATCTTTGAATGGGTCCGACATCGCCTCCGAATTCCAGACCCGGACCTTTGAGCATTTCTTCTCCACGAAGGATGTCGGGCGAAGTCTCGGATTCTCAGCCCTGCTAGGGATCCTGCGGGCCCATCCCGGTTCTCGTAAGCATTTTTTTTCCTTGACTTAGGCAAGCTGGGGGCGTACCACCGAGCTGGAATCCGCCCATGCCAAGCCCTTGGAACATCGCATTCGACTGCTACGCAGCCGCTTTTCAACCTCGATACCGCCCCAATATTCGGGTACCAGTCAACCGAGCCATCAAAATGAGGTTTTTGTTAAGCCTTATACACCTGCATGAGTCGTGAATAAAACGGAGGATGATAATGAAGGAACCAATGGTGGGCAATAAGACCATGAACCGTCCTGGCACAAGGGTAAGGGCAGCTTGGCGTGCGATAAGGCTCTCGATGGTTTCGCTTGCCGTCCTGACGAGCGCATCGGCCGACCAGGCTTTACCGAGCGACCACTTGATCCACTGGTACAAATTCAACGAAAGGAGTGGTTCCATCGCCTTCGATCATAGGACGACCGGCGCTGTGAACGGCCTGCTGTCTCTGACGGTGGCCCGGGTGAATGGCTTGTTGGACGCAGGGGCAGTCATGCTCAATGGTCAACTTGGCTCCGACATCTCGTTTGACGGTGGCGTCGGACAGTTCGGAACGTCGGACTTCACCGTTGCCTTCTGGTTTGAGACCTCGGAGACACAGCAGTACTTCGACTTGGTTGGCAATCGCACTGCTGGCTCGTGCGGCAATTTCTTCCAGATACGGATGAGCGGCAATAGCGTCCCGACTGCCCGCGATGGCGGAACTACAATCAGCAATGGCGTCATTACCGCTGAAATCGCACAGGATGGCAGCTGCACCAACTTCATTGGTCTACAGAGCGGGCCCGGTTTCAATGATGGCCAGCGGCACCACCTGGCAGTGGCCCGCGCGGGTTCTACCATGATGCTGTACGTTGATGGCGTCCGAGTCGCAAGCGGCAGTGCGGCCGGAGTCGCCAACGTCACGAACGGCAATCCGTTCAAGATCGGCCGCTCGCTCGCCGACTGCTGCTTTGGCACCACCTTTACCCCTGCGGCGACCTTTGATGATTTGCGGATCTACAACAGCGCCCTCACCGATATACAGATCCGAACCCTTTTCAACTATGGGGCCCTTCAATAAATAGGATGGGCAGAAGGGAGGCGCAGCGAGGGTTTCAGGCGCTTTGGCGACAACTCGTGTTCACCGCCCTGCAGGCATATATCCGCCGCGAGCTTTCCCACTGCGAGGCCTGTGGTCATGCCGTGGCCGCCCAGTCCGGCGACCCAGAATAATTTGGGGTTTATGGGATCCCAGCCGATTACGAAGCGACGATCAGGCGCGAAGGTGCGGATGCCGCTCCAGGCCCGCGTGATGCCATGGTCCGTGAGGCTGGGCGCCAGTTCGTGCATGGAATCTGCGAGCTGTTCGATGGCCTTCGGATCTGTATCTGGCTGTTGGCCGGAAGGCGGCAAGGCGGCTTCATCCTCGTCGCAGGGGCACATGAGGAGGCCGCCGCTTTCGGGTTTCAGATAGAGCGGGCGGTCCACCCACCACGCATAAGGCCGGCTCTCGCCATAAGGCTGGTCGCTCCAGGCCAGATGCCTTCGCAGGGGATGGAACGCGATGTCGAGTCCGCCCGCCCGGCGCCCCAGATCACCGGCCCAGGCACCAGCAGCATTGATGATCGTGCCCGCATGCATGGAGCCCTCGGACGTCTCCACCTGGAAACCCTCTTCCGTGTTGGCGATGCCCCGCACCTCGCACCCATATCGAAGTTCCACCCCGGAGTCACGCGCGCCACTCGCACAGAGGCCCAACAAGCCGTGAACGTCGATGCAGCCGTCAGAGGGAACAGAGAGATTGGCGGCGGCTTTAAAGCCATCTATGCCAGCACCGGCATTGCGTTTGACGTCGACGCCAAGCGCATGGGCTTCCGTTTCGATGGGGTCCAAAGCCGATGCTTCCATGGCCAGAAGAAGGCCTCCATTGCAGGTCAGCAAACCCGCATCAGACAAGCGGTTTCTTCCCTCCACCGCAAGCCGCGAGTGCTCGGGCCGCCCCGTCAGCTGGCGTGCGATGCCCGCGTTGTGACCTGAGGCGTAGAAGCCCGGCAGGAGTTCACGGTCCACCAGCAGGATGCGTTGCTCAAGCGCTTGCGCCAGATGGAACGCCGTGGAGAGCCCGGCGATTCCGCTTCCCACCACCAGGATGTCCCACCGTTCCGCCAATGCCATGCCGCCATGATGACAGGGCCGTGATGATCGGAACCAGGGATGCAACTTAATCATTGAAAACCAATCCGAAGCAGTTCAAAGTAATACCCACCCCAGGTGGGGAGGGATAACGGAGACTGCCATGATCACCATCGAAATCAAGGGCATGACCTGCGGCCATTGCGTCAGCGCAGTCAGGGAGGCTCTCCAGGGGGTTCCTGGCGTTGAGAAAGTGCTCGACGTGAATCTGCAGACTGGCAACGCCATGGTCGAGGGCACAGCGGATCCGGCGGCGCTGGTCAAGGCTGTCGAGGAAGAAGGCTACAAGGCCTTGGTGCGTTCATGACTCACTCGAAGGGCCATTCGCACCACGGACTGAAGCTCGATCTGGCCGTGCGAGCCGATGCCAAGCGGCGGCTGCAATCCATCCGTGGCCACGTGGAGGGAATCCTGCGGATGCTGGAAGAGGACGGCGCCTACTGCGTGGACGTGCTCAAGCAGATCAAGGCCGTGGAGGGGGCCCTGGGCCGTGTGGGGGATCTTGTGCTGCGGAGCCACCTCAGCGAGCACGTCGTCACCGCTGCGGCGCGGGGAGATGAATCCCGCATGGTGGATGAATTGATGGAACTGCTCAAGTACCGATGAGATTCGAGCTATGAGCCATGGGGGATGAGGGGTGAGGCAAGATGAAGGAAGCACGGATCCAGCTTTTACTTCGCCCCTCGCCCCTCATCCCTCGTACCTTCTACAAGAAATGAGCCGGCCGCCACTTGGATAGGAGGGAACCGATGGCAACTCACACCTATCGAGTTGAAGGCATGACCTGCGCATCCTGTGTGCGGCGCGTGGAGAAGGCGCTCCAGGCTGTGCCCGGCGTGTCCAGCGCGACGGTGAACCTGGCCAGCGAGGAAGCCCAGGTCACCTTCGAGGGTGTTTCGCCGGAAAGGCTGGCGCAGGCTCTGGCGGAACGGGGCTATGCGCTGGTGATGGATCCCACCGGTGAAGAAAAAAATCGCGAGCTGCGCGAAGCCATGCTGAGGACCCTGTTGGCGTGGGTTTTTACGATGCCGCTGTTCGCTTCCATGGTGCCGGGAGCAACGCTTCATCTGGACTGGCGGATCCAGGCGCTGCTCAGCGCGGTGGTGGTCTTCGCGGCGGGGGGCGGCTTTTTCAACAGGGCGGTCCTCCAGGCGCTTCATCGTGAGACGACCATGGATACGCTGGTGGCCCTGGGCGCGGGAGTTGCCTGGGGCTTTGGGCTGGTGGAAGGTCTTCGCGGAGAACACCACCTCACGTTCGAGACCGCCGCTGCCCTGGTGGCTTTCCTGCTGCTCGGGAAATACCTGGAGATCCGCGCCAGGGTCCATACCGGCGACAGCCTGACAGCGCTGCTGAAACTCGCGCCAGCAACGGCCTTGCGCCTGGATCCGGATGGTATCGAGGAAGAAGTTCCGGTTGCGATGCTGAAACAGGGCGACCGTGTTCGAGTCCGCCCTGGATCCGCCATCCCCGTGGATGGCCAGGTGGTGGCGGGTTCGGCTGACGTGGAAGAGGCCCTCCTGACGGGCGAACCGATGCCCGTTTCCAAACAGGAGGGGGATGCGGTCATCGCTGGCGCCCTGGTGCATGGGGGCAGCCTCGAGATCGAAGTCCACGCCGCGGGCCGTGATACCTGGCTTGCGAAACTCGCCCGGCAGGTGGGTGAAGCCAAGGCTTCCAAGGCACCGGTCCAGGCGCTCGCGGATCGCATCAGCGCTGTGTTCGTGCCCGTGGTCCTGGTGCTGGCGGCTCTCACCTTCGCGGCCTGGTGGATGCACTCCGGCGGAATCTCGCTGGCCTGGCGGCCCGCGGTCACGGTGCTGGTCATCGCTTGTCCCTGCGCCCTGGGCCTCGCCACGCCCGTGGCGTTGACCACGGCGCTCGGCACCGCGGCCCGGAATGGCCTGCTGGTGCGCGATGCGGCGGCCTTCGAGCGGTTGGGCTCCATCACGGATCTCGCCTTCGACAAGACCGGTACGCTCACGCTGGGCAAGCCGATGCTGCTGGAGACCCGCATCCTTTCCGATGATGGAACCAACATGCTGAGTTTGGCCGCGGCCCTGGAACGGGATTCCGAACATCCCCTGGCCAAGGGCATCCGCGAGGCGTCGAAGGGCTTGGTTCTGCCCCCCGTCCAGGACTTCCGCGCCCATCCCGGCGGAGGCGTGTCAGGCACAATCGAAGGCCGCGCTTTGAAGCTCGGGAACGCGGAATTCATCGGTGCGGATTTTCCGGATGTGCCTTCGGATGCTACGGCGGTGGGGCTTGCGGAAGGCACGCGGTTATTGGGATTGCTCCTCCTCGCCGACGCGGTGCGGCCTGATGCATTGGCCACCGTGCAGGCGCTCCAGGCCGAAGGCCTGCGGCTGCATCTCTTCAGCGGCGACCGGCCAGAACCGGTGCAGAAACTGGCGATAGAGCTGGGCATTCCAAAATCCATGGGTGGTTGCACGCCGGGCCTCAAACAATCACGCATCCTTGAACTGCAGCATGAAGGCCGCACGGTGGCCTTCGTGGGGGATGGCGTGAACGATGCTCCCGCCCTGGCCCAGGCGGATGCGGGCCTGAGCCTGCCGGGCCTCGAAGCGGCCCAGGGCGCGGCACCGTTGAACCTGTTGCGGGAAGGCCTGGAACCCTTGTTGAATGCCCGCCGCCTGGCCCGGAAAACTCAAGTCATCATCCGTCAGAACCTGGGCTGGGCCTTCGGCTACAACCTGCTGCTGGTGCCTCTCGCCGCCTTCGGCCAGCTGGAACGCTTCGGGGGTCCCATGCTTGCGGGCGCGGCAATGGGACTCAGTTCCTTCACTGTCGTGCTCAATGCGCTGCGGCTGAGAAAGATCTGATTCACTGGGTTTCCTGATCTTCGATGCCAGCTTGAATCCAAGGCCGGGGCCGCGTTCAGTCCATCCAAGATTCGAAATTCAATTCTCGGGATTTCATGGACACTGACTGCATGGCTTTTTCTCCGTTCGAAGGCGTGCTGTTGGATGATCCACGGGAACCCATTCCTGGATCGATGGCGGTGCTGCTGCACTTGCGTGTGGAACGGCAACTGGCCGCGGCTGGCAGGCGTCCCCGGCTTTCGCGGGAGGCCATCCAGGACCGGTCCCAAGCCTGCCAGGAGTTGCTGCGCCAGGGATTGTCGCCAGGCACATTGCGTGAGCTCACAGCCCACGGATTGCGGCTGGGGAATCCTTCCGACGTACGCAGCCTGGCTTCCCTATTGGGCCATTTCGAAGCCTATCTTGCGGCTGTGGACGAGGCCGGTTTTCTTGAACCATTCCGTGCGTTGTGGGAGGCCGTTGATGCGTGGCAAGCAGACGTGGCGTCAGGGCTCTGCCCGGACGCCACGTGGGGAGGACGAGGGGGACGCAGAGCGAGCGAAGCGAGCGGGCGGTCCCCCTCGTTCATATCAGGCGGCCGCGGCTTCTGGGTGGAGCGCACAGCGGAGGATGGTCCGTTGCCGGCGCGTCTCGATGATTTGGCGCCACCGCGATTGCGCGCGCTCATGGCGATGCCTGAAATCGGCACGGTGCGATTCCAGCTGGCCACCGAGCGGGGGAGCGGCGCCAGGGGGCTTTTCGACCGCAAGGCGCCGCATCTCCTGGATCAGCTGCTTCCGAACCTCGAAGCCGCCGCAGCGCACCTTGGACATTTTGAACTGGAAGCGCCCGTAGGCTGGGCCGAGAACCCATGGGGGGCTGCGCTGGATGGACTATTCGAAGGGCCGTTGAAGTTGGATGAGGAGGGGCGAGTTCATCTTCAACGCGGCCTGTTGCCAACTCCCTTTTCCGTGCTGCGCGCCGCGGTGGAACAGGCAAAAGCCTGGGTGGAAGCGGGCATCGAGCCGCATCAGATCTCACTCATCCATCCCGATCCTGAATCCATCGGCGCTTTTCTGGGCGGTCTGCTGCAGGCCGAAGGTTTGGGGCTGGCGGGCATTCCCGGTCGCAGCCTGGAGCGGGTGCGGCCCTGGACTTCCCTGCTGGCTTTATACGAAGGGCTGCAGGCCGAGGATCCCCAAGCCCTCTCCGAAGGTCTGCTGGCAGCGGAAGGCGACCCTTGGCGTGATCTGGCAGAAGCCCTGTCGGCCTTGGACCAGACCGGCATCGATGCCATCAGGACAGTTCTGGTTCCAGCCAGCATCGCGGAGACCTGGGGCCGGATCCTCTCCCTGCGAACGCAACGGCAGGCGCCGGCTGCCTGGGCCGAGACGGTTCGACGCCATAGCCTGAGCTTGGGCATGGTTCAAAGCGGGAATGATTTCCACGGCATCATCGGTTTGCTGAAGGATGCCTGGGGCCAGGAACGTGGAACCTGGGTGCTGGCCGACATGCTTGAAGCCCTGCGCTCTTTTCTGGAAGTGGGCACCGAGGCCAGGCTGCCGGCTATCGATGGGGGCATCAAGCTGCTTCCCCCCTCGGCCTTGCTAAAGGCGTGGGAGGGTGCCGAAGCCACTCTTTTGCTGGATCTGGGCGAAGGAGTCTGGCCTGCGCAGCTTCACCCCTCTGCGGATCTGGATTGGGACCGCAGGGCAGCCATCAATGAAGCGCTGCGGTCGGCACCGCAAACAGGTGATTTTCCGCCAGCGCTTCAGGCTTTCTGGCTGCCGAGGGCCGAGGGCGATGAGCGGTTGCCCCGCGCTTTTCATCGCGACGCTTTCGCTTTCAATACGGCCCTTGCCCTTACCCGGAATCGTCTCGTGGCCTTGAGCTCCGCGACCGATGAAGAAGGGCAGGGGAGAGCGCAGGGCCTCTTCTGGAAGGCCATGGAGGGTGCTGGAGAATGGCGGATGGACCAGACGCGGTCCTACACGCATCTTCGCCATCGCTGGGATGGCACCGGCCCGGGAGGGCTGGCATCGGAACGCCAGATGAACCTGCGCGTGGAGAATCCGGGAGCCTTCCCGGCGGTGTATTCAAGTGCCGCCCGCGGTGATCTGACGCCAGGCTGGTGGGCGGAAGGGGAGAGCGTCGACCGGCCTCTGTCGCCCACCCGGCTGGAAGCGCTCGCCCGTTGTCCGTTCCGTGTTTTTGCGGAAAGGGGCCTCCGGATTTCGAGTTGGAAGCCCGGCCAGCGCACTGCGCTGGATGTGGGCACTGTAACCCACGCGCTCATGCAGCGGATGCTCGGGGGATTGGAGGGCGCCGTCCACTGGCCATCGGAATTCACGGAGCGGCACTCCCTATCAAGAACAGATTCCTGGACCCTGGAATCGCTGTTCATCCACCGATGGGAGGAAGATGCCGAGGCCATCTTCGCGGCCTTGCGGGAGGCGTCTTCCCTGCGGGACCGCGAGCGCCTCAGGCTGGTAGTGGAGGGCTTGATTCCGGGTCTGGCGGAGTCGCTGGCCTGGGATCTTGCCCAGCAGGAACCCACCAAAGATGAACGCGAGCTGTTGGGAATTGAAGACGAAGAAGGAGGCTGGCAGAGGTCCATCGTGGGCTTGGAACATGAAATCGCTGCCCAGGATGTGGCTCCAGAGCTGGGCCTTGATGCTCCGGTGTGGGTTCGCGGCCAGGTGGACCGCCTGGAGCGTTGGGAGCGGGGTTCGAGAATCTTCCTGCGCGTGGTGGATTATAAGACCAGCAGCAGCGCCCGCCTCAAGGCCTACCGCGAAGAGGGCGGACTGCTGGGCAGGCACCTGCAGTTGCCCCTCTACCAATGGCTGCTGGAACGGGCCTCCGGATTGCCGGTGAGCGCCCTGTTGTGGCCGCTGAAAAACGGTGAGCAGCCTCTTCCATCCATGTTTGCTTCTAACGATGCAGCGAACCGCGGCCAGTTGAAAGCCCATCTCAGGATCCTGGTCGAACGGGCGCGGACGGGGGCGTTTCCCCCGGTGCCCGGCGATCATTGCGGCACCTGTTCGCTGCCGGCTCTGTGTGGTCGGCCGGTTGACGTGGAAGATCTGGAAAGTGGCGGAACCCTGGACGCAGGGCAAGCTCAGGAAGTTGGCGGGGCGGAAGCATGAGCCGGCTGCCTGCCCTGGACCTGGCGGACCCGATCCTGGCGGCAAGGCTGCCGGGACGGTCGCTGGCTATATCCGCCGGCGCAGGAAGCGGAAAGACCTTCACCCTCGTGGCGCTGATACTGGGGTTTCTGGGGCGCGACGGCAACCGCGCCTACGATGTGATGGCCACCACTTTTGGCAGGGAATCCGCCGCTGATCTGAAAGCGCGGATCCTGGGGCCGCTCGATGTCCTCGCGCAGTGGGACGCAGATCGCTGGAATGAAGCCCTGATGCATCTTCGCGAAGGGTGGGACCCGTGGGATGCACTGATGGAAACCTTCTTGATGCCGGGTGAAATCGCTTTGGCTGCGCGCCAGTGGTCCACGGACGGACCCTGGCCGGACTGGACCACAACACCCGAAAGGGCCCGTTCCCATTGGATCCGCACACGGAGGGAAGCGGAAAACCTGGAGGTTTCCACGGTCCACGGCGCGGCGTTGGAGGTTCTTCGCCGGGCGGGCGAGGCTGGCGCTGGGCTGCTTCCGGTCGATGATCCCCGCATGGTGGCGCTGCTTCGTCGTGCCGGGCGCGAAGTGCTGGAGCTTCCCGTCGGCCATCGCGATCATTTGATCGCGCGGAAACTCCTTGGCTGGCTTGAGGGCGATGAGGCTGGCAAGTCACGCTGGCAGCGGATCTGCGAGGCCTTTGATGCTCATACGGACGCCCTCGGAGCCTGGCGCGGGGACACGGAAACCGAAGATACGGCTGAGGCGTTCTGGGCGGCAACGGGCGAATGGCTTAAGGCCTATCGGCCCTTCGGTGAAACTCCGATGCGGGCGGGGAAACTCACCAAAAAGGGATTGCCTCATGCGAGCTTCATCAAATTCGGTTTGAAAAAAATGGTCCCGGCTCCTTCGGCGGATGCTTCGGAATTGGAATGGTTCCGTTTCGCGGAATCGATGGCCACCAGCCTTCCCAAAGACGATGGAGACTTCCCGGCTGGTTACCTGGCGCCTGAATTCCTCGAGGCCATGTCTCCATTGGGCGAAGCGCTTCCGGATCTGCTCGAGCACTGGCTGAGTCTGCTGTTGGAGCGTGTTTTCCTTCGTTTTCTCGCCTTCAAGGAAGAGCGGCGATGGTTGAGCTACGGGGATCTGGTCCGGCGGGCCCAGGAACATTTGCGCGCGGTCCCGCCTGATCGCCATCCAAAGCTCCTCCTGGTGGATGAATTCCAGGACATCAACCCGGTGCAGGAAGCCTTTCTCGATACCTTGGGAGCGGATGCCACCGTGGTGGTGGGTGATCCCAAGCAGGCCATCTATGGCTTTCGGGGCGGCGTGGCGGGCCTGCTGACGCGCCGCCTCGAAAGTTCATCAGCGCACGGCCTGGCCTTCCGCTTGCCGTGCAATCATCGTTCCACGGCGCCGGTGGTCGGCGTGGCCAATGCTTTCGTGCGCGACATCGTGCCGCTGGTGGATATGGGCGCTGTGGACCCCGACGGCGAACAGCTCGACGGAGGAAAAGCCCACGGCGAACCGATGGTGGCGATGTCAAGAGTGGAGTCGGAGCATCCGAAAGCAGCCGATCTTCCTGCTGCGGCCGTCTGGATCGCGGCCCTCAGTTGCGAAGCCGGATGGCGAAATCTCGGCATGACTGAGATGGTTTGCAGTGGCCAGCGACGGCGGGCCCTGCTGCTGCCGCGCCGCAACGGATTGCCAGCGCTCCGGCGCGCCCTTCAGCAGCGGGGCGTTGAGCCTTTGGTGCAGACCCGTGACGGCTTTTGGGAAAGCCCTGGCGTGCGGTTGCTGATGGCTTTGCTGGAATGCCTGGCCCATCCCAGGCGGCCGCTGCCCGTGTTGGCCGTGCTGCGCAGTTCCTGGATCGGCGCGACCGACGGAGAGCTTCTTGGGCTTGCCGCGAGGATGAAAGAAGGAAGGATCGATCTTTATCCAGAGGCCTGGACACAGGCTTTGCCCCCGCATCTTCAGAATGGATTCCAATGGCTTCGCAGCCTGCGCGGACGGTCTGTCCAGCAAGTGGCCTCCGAAGGTCTAGCGCGGCCGGGCCTGCTTGAGTTCATCGCCTCGACCGAGGCGCACGGGCGCCTGGAGCCCGAACGTGCGCGGCGAAATCTGGAGCAATTCATCGGCATGCTGCCTGCGCTTCCATCGGACATCGCCTCAGCCTTCGTGGCCTTGGATCACCAGCGGGCCCAGCCCAAAGGCGATGCGCCCGCGGACAGCACCGCCGCGAATCTGCTGATCCAGACCGTGCATGCATCAAAGGGCCTTGAGTACGAGGACGTGTTGCTGCCCATGCTGAATTACGCCGTCAAGGGGCTTCGCAAGGGGGAAGTGGGGCGGGGAAGACATCAGCATCTTCTGCTCGGTTGGAAATTCGGGAAGTTGCAGGCCTCCGGTTATCGGGAGCTCAAGCATGAGGAGGATGCCCGGGTGCGGCGCGAAGGGCTGAATCTCCTGTACGTGGCGTTGACGCGGGCCCGGCATCGGATGGTCCTGTTGCAGCAATGGGGCAGGGATCCGGCGAGCGGAGCGTTCACAGCCCCGGCTTCGGCCTCGGTTTGCCGAGAGGAAAATAAGACACCCAACTGGCAGAACATAGCGGCTGAATTGTCGGAGCGCCTACCGGAAATCCCGCGATTCGACGCGCCTTCGCTCGCACCCTTTCCGACCGCGGCAGAGACTGCGGCACCGCGCAAATCACCAGTTCATCCATCGCTCTCATCCCTCCCCGCTTTCCACGGCGAGTCCGAGGAATCCCCTGAGCGATCCGAGCGCAAGCGCCAAGGCACAGCGGTCCACGGGCTGCTGCGGGAAGTCCTCGTGCGCCACGCGTTGGATCCAGCGGGCGTCGAAGCCCACTTGCTGGTGAATCCTGTCCTGGTCCGTTGGCCCCAGGCTCTCGGGCAGGTGCGGCGATTTTTATCGGCGCTCCAGGAGCTGGGTTGGGCGGGGTTGCCTCGCCGCACGGAGTTCCCGTTGGCGAACGCGGGTGGTTCAGGCGAGACCGGGTTTGCCGACCTGGTGGTCTGGGAACCTGATCGCGCGAATCCTAGCCGCATCCATCTGGTGGATTTCAAACTCGCAGCGGAATTCGGAACGCTGGAAATGGATGCTTACCGAAACCAGCTTCATGGCTACCGCCAAGCCTTGGCGCACCTGCATCCTGGTGCGGAGATCCGGGCCTGGCTCTATTCCATCGAAGGCGGGCGATTTGTGGAAATCTGATAGCCGATGCCTCGCGATGATTATTCCTTTGGGATTTCCGAGGGGCGTACCCTGCAACCGCGCACGTCACTGAACAGGGCCTTGATGAGCGGAAGATCCTGCTCCAGATCTCCACTCGGATGGAACATCGGCATGAGCCGCACCACGTGTTCCTGAAAGTCGAACCCCACGGGCATGATCGGCACGCCGGCTTTCATCGCGATCAGGTAGAAGCCTGTTTTCCATTGGCTCACGCCTTTGCGGGTCCCCTCCGGCGCCAGCGCGAGCATGAGCGCAGGGGCCTCTTCGAACGCCCTCACGCATTCTCCGACCACCCCATGGCTGGCGCTGCGATCCACTGGAATGCCGCCCATCCAGCGCAGGAATTTGACGAAGGGGGGTTTGAACAGGCGATGTTTGCCGAGCCAGGAAACGCGCAGCTCGATCGCGAAGACCACCGCGACGCCCAGGGTGAAATCCCAGTTGGAGGTATGGGGCGCTACGATGACGACGTACTTGGGACCGGCTGGGAAAGTGCCTTCGATCCGCCAACCTGAAAGCCGCAGATAGGTCCGCCCTATGGCTCTCCAAAGCCAGCCCCGCCGCTGCCTGAAAGCCTCTGGAGTGACTTGGTTGTCCGTGAGTTGCCGCAAGCGTTTCCTCGCAGGAGTGGTTTAGCGCGGGTTACCTGGAGACGAGATTAGCATCTGGCTGACCCCCGGTTCGAGCCACCTTTCCACGGCCCCAGGCCCCCATCCGCATTCAAGTTCCCACTGGACATTTGCGGTGCGGCGCCTAATCGGAAGCCGGATGGCTGCGAGGGAATTCGACCGTGAAGGTAGTGCCGCCTTCTGCGCGGTTGGAGGCCTTGATACTTCCCCCATGCTCCTTCACGACCCAGGCGGCTATTGAAAGGCCCAAGCCGACCCCCTGAACATTGGCGCGGGA
>JANYJQ010000143.1 GCA_025358435.1 Holophagaceae bacterium
GGACCTGTCCTTCGATGCCCTCAGGGACCAGCTTCGCGTCGTCCTTGCCTTCCTGGAAATAGCGGTCGGCGGAGCCCTTTTTCATGGCGCCCAGGGAGCCCATGCCCCGGTAGGTCTTGAACGTGCGGCCACTGTAGAAAATGGTTTCCCCCGGCGCCTCGTCCGTGCCCGCGAACAGGCTGCCGATCATCACGGCGTCCGCGCCAGCGGCCACGGCCTTGGCGATGTCGCCGCTGAACTTGATGCCGCCATCGGCGACGCAAGGCACACCGGCTTCGCGGCAAGCGCGGCTGGCTTCAGACACTGCGGTTATTTGCGGCATTCCTGCGCCGGTGACGATGCGAGTCGTGCAGATGGAACCAGGCCCGATTCCCACTTTCACTGCGGAAGCCCCGGCTTCGATGAGATCTTTCGCGCCTTGGTAGGTGGCGACATTGCCCGCGATGATAGAGGTATCCGGGAGCGCTCTTTTCAGCATCCTGAGCGCATCCAGGATGCCCTGGCTGTGGCCGTGGGAACTGTCCAGGCAGAGAACGTCCACCTTGGCGTCCACCAGGGCTTTGGCGCGGTCCTGCAGGTCCTTGCCGACACCAATGGCGGCGCCCACGCGCAGGCGGCCGAAACCGTCCTTGCAGGCGCTGGGATAGTTGATGGATTTCTCGATGTCCTTGACAGTGATGAGGCCCTTCAAGGCTCCCTGCGCGTCCACCACGAGCAGCTTTTCAATGCGGTGTTTCTGCAGGATCGCCTGGGCTTCCTGCAAGGTCGTGCCCACAGGGACGGTGATGAGTTTCTCTTTGGTCATGGCCTCGGAAACAGGCAAGTCCCAGCGGGTCTCGAACCGTAAATCGCGGTTGGTGAGGATGCCGACCAATTTGTGTCCTTGAACCACCGGCACTCCGCTGATCTTGTACTTGGCCATCAGCGCTTCGGCGTCGCGGATGGGCGCGTCCGGCGTGATGGTGATGGGGTTGGTGATCATGCCTGATTCTGAACGCTTCACCTTGTCGACTTCCTCGGACTGGTCGTCGATGCTCAGGTTTTTGTGGATGATGCCCATGCCACCGAGTTGCGCCAATGCAATGGCCATGCGACTTTCCGTCACCGTGTCCATGGCTGCGGAGAGCAGCGGAATATTGAGACGGATGTCCTTCGTGAGCTGTGTGCCCAGGTCCACGGCGTTAGGATGCGTGCTCGAAAAACCAGGCACCAGCAGCACGTCGTCGAACGTCAGGGCTTCCATCAAGGGCAAGGTCAGCATGGGCTCATCCATTCCGGTCCACAGGTAGCGGAACCTTGCAATTCATGCTCTCACAGCAGGGACGGCCCTTCCAGCTCTGATTCGCACCTGTACCCATCTTCCATGGTCCCCTTCCACCCCTCCCAAGATGCGCATCTGGCCTGGACCTTCTGGCATCGGGGCTGGAACGGACAACCTTTGGAACGCTCGGCTGGCCCAGGAAGGAATCCCGCCTCTAGGCTGGGCTCCCGCTTGGCGGCTTGCAGCAGCCTCTGGGTGTAGGGGTGGCGCGGTTCTTGGAGAAGGCGCTTGGTAGGGCCGGCCTCCATCGCTTCGCCACCATAGAGCACCATCAGTCGCTCTGTAACGGAGGCTACGACGCCAAGATCATGGCTGATCCAGAGGTAGCCTAAAGCGCGTTCGGCCTGCAATTCCAGCATCAGTGAAAGGAAGTCCGCCTGCACCGTGGGATCCAAAGCTGTGGTGGGTTCGTCCAACACCAGCAGGTCCGGATCGCAGCTGAGGGCTTGGGCCAGCAAAAGGCGCTGGCGCTGGCCGCCGCTAAGCTCATGGGGATATTTTCTCAAGAAGGCCTTGTCGCTGGGCAGGCGCAAACGCTCGAGGAGCGGCGTGAGACGCGCGATTGCCTGGCTGCATGATTCGTCAAGATGGATGCCCGGCAGCAAAGCCAATTGATCTTGCGCCCGGAGGAATGGGTTGAGGGCTTGGAGGGGGTCCTGGGGTACCCAAGCCAAGCGGCGGCCCCGGATGCGATCCCGGTCCCGGCTCGAGCGATCCAATGCCGTTCCGTAGGCGCTAATCGAGCCACCTGTCTGTTGGACGCCCAGGGGCAACACACCAAAGATCGCCTGGACGAGCAGGCTTTTCCCCGATCCGGATTCTCCCACCAGACCCAGGCGGTCCCCCGGCGCAAGCGCCAGATTGAGAGGAGCCAGGAGCCGAACTCCATCCGCGCGCGCTAAGCTCAACTGATCCACCACAAGGGACATGGCACGAGGATGGACTATGAAAGGCGGCTTTCCTAACGGAAATTCCTTACTTTCCACCCTCAAGGCAACCTTTGCGCCCATGCCACTTTTTCATCCCTTGACGCACCTGAATTGGAGCGTACCTTCGGTTCATTCAGACATCTTGGATCAGATAAACCACCCGCCTCGCCGAGGCGGTTTCTGGAGGTTCCTATGGATTTCCTGCGTCCTGATGTTCAAGAAAAACTCATGAAGGAGCATTTTGAATTCCGCAAGCTCATGGAGGAGCACCGTGCGGCCGATGAACGGCTTGGACGTCTCCGCACCAAGTCACGACTTTCCGCCCAGGAATCCTTGGAAGAAGTTGAACTCAAAAAAATCAAGCTTCGTGCCAAGGAGCGCATCTATCACATCATCCAGGAAGTAAGCAGGGATCAGTAGGGACCATTACAAATAATCCACCCAGTTCGCCATCAGGGCCATTGCAAGACAACCAAATCAATTCTGGTTGTTCTGTAATGGCCTTTTTCGCTGGTTCCTCACCAGGTAATCAAGCCGATTTACCACAACGATTAAGGTTACGACCTCTGGTCTTTCCGAGTGTAGGCGTGGTCAATCCCAGGAACCTTGACGTCCGGCCTTCACGGCTCCGATGCGTTTCTTGGATTCAATTCGGCGCTCTTTGCTCCCCTTGGAGGGGCGGGTCTTATGCCGGGTTTTTGGGACCACAAGGGCTTCTGCGATGACTGCTATGGCCTTGGCGCGATTGTCTTCGATGTTCTTTGGCAAGTCCCTGAAACGGTCACTGCTCATCATCCAGAGGCCATCGGCATCCACCTGGTTTCGGACCAGATGGCGCAGGCGGGCGAGCGCTCCCTCATCCAAACCTTCGATCAGGGCAAGATCGATGCGCAGCTCGGCTTTGTTGGAAACCTTGTTGACGTTCTGCCCGCCTGGCCCGCCGCTGCGGACAGCCTTCAGTTTTTGAGCCCGTTCTGGCACAAAAACCCGTTCATTGACTTGAATGGGATCAGCCATGGGCGATGATCCCATGGCGGTCGAGTGAATGGGCAGAATTGGAAGGATTATTGATTTTCGATTGCCACACGATGGAGAATGGGCGGACTTTGACCGACAATCGAAAATCGGAAATTTGAAATGGCGTTAGCCTAATGAGTTCCCATGGACACTCCGACACTTGATCCCCTTGCGCTTGACCAGCTTCGGCCCTTCAAAGGCCACGACGGCGGCAGCCTGTTGGGCAATCTCATCCAGATCTATTTGGATCAATTGCCAGCCTGCGTCAAAGGGTTGCTGAAAGCGCATCGGGAAGGCGACGCGCGCACCGTTTTCAAGTTGGCCCACACGCTGAAAAGCACTTCCGCCAGTTTGGGAGCCTACAAGCTACAGGGCATATGCCAGCGCCTTGAAGATGCAGGCCGCATGGAGGATTTATCGGGTACCGAAAGCGTGGTCTCTCTATTCGATGCAGAGACATCGAAGGTCAGGGAAGCGCTGTTGGAAGAACAACGAAGGTTGCATCCATGAGTACTGAATTATTCACATCCAGATCCATCAGGGCCTTCGAAATTTGGCGTCGCGCACCTCGGCATGAGCGGCGGGCATTGCTCCAGCGCTGGCGCGGAAACATCGCACTATCGGTTGAAGAACTTGCGCAGCTCACCACCAGTGAAACCGGCAAGCCCATCTCGCTGGCCCGTGGCGAAATCCAACGCGGGCTGATCACCCTCCAGGCCACGGAGGACGCGCTTGCCACCTTCGGCGAGGAAGCTATCCCCTACGACCTCATGGCCGGAGCCCAAGGCTGCTTGGCCCGGCTTCAACGCCTTCCACGGGGTCCCGTGCTGGCCATCACGCCGTTCAACTTCCCCGTGAATCTGGCCCTGCATAAGCTTGCTCCCGCCATCGCAGCGGGTTGCAGCACCGTATGGAAACCCTGCCCGCAGGCACCCCGTACTTCGCAACTCCTGTTCGCGACATTTGAAGCTGCCCGAACCGAACTCGGCGCACCAGAACATCTGCTTCAATTTGCTGAAGTCCCTCCCGATGAAGCCGAAGCCCTGGCACTCGACGCGAGGATCAGCCTGGTGAGCTTCACTGGCAGCGACCGGGTGGGGATGCATTTGAAAAGGATTCTTGAAGGCAAACCCTTGATTCTCGAAATGGGTGGCAATGCGGCGGTGGTCCTGGATGCTGGAATTGATGCTGCGGCAGTCGCGAAAGCACTGGCCCCGGCGGCCGTTGCCACGGCGGGCCAGAGCTGCTGCAAGGCCCAGCGGATCTACATCCATGCGGAGCTGTGGGATGCCTTTGCATCGGCCTTCGTGGATGCGGTCAAAGCACTTCCCTGCGGCGACCCTATGGAAGAAGCCACTGTGGTGGGTCCCCTGATCGACGAGGCCACGGCCCTGCGCCTGGATGCCTCCCTGGATCGAGCCATCCGGGCTGGGGCTGTGATGCTGCTGCGCGGTGTACGGAGCGGCCCACTGCTGCCGCCCGCCATCCTCACGAATGTTTCCGAAAGCGATCCGCTGCAATGCGATGAGCTCTTCGGCCCCATCACCGTGCTGACGAAGGTGGCAAATTTCGAAGATGGCCTGGAACGAGCCGCTGCCACACGCTTCGGTCTGCGGGCCTCGGTGTACACGCGGGATTCAGAACATGAAAGGCTCGCTGAAGAAAAACTCCACGCCGGCTGCGTGCTGTTCAACCTGCCCCCCACCTTCCGCATGGATGCCGCGCCCTTCGGCGGCCTGAAGGCGTCAGGACAAGGCCTGGAAGGCCCGCGCTGGGCCATGGAATCCTTCACCGAACCCCGACTGATCGTCCGGGGGCCGGTGTTCTGAATGGTCCGTGTGGCGTGGATATGTTTTCAGGGAATCAAGAGCCCCATTTTGATGGGTGCACTGCCTTGCTGTGGTCTCATGTACTGACCTCACAACAACGGACCACCTTCGGCGAGTTGCTCCATGTGGCCTTGAAAGCCCTTCATGACGAGGCCGTGGATGACGGCTTGCGTAAAGCGGTAGAAGAACCAGGGCAGGGCGGGATTGAAGTCGTGGATGGCCACCATGGAATAGCGCCCGTCCAAGAGGTCGCGGAACTCCAGGCGTGCGGTCCGGCCCCCCAGGACACGGGCGAGGGCGCCGCCGGTGATGAAGTACATGCGCCGGTCCGCCGTGCTGTGGGTGGGCTTGAATTCGAGCCGCAGCAAGGTGAATCCTCCGGGCCGCTGTCGCACGGTCCAGGATAGGTCCGCGTCCCGCTCCGTACGGATGAAAAGCCGCATCACCGAGCCCAGCCAGAGGAAATAGCGCTCCGCAACCCATTCTGCGTTGCGCCGCGGAGGCAGGCGCAGGCGTTGGATCGACCGCACGCGGCCAGTCTGGCGGATGGCTTCGTCATCCTTTGCCCGCTGCGGAGGGCGTTCCCCCGCGCTTTCGAGTTGCGACCTCACAGCGGCTTCCAAAGTTCCGCGGAAGGGTACCCATTCATCGGTGATTTTCCGCTGCACCTGGTTTTCTTCTCCCTTAATGCCCGCAGAGAACATGTACAGCAGGTAGGCCAGGAATTCAGGATGAATGCCAGGATGCTGCGCGCGCAGCAAAGCCGCGAACAGTTCTTCCGGCATGCCAGGCCAGGAGACGATGCGCACTTTCCGTCCTAGGAGGGTCGCGGTCTCCTCGAGCATCCAGCGGAGTGTGACGGGTTCGGGTCCGAAGACGTCGAACTCCCGGCCGAAGCTTTCCGGGTTGCCGATGCAGTGCTGGACTGCCGTGAGAAAGGCCTCCATGGTGATCGGACGAAGTTCCGCCTCAGCGAAACCGGGCAGCGGGATCACTGGCAAACGCCGCACCATTTTCGCGAGGAGCCTCGACAGCTCGCCGCCAGGCCCGACCACAAGGCCCGTGCGAAGCACAGTGAGCGGAACGCCGCGCGAGGCGAGGACTTCCTCCATTTCCCAAGCGCTGTGGATCGCAGGGCGATCCACAGCGGCCACCAGGGGCGCCCGGCAGAGGATCTGCTTCACGCCAGCGCGCGCCGCCGCCCAGGCGAAGTTGTCGGCCACGATCAGGTCCATATCCCTGGACTGGGCCTGATCCAGGCGCGCAGAGGGGTCACGGTTGTGCACAAGGTAGACGGCGTGGTCCACGCCCTGGAGGGCCGCCAGCAACTCCTTGCGTGAGAAGTGGTCGCAGGGCCGCACTTCTACGTCCTCGCCACCCGGCATGGCCCGCGCCATGGAGCGCGTGAGGGCCGCCACCTTGAAACGGGCTGCCAAGGCCCTGCACACCGCGGCGCCGACGAAGCTGCTGGTGCCTGCGATGGCGATCTGGGAACGGGTCGAAGCCTGAGAATCCTGCACGGAGGATCAGCATAGCAAGTGTGTTCAAAGGTATTGCGCCAGGCGGGTTCCGGCGATGGAATGGGGTGAGTAGGGGGCGGCTTCCCCGACATACCTTTCCAGGTGAGCAAGAACCAGGATTCTGGGTGAAAAGCATTTCAAACGGTTCCCGACTCCCGCCCCCGGTCATCATGGTTCCATGGCACGCGCAGACGCATGGATGAATCCCTGGCCCAAGCGGCTCCTTAAATGGGGACTATTGATCGCGATTCTTCCGTGCTGGAAGTTGATATGGGTTTATGGCCCTCGCATTGCGGGAAGCGCCGCCGGCAAAGACAATGCGGCCCCTGCGATTTTTAAAGTCCATGCGAAAATCCTGTTGAAATCCAGCCTTGGATATCCGCGCCTTGTGGAGGCATCGATCCCGGCTCCTGAAGCTGGCTCCAACGCTTCCGCGCAATTGCAGCTCATGAAATTCTGGGACGGCAAGAACTGGGGTCCTGAGGCCCTCCGGATTGGCCATGTGGAGGGCCGTACGCTAAAGATCCCCGCCGGCCAGCTGGTTTTTGTGGATGTGCTCGATGTCACACCGGCAAGGGACTACAACGGTCCTGTGATGTGCCAGGTGGATTACCGCGTGCGATGGGACTTCGACGAAGCCGCGAGAGATCTTTTTTCGAAGCGGCAGTTGATCAATCTGCGTCTTCCCAAGGGCCTGGCAAGCAGCACGCCTGGGCAGGAGGTTCACAAACAAGTCACATTGGAGAAGGTGGCGTGGTGGGGGCCCCAGTGGATTCTGCAAGATGCCGCCCAGTGGCAGGCTGCGGAAGCGGGACGGCCATCCGAAGGCCTGACTTGGCTCCCCTGGCTCTTTTAAGGTAGCTAGATCAACGAGGTTCAGAGGTTCCCATGCCACTCTCATTCCCCTTCCAACGCGGGCAACTTGTAGTGGTGGTCGTGACCACTCCGCGACAGAAAATTTGGGGCCGTATCCTTGGCCTTGAGACCGCGGGAATCGCGGTCCGCGGCATCGACATCGCACCCTGGGAAGATGTCCTGACTTTGGTGAACCAGGGACATGCGGACCAGGTGGCCCTAGACACGCGGTTCTTTCCCATGCACCGCATCGAGCAGATGTACCTGGACGAGGCCAGCTCTGGCGTACCGGGCCTGGGCGAAGTGTTCAAGGTGCGGACGGGTCTGGACCCCATGGAATTCCTGGCGGACCTTGAGCTGCCAAGGCGGAAGAACCGGTGATGGCGATGTTGAATGCCAATCACCAAAGCTGGATGTCCTTGTTTCGCGAGTGGGCCCGATCGCTGAAGCGCCATATCGTGTTGCCGGAGGGCCGCGACGACAGGACATTGAAAGCCGCGTCCACGCTGAACTCCATGAACCTCTGCAAGGTCACCCTGCTGGGTTCGCCGGCTGGGATTTCCAAACGCGCGCAGGCGATGGATCTGGATCTCAACGGCATCTCCATTCTCGATCCCGGCAGCGATGAACTCACAGGTGAGCTGGCGGGCGCCTTCTGGGAATTGCGCCGACACAAAGGCATCACCGAGCAGTTGGCGATGGAGGCGTTGCGGGAGCCCCTTTGGTTCGGTGGCATGATGGTGCGGCAAGGCTTGGCTGATGGCTTCGTGGCGGGGGCCTTGAACACCACGGCGGAGACCGTCCGGGCCTGCCTGCAGACCCTTGGCCCCGCGCCCGGAATACAGACTGTCTCAAGTTGTTTTTTGATGATCCATCCGGATGAACAATTCGGCGAACGCGGCGGGCTCATCTTCAGCGATTGCGCAGTGGTGCCCGATCCATCGGTGGAGCAACTGGCCGATATCGCCCAGGCGGCGGCTTCAAGCGCGCGCCGGATTCTCGGTGTGGAACCCCGCGTGGCATTCCTGAGCTTCTCGACGAAAGGCAGCGCCGAGCATCCCAGGGTCGAGAAAGTGCGCGCGGCGCTTGAACTGCTGAAGGCCCGGGTTCCAGGAATTTGCGCGGACGGGGAATTGCAGATGGATGCGGCGATCATTCCGAAAATCGGTGCGAGCAAAGCTCCGGGTTCAGAGGTTGCGGGCCGGGCCAATGTGCTAGTCTTTCCCGATCTCGACGCCGGGAACATCGCCTACAAGACGGCCGAGCGGCTGGGTGGCGCCGCAGCCCTGGGACCGCTGCTGCAGGGTTTGTCGAAACCCGGCAACGATTTGAGCCGTGGCTGCACCGAAACCGACATTGTGGACGTGGTGACGATGACGATCCTGCAAAGCGCGCCATGAGCAGCCCGCTCGGCAAGAAAAAATTCGCGCTCTTCATTTCCGGGGGAGGCGGCAATGCGCTGAACCTCGTCCGGGCCTGCCGGGAAGGTAGGATTCCTGCCGAGCCCATTCTTGTGGTCGCCTCGAAGGAGGCCGCGCCGGGAGTCCTGAAACTACGAAAAGAAGGGCTGCTGGTGGTCGTTCTGGATCCCAGGGATGGGGCCAGCGAAGAAGCCTATTCCAGGGCCTGCCTGGGCGCTGCGGAGGCCGCGGGCGCCGATTTCATCGCCCTGGCCGGATGGCTGCGCAAGCTTGCCATACCTGCCGAATGGGAAGGCCGGATTCTCAATATCCATCCAGGGCTGCTGCCGCGGTTTGGCGGCCCAGGCATGTATGGCATGCACGTCCATCGCGCCGTGCTCGCCTCCGGTGAAAAAGAATCAGGCTGCACAGTGCATCTGGTGGACAATGAGTTTGATCATGGTCGCAAGCTTGCCGAAAGCCGTGTGCCAGTGCTGCCCGATGACTCTCCGGAATCCCTGCAGCAGCGCGTCTACGCGACCGAAATGGAACTCTATCCCAGAGCCATGGCGGAATACCTAAGTCGAATCCGGTAGCATCTCTCGCGGAGCATCCATGCTCGTCCTCGTTTTGAATTCCGGTTCTTCGTCCCTGAAATTCAACCTTTTTGATATGACGGATGAATCACCGCTGCTGGATGGCATGGCGGAGCGCATCGGTGTGGATGGGTCCTTCCGGTGGAGCGCCGGGGAGGACAGCGAAAACAGGGAACTGTCCTTGCCGGACCACGAAACGGCGCTGCTCGCGGTTCTAGAAGTGGTGGCGAGGATTGTTCCCCATGGACGGCACATCAATGCCGTGGGCCATCGGGTGGTGCACGGCGGGCCGAAATATGGCGAGAGTGTGCTCATCACCGATGAAGTATTGGCCGACATTGAGGCCTACGCCCTTTACGCGCCGCTGCACAATCCCCCCAACGCCCTGGGAATCCGTGTGGCACGCCATACCTTCCCCGATATTCCCCATATCGCTGTATTTGATACTGCCTTCCACCACACCATTCCAGACTACGCCCGGATCTACGGAATCCCGTTCGAACTGAGCCAGAAATACGGCATCCGGCGCTATGGATTCCACGGGAGCAGCCATGCCTTCGTGGCGGCCCGCACCGCCATCCTGCTGGCAAGGCCGCTCCGGAGCCTGAAGCTCGTCACGTGCCATATCGGCAACGGCACCTCGGTCTGCGCGGTGCTCCACGGCCACAGCATGGATACCAGCATGGGCATGACGCCTTTGCAGGGCGTCATCATGGGAACCCGCTGCGGCACGCTGGATCCCAGCATCGTGGATCTGCTCATCGAGAAGGAGCATCTTGATTACCACGCGATCACGGACTTGCTGAACAAGAAGTCCGGGCTCCTGGGCATCAGCGGCGTCTCAAGTGATTTCAGGGAAATCGAGTCCGCCGCGGACGAAGGCAATGTGCGGGCGACGCTGGCGCGGGACCTGCTCACCTACGATGTGCGGAAATTCATAGGCAGTTATATCGCAGTGCTGGATGGCGTGGACGCGATCACCTTCACCGCGGGCATCGGCACCAACAGCCCCCGGTTGCGCGCTGAAGTCTGCCGCCACTTCAGCTATCTGGGCCTGGAACTCGATCAGGAAGCCAATGTGGCGGGCACTGGAGAGAGGCTCATTTCAACCGCATCATCCAAAGTCGCCGTGGCCGTGGTGCCCACCAACGAGGAACTGATGATCGCAAGGGAAACGGTGAAGTGAGGCTAGGAGCTTTGAGATATGAGGTATGAGCTAATCTAGCGGCGCCTTCGGCGCACCATGTAAGGCGCGGCCTTTGGCCGCATCCAAATTGAACCTCAGGACCCAAGTCGAAGGCCCACTGCTTTTCGATGAGCCCGTGGCCGACCCCTCATAGCTCACAGCCTGTTTAAAGCCCATCCTCCAGCTCGAATTCCGGGTCGGGAATCGAGAGGATGTCCGGGCCGTCTTTCGTGATGGCGACGGCGTGCTCGAACTGGGCGCTCAGGCCGCCGTCCTGGGTGCGAACGGTCCAGCCATCGGCCTCGACGATGCACTTCTGCGATCCGGTATTCAGGATGGGTTCGATGGTGATGGTCATGCCGGGTTCCATGCGGAAACCCGTGCCGGGACGCTGGTCGGCGTAGACCACTTGGGGGTCCTCGTGCAGGTCCCGGCCGATGCCATGGCCGATGTACTCGCGCACGATGCTGTAGCCACGTTCCTCGGCGAACGTCTGGACCGCCGTGGCCATGTCGCCCAGCCGCAAACCCGGCCTGCACTGCTCAATGCCCACGAACATGGCCAGCTGGGTCGTCTGGATCAGCATCTTGGCTTGCTCGGAGATCTGGCCCACGCCCACGGTCAGGCAGGTGTCGCCGTTGAAGCCATCAATCCGGCAGCCGCAATCGATCGCGATGACATCGCCTTCCTGGAGGATGTAATTCGTTGGGATGCCATGGACCACCTTGTCGTTCACCGAGGTGCAGAGCGTTCCGGGGAACCCGTGGTAGCCCTTGAAGTTGGGCACGGCACCGTGCTTGCGGATGAAGGTTTCGGCGATCTTGTCCAGCTCCAACAGACTCACGCCTGGTTTAGCCGCCCGGGCCGCCGTCCGCAATGCATTGGCCGCAAGCCGTCCCGCCGTGCGGAGTTTTTCGATCTCTTTCCGGCTCTTGTAACGGATCTGTTCGCGGTAAAGCAAGTAAGGCTCCTGAGTCTCAGTGTAGCTTGATCGGCTGCAAGATGGGCCGTAGAGGTCGGCTCCGAGCCATGCATCTCTAAGGTGATGAGTCGAGAGTCAAGAGTCGAGAGCCAAGAGTCAAGAGTCTAGGAGTTCCGCTCTCGACTTGAAACGCCACCCGCAGGCCAAAGCCTACCGCCCCCCGCCCAGTTGCTGAATCAGCGTCCAGGCATGGGCTGAGCCGGAATCTGGGAAGGCGCCACCACCTTTACGTGCGTCACGTGGGGATTGACTTTGAGACTGGGCGCGGCGAACACGATGGCCTCGTAGAAACCCATGGCCAGCAGAGCGCTCACGGGGATCGTCAGGATCCATGCCATGAAGATGTTTCCTGCCAAGCCCCACCGGACAGCGCTGGCGTTCATGCTGGTGCCCACGCCCATGATGGCCCCGCTGATGGAATGGGTGGTGGACACCGGGATGCCGAAATGCGCCGTGGTGAACAACACGATGGCTGCGGCGGTTTCGGCCGCGAAGCCATGGATGGGCTTAAGCTTGGCGATCTTGTGGCCAAGGGTCTTGATGATCTTCATTCCCCCGCCTGCGGTGCCTGCGCCCATCATGATGGCCGAGCCGATCTTGACCCAGAGGGGCACTGGGACATTGCCGGCGCCGGGGGGCAGGAAGCCATAGGTGATGAGACCAAGGCAGATGACCCCCATGGCCTTTTGGGCGTCGTTCTGGCCATGGGTGAAGGCCATGGCGCCCGCCGAGAGCAGCTGCAGTTTGCGGAAGGCGAAGTTCACCTTTTGCACGCGCATGCGCCGGACGATCCACAGGATGGTGATGATGAGGATCGCCGCGACTATGAATCCGAGAAGCGGCGAAATCACGATGAATGCGCCGATCTCACGCAGCTTGGCCCATTTGAGGGCATGGACTCCAGCGTGCGCGATGACCGCTCCTGTCAGGCCACCCATCAGAGTATGGCTGGTGCTGCTGGGAATCCCGAACCACCAGGTGAGCAGATCCCAAAGAATGGCGGCCAATAGCGCCGCGATGATGACGGCGGGCACCATATGCGAACTATCCGCGAGCCCCTTGGCGATGGTGGTGGCTACGGAGGTGCCCATGAGGGCGCCCGTGAAATTGAGCGTCGCCGCCATGACGATGGCGTACTTGATGGGCATCACGCCAGTGGACACGACGGTGGCTATGGCGTTGGCCGTATCGTGGAAGCCGTTGATATAGTCGATTGCCCAGGAAAAGAGGACGATGGCGATCAACGCCAATGGAACGAATTCAAGCATTGGGTCCGTATCCTCAGGCGTTCTTCATCATGGTGCTGCCGACCACCTGCGCTACCAGCTTGATGTCATCCGTGGCTTCCTCAAGGATGTCGAGAATCTCCTTCCACTTGATCAGCAGAATGGGATCCTTCGGGTCTTCGAAGATCTGGGCCAAGGCAGCGTGGTAGACGGAGTCCGCCTTGTTTTCCAGGGTGTGGACGTGGCGGATGCGGCGGCTGATCTCTTTACCGTCCGACATGGTGCGGAGGCTTCTGATGAGCACCACCAACTCCAAGGCGCCCTCCACCGCTAGGTTGCTGAGCTCCATGGCGGCCGGAAGCACATGCTCGATCCGGTAGAGCACAAAGCGCTCCGCCACCGCATCCAGCTTGTCCACGACATCGTCAAGGGCATGAGCCAGTTCCATGATGTCTTCACGCTCAAGGGGGGTCACGAAAGTCAGATTCAACCGGTCCAGGATGTCGTGGGTGAGTTCATCGCCCTTATGTTCCAGCTCCTTCATTTCCCGCCGGAGGTCGGCCCAGGTGGATGAGTTGCCAGCACGCAGGCCCTGGTCGAAAAATTGGGCCGAAGCCAGTACATTGGCGGCGGATTCATCCAACAGGTCGAAGAACACCATTTCTCTTGGCTTCAACCAACGCATTACCGCATTCAGGCTCATCGGTTCTCCATCCCAAGCAAACACATCTAGTTTGCCGTGTGAATAGAATGGAACAAAGAAGTATAAAAAAAACAGGCGCTAGGCTCTAGGCTGTGGGCGGTAGGCCCAGGGGCTTCGTCTCGAATCCCAAGTTCTACCTGCCATGAGGAGCCAAAAGCTCAAAGCCCCTTGCTCAGAGCCCACAGCCTACCGCCCACAGCCCCCTTCAAGCGTCCACGCTGCCTAACCGGTAGCCCACGCCAACCACAGTCTCGATCAGGCTGGCCGCGTCGCCGAGCTTAGCGCGAACCCTGCGCACATGCGCGTCGATGGTGCGGCTTTCGCCCAGGTACTCGAGGCTCCAGACCTGCTGGAGAATCTTTTCACGGCTGAGCACACGACGGGGATTTTTTAGGAAGTAGGCCAGCAGTTCAAATTCCCGGCGGGTGAAGTCCAGGGATTCGCCATTCAAACGGGCCACATGCATGTCCAGGTCCACCGAGATGGGCCCGAAGGCGAGCATCTGGCCTTTGACGGTCTCGTCGAGAAAGCTGGCGCGGCGTAGGATGGCGCGAATGCGCGCCAGCAATTCCCGCGTGGAAAAAGGTTTGGAAATATAGTCGTCCGCGCCCAATTCCAGGCCCAGCACGCGGTCAATCTCCTCCGAACGGGCTGTCACCAGCACCACGGGAAGCGAACGGAGCGCGGGGGTGTTGCGGATGGTGCGGAGCACATCGAGCCCATCCATATCGGGCAGGGACAGGTCCAACAGGACCACGTCCAGTTTGGCCGACTGGCCAATCGATGTTTGTTGGAGGAGCCGCAGGGCGTCCTTGCCGTTTTCGAACGCGCTGACTGTGAAGCCCTCCCGCTGAAGATGCTGCTCCATCCCCAGGCGGATGTCAGGGTCGTCTTCCAGCAATAAAAGATGGGGCATCGGAAACCTTTCGATGTGCGATTCGAAGTCTGTTGGTGCGTCTTGGGTGCCTGAATTACCCTACCGCCTAAAGCCTATTGCCCACAGCCTTCAGCCCTCAGGCTGATGTAAATAGGGGTGTTTCACATTCACGCCTTCCAGGATGAACAGCACCTCCTCGGCGATGTTGGTGGCCTGGTCGGCGATGCGCTCCCAGTTCTTGATGACGATGATCAGATTGCTCGCCCGCTCGATGCACAGGGGGTCCGCCAGCATGATGCGCAGCAGGTCTTTGTAGATCTGGACGTAGAGCACGTCCACTTTGTCATCGGCCGCGATGACTTCGCGGGCCAATTCGGCGTTGCCATTCACGAAAGCGTCCACGGCCTGCCTGACCATGCCGCGAGTCTCCCCGGCCAGCCGTTCCAGGGCATCTCCCGCCAAAATCGGCGGGTGGATGTAGGGCACCCGGCGGGCGATATTGCAGCAATGGTCGCCGATGCGCTCGATCTCGGGAATGATCTTGAGGCTCGATGCGATAAGCCTCAAGTCCGTGGCGATGGGCGAACGCAGGGCCAGCAGATCGATGCAGGCCTGGTCAAGTTTGAGTTCCTGTTCGTCCACCAGCCGATCCATGGCTTTCACTTCTTCGGCTTTGCCGGAGGAGCCTTCGCTCACGGCCGCCTGGGAAAGGTCGATCATTTCCTCCACCTGGCCGGCCATGGCCATCAGGCCATCGCGCAGGTCCTGCAATTCTGAATCGAAATGGCGAACCATCAGCCGAACCTCCCTGAAATGTAGTCCTCGGTCATGCGATCCCTCGGATTGGTGAAGATGCGTTCGGTCGGGCCCATCTCGATCAGTCTGCCCAGCCAGAAGAAGGCTGTGTAGTCCGATACGCGGGCGGCCTGCTGCATATTGTGGGTGACCATGAGAACCGTGAACTCCTTTTTCAGCTCGAAAATGAGCTCTTCGATCTTGGCGGTGGCGATGGGATCCAGGGCCGAGCAGGGCTCGTCCATCAACAGCACTTCGGGATTCACCGCGAGAGCCCTGGCAATGCAGAGGCGCTGCTGCTGGCCTCCGCTCATGCTCATGGCGCTTTCCTTGAGCCGGTCCTTGACTTCGTCCCAAAGCGCAGCTTTCCGCAGGCTCTCCTCGGCGATCCCGTCCAAGATGTCTCGGTCCCGCACACCGAAAAGCTTGGGCCCGAAGACCACATTCTCGTAGATCGATTTCGGGAAAGGATTGGGTTTCTGGAACACCATGCCGACCCGGCGCCGCAGCTCCACTTCATGAATGCCGCCGCGGAAGATATCCACGCCGTCGATCTCAAGATCACCGGCGACCCGTACCTCCGAACTGACTTCGTGGATGCGGTTGAAGCATTTCAGGAAAGTGCTTTTGCCGCAGCCAGAAGGACCGATGATGGCGGTGGCTTGTTCGGCGAAGATGTCCATGCTGATGCCATCCAGTACCTTCTTGTCCCCATAGCTGAAATCGAGGTTCCTGGCCCTGAGCTTGACCGGCTTCTGTTCTTGGTGATCAGTGATGGGCATGAGGCCTCAGCGGGTGCGCTTGCGGATGCGGTAGTCGATGAACCGGACTCCCAGATTCAAGATGAGCAGGACGAGGATCATGGCCGCGGCGGTGCCTGCGGCGATCTCCCTGGCATCGGGGAGCGTTCCGTCAGAGGTGACGTACCAAAGGTGGACTGCGAGGGATTCGCCCGGCGCTGTGAGGCGGAAATCCGGGAACCGGGAACTGACGTTGGTGCCCGCCGTGAAGACGAGAATTGCGCTCTCTCCGAAGGCCCGTCCCGCGGCTAGCACGACACCAGTGAGGATGCCCGTCGCGGAATAGGGAAGCAGCACCTTCAGGATGGTCTGCAACTTGGTTGCACCCAAGCCGTAGCTGGCTTCCTTCAAGTCCGGCGGAACGCTGCGGAGGCTCATTTCCGTGACGCGGGTGATGACCGGGATGTTCAGAAGGGCAAGAGTCATGGCCCCGGCGCGCAGTGAAAAACTCCAGCCCAGGGTTTGAACGAAAACGATCATGCCGAAAAGGGCCAGGACGATGGAGGGTGTGCCGGCCAGGGTCTCGATGCAGAGGCGGAAGAAGCGCAGGACCCGGCCTTGGCCTGCGTATTCGGCCAGGTAGATCCCCGCGCCGATCCCCGTGGGCAGCGATACGGCCAGCGATAGGGCAACAAGGTAGATGGAGTTGAAGAGTTCGGGTTTGATGCCGCCCCCGGCGTCCAGGCTCTCGGGCATCTTGGTGAAGAAGCCGAGGTTCAATACCGGCCAGCCCTGTTTGAGGATGGCTCCGACGAAGATCAGGAGGACCGCGATGAACCCAATGGCGATGACCCAAAGGACGCAACGCATGATGCGATCAGTCCAGCGCGCCAGGGCCTGGGGTTTCATCCGCATCCGGGGTTTCTGCATCAGATTCATACGGCACCCCGCTGGCCCAGGCGCCGGGTCGCCAGGATGATGCCCATGGTCATCAGGAAAAGCAGGAGGCCCATGGCGAAGAGCACATTGTTCCAGGCCGACCCTGCCGCGGTGTTGGGGAGTTCCTGTACCAGCTCCGTTGTGAGGGTCGCCGCAGGGGTGAACAGAAAACGGATCAAGGGGGCTCTGTCAGTGGCCTCGCGCATGAGGGACAGCCAGGCAGGGTTGTTGCCGATGACCATCTGCACGGCCATGGCCTCGCCGATGGCCCGTCCCATGCCAAGCACGACCGCCGTCAGCAGACGCGGCGAGGCGGCGGGGATCAGGACCCGCCAGATGCTCTGCCAGCGGGTTGATCCAAGCGCCAGGGCGCCTTCATCGAGGGTGCGGGGCAGGGCTTCGAAAGCGTCCATGCTGAGGCTGACGATGGTGGGGACGATCATCACCATCAAGATGCAGGCGGCCGCGAAAAACCCTGCGGCCGGGCTGTCCTTCAGCCATTTGGCGCTGATCAACGGAAGCAGGAAGGTCAATCCGAAGATGCCGTAGACCACCGAGGGGATTCCCACGAGGAGATCCATCACCTGGCGCATCAGGGTTTTCATCCAGCCCGGAGCCAGGAGCGTCACGAATACGGCTGTGAGGATTCCGCTGGGCGCGGCCACCAGCAGCGCCAACATGGTGACTGAGAGGCTGCCTGCCATGAAGGAGAGGATGCCGAATTTATCGGAAGAAGGCGCCCATTCCGTGGACAGGAAAACCTCGGCGAAGCTCAGTGTCCGGCCCGTGTTACCAGCCAGGGGCAGGAAGGCCGCGAAGCCCCGCAGCGAGAGGAAGACAAGGATGCCCACGATGAGCGCCACCACCACCAGGGCGCATGCCAGGAAGACGGAGTGGGCCCCGCGGTCCAGCAGGAATCGAAGCCCTCGGGACCCTTCGGAGTGTATGGAGAGCCGCATTTTCGTGGCGGGAACAGCATCCCTCGCCGGATCTCCGGCGGTGCTTGGCATGGCTTTCAACATGAGCATCGGATCAGATTTCCGGGCGGTCCAAACGCAACCACCCGGAGGCCTGCGGACCTCCGGGTGGAGCCGAATCCGGGAATGCGGATCAAAGCTGCGTCTTCATGGACTTGACATAGCTCACGGGCAGGTAGCCGGCCTTGAGCACCGTCCCTTCCTGGAACTCCTTGCTCAGGATGAAGGCCAGGAAATCCTCTGCGGCTTTGCGGGTGGCGGCGTCCGTAAGTTTGGCGGGGTTTATGTAGGCATGACCAAAGGAGAAGATGGGGTACTTGCCATTCTTCACCGCATTGTTCGAGCATTCCACACCGTTGTAGGCGATGCCGGCGATGCGGGCCTTGTTCTTCTCCAGGTGTTCCAGTTCCACGAAGGAGACAGCGCCGGGAGTCGTGGAAACGGAGGTCACCACTGCGCCCGTGGAATCCTGGATTAGCACGTCCTTGCTGAAATCCTGGTCGTGCAGGACTTCCTTCTTTTGCACGGCGCGGGTTCCGCTGGATTCGGGCCGGATGACGCGGACGATCTTCTGATCCTTGCCACCCAATTCCTTCCAGTTGTTGATCTTGCCAGTGAAGATGAATTCAGCCTGCTGGGCGCTCACGTTCTTCACGCCGACCCCAGGGTGGGCGATGAGGGTGAAAGGCTGAACCACGATGTTGTGGTTCTTGACGCCCGCCTTCTCCTGGTCCGCAGTGGCGTACACATCGGAAATGCCGATGGTGCAGCCGCCCGCCGCCACCTGGTTCAGGCCGGTCATGGACCCGCCACCGCTCACGGCGATATTGAGGCCCGGATGGGATTTCATGAATTCCTCGGCGGCCTTCTTGACGATGGGGCCGAGGGCTGTGGAACCCATCACCGAGACGGTCTGGGCCTGCGCAGCCACGCTCGCAAAGGAAAGGGCAATCACACTGAGCAAAAGGGATTGGGTCTTCATGGAAGCCTCCGTGAATCCACGATCCCGGAGCAGGGGAAACGGAGGAGGGATTCCGTGTAAAAACCTTGTAACAGGTTCGAGGTACGAGGGATGAGGGGTGAGGGGTGAGGGGGTCTGGCGGCGCCTCCGGCGCGCTTTGAAATTAATTGCGGCCCGCAGGCCGCATCAGAACTGAACCTCGTCCCTCACACCTCATCCCTCGCCACCTCCCCTCGGGTGCATGCGGTCATACAATTCCCTCAGCCGGGCCTGATGAACGTGGGTGTAGATCTGGGTGGTGCTGATATCGGCATGGCCGAGCATGGCCTGCACGCTGCGGAGATCGGCGCCGTGGTCCAGGAGATGGGTGGCGAAAGCATGTCGCAATACATGGGGACTGATGGATTCCCGCCTGATGCCTGCCTGCACCGCGAAGGCTTTCAACATTTTCCAGAAGTGCTGGCGGGTCATGGGTTCGCCCCCTTTGCCCACGAAGAGCGCATCGGATGAGGGCTTGAAACCTGGGCGCAGGGCCAGCCAGCGGCGGATCCAGTGCTCGGCGCCATCGCCGAAGGGGATCAGCCGTTCTTTTCGCCCCTTGCCCATGACCTTGACGAAGCCTTCATCCAGATAAACCCTCAGCGCTGAAAGCGTGGCCAGTTCCGTGACCCGAAGGCCCGATGCATACAGCAATTCTATCCATGCCCGATCGCGCACCCCCATGGGTGTGTTCAAATCCGGAGCCGCCAACAGAGCATCCACCTGGGCTTCGCTCAAGGTTTTCGGCAGGATGCGCGGCGGGCGCGGCGGCCTGACCACAGCCTCGGGGCCGGCGGCGCTCGCGCCTTCCAGGCGCATGAATATCAGGAACTGTCGCAGGGCAGACGAGAGCCGGGCGATGCTGCGGGGGGCCTTGCCTTCCGCGTGCTGGGTGACGAGAAAAGCCGTGATGCGGTTCCGGTCCAGATCCGAGGGCGGCAATTCCCGATCCAAAGCCCAGGCGGCCAGAAAGCGCAGATCCGATAAGTATCCCGATACGGAATTCGGAGCAAGTCCCCGTTCAACGGCAAGATGGACTTCGAACTCCTTCAGGGACGAGGCCCAGCCTAAAGGCCATCCACCTTCAGGTTCCTCGATAAGGGGCTCGCGGGGCATGAAGAAAGCCTACCCTTCAAAGCGCACTTCGCACTATAAGTTGAAATCTAGATGACAAATGCGAGGCGCACTTACATGGGGGCAAGCCCCCTTCGGCGTCGGCCACGCAGGGTGTGTCCAGCGGGCACCACCAGATCCACACTTGGAACAAATGCCGAGCCGTGATAGTCTCCTCAAGTTCAAGTCCAGGAGAACCCAATGGCAGAAATCCATAAGAAGGTCATCGCGATCATCGCCGAGCAGCTGGCCAAACCGGAAGATTCCATCACCGAAGGCAGCAATTTCGTGGATGACCTTGGGGCCGACAGCCTT
>JANYJQ010000203.1 GCA_025358435.1 Holophagaceae bacterium
CTTCATCAGGCCGACTTCCTTGCGACCGATGCCTTCGGGGCGCACATAGCAGCACCAGCGGAACGAGGTTTTCCGCCGCAGCATTTCGTCAACGATCTGCAGGTAGTGACCACCATCATCGTTGAACACCGCATCCGTAAAAAAGTAGGAATCAGCGCCGTGTTCTTGCTTGGCGCGTTCCATGTCATCCACCACCTCAGCGGGTTCCCGCAGGCGATAGCGATTGCCCTCCAGCGAGGGATAGCTGCAGTAGATGCAGCCATGAGCACAGCCGCGCTTGGTCTGCAGGTTGATCATCCCGCTGTGCTTCAGGTAGTACTCGACCAGTTCGCTGGAAAAGAGGGGGGAAATCATCTCCGCTCCTGCCAGCAGGCCTTCATTCCGGAGAATCCGGGCCGAGGTGCGCCCTTCCGCCAAATCTGCAACCAATTGGCAGACGAGCCGTTCCCCTTCGCCCACCACGCCATAATCGGCTCCCGTGAAGGCCAGCAACTCCTCCGGCAGGATCGAAAATGCGGAGCCTCCGATGATCACGGGCACGGGGCGGGTTTCCCGCACCACTTCCACCAGTCGCTTGGCCACCACGGGATAGGCAGTGGCGGTCAGGGAATCGCAATTGTCCAAATTCCGCAATGACATGCACACAAAATCGGGTGCGAAGGTGGTGATCCGATTCCGGAAGGCCTCCTCGGATTCCCCTGCCATCAGGAAATCAAACTGATCCACCGTATGCCCGGCCCTCGCCAAGGCGGATGCCACTACGGCCATGCCCAGGGGATAAACCGGGAAGGGATCGGTCGTGATGTTGGAGGAAACCAGCAGGATCCGGCTCATTGGTCGGCGGAAGCCTTCACGAATTCGCGGCTCTTGCGCGGGTTGTAACGGTAATAGGTGCCATCTTCCATTTCCCGGCGGATCACATTCTTGAATAGGTTGCCCATCTTGAGGGCGTGGCCGCCGTTCGCGTAGAACGTGTCCCAGGCGTAGTAGTACATTTCCTGGAGCTTTTCAGGGGTCATCTGCTTGGGCTGGAACACTACCTTATCGGCGGTGTAATCGCCCCAGTCGTTGTTTAGAAGGCGCCCCTGGTTCTGCAGCGTGGTGCGGACCGGCGAATGGGGGAAGGGCGTCATGATGGTGAATTCCGCCACATCCAGTTCCACTTCCAGCAGGAAATCCACTAGGCGCTTGATGTCATCTGCGTCTTGATCATCGGTGCCCAAAAGGATCGTACCTTCCACGCCGATGCCATGATCTTTGAGGCGCTTGATGCGGTTGCGAATGTGATCCGAAGTGTCAAACACCGCCTGGTACACATACCAAGCGCCTGCGTCGGCGGCCAGTTTCAGGATCTGGTCATCGTCCATGATCGGGTGGGAAACCCACTTCTTCTTCAGCGGGGCCATGGCGGTAAAGAGATCAATCAGCCACTGCTTGTCCTGGGCCAGGCTGTTGTCCACGATGAACATGCGGTTGTTCTGGATGGATTCCATTTCCGCGATGACCATGTCCACGGGCCGGGGACGGAACGACTTGCCACCCAGGAACCCTGTGCAGCAAGGAAAGCAATCGAAGCGGCAGCCCCGGGAGGCATGCACGAGATCCAGCATCTGCACGCCACGGTAGTTGTAGAGATCACGCGCCAGAATATCGCGCCGAGCCGTGCCCACCAGGCTCATGTCGGGGTGTTCGCCCATGTAGTTGTAGAGCTTCTTCATGCGGCCGACTTTGAAATCTTCCAGCACCGCAGGGAAGCGCCCCTCGGCCTCGCCCAGGAAAACCGAATCCGCGTGCAGTGCAACTTCCTCCGAATGGAGCATGGTGGCAATGCCACCGAAGATCACCGGGATACCCTTGTCGCGGTATTCCTTGGCGATGGCGAAGGCCCGGGGCAGCTGGCAACTGAGCATGACGGAGAGTGCCAGCAGATCGCAGGAGGCATTCACGTCATAGGACTGCAAGTTCTCATCCACAAAGGTCAGCTCTACTTCGGCGGGAATCGTAGCGGCAAAGCAAACCGGCCCGTGGGGCGGGAGGTAAAACTCGGTTTGGCGGTCGAGCTTAGGCCAGCTCGGGTAGATCAAGGTCATTTTCATCAGAACTGCTCCTCCTGGGTGTGAGGGATCATATCGGACCCGTGGCCTTGGGTCACAGGGCTAGATCTTCTCATGGCATTGACTGAATACAGATGATCGGCAAAGCTTTTCCCTTGATCGGCATCACGTTTTGAGCCGTCTACGGCTCGGGATTCGCTCTCCAGGGATCGATAGATACGGACAGCGGCACCCCATCGGATGCTCCGCCGTTTCCAAAAATGCATTGTTTTCAAAAAAACCGTGGCATCCGGCGATGCCCAAATTCTTCATGGAAAGATCCCCCAACCCCACCCATGAAAATTCTGCTGATCAACCCGCCCAACTGTGGCCGCAGCATTCCCGAAGAGCGCTTCGGCATCACCTCGATCAAGCAGATTTTCCGCGGGGAGCCCCTGGCCCTGGAGACCTTGGCTGGCAACCTGGACGGGCATGATGTGGCCATCCTGGATCTGAAAGTCGAACCCGAAAACCTGGATGCCACGCTTATCGACTTCCAACCGGATCTGGTGGGTGTGACGGCCGTCACCTGCGAGGCGAACACAGCCTGCCACATCGCACGCCGGGCCAAAGAAAGCACTACGGCGCGCGTCGTGGTGGGTGGAATTCATGCCAGCAGCGACCCGGAGTTTTTCAATCGCCCGGAAATTGATTTCGTGGTGGTGGGCATCGGCAAGGCCAGTTTCCGGGAATTGGTAGATGCCCTGGTCACGGGACAGAAGCCCTCTGTACCTGGGGTGGCCTGCACCTGCCCAGGCCAATCTCTTGAATTCACACCCCGAAAATTCAGTGCCCTGGATCTGGTGGAAGAGAAGCCACCGCGCTACGACCTGGTGAAGGCCAATCGCCATCACTACACCCTGCTTGGCCTTCCCCTTGGCTTTGTGAGTTCCGCCTTTGGCTGCCCCTACGATTGCAACTTCTGCTGCATCGCGAATCAATCCGGGGGCAAGTACCTGGCCTGTTCCATTCAATCCGTACTCCGCGATATCCAATTGCTGGGCGAGGTGCCCTTCATCCGCATGGTGGATGCCAACACCTTTGGCAATCCCAACCATGCTCGGTTGCTATGCCAAGGTCTGCGCGAGGCCGGCATCAAAAAGGATTTCTTCGGGGATGTGCGTTCCGACACCGTGGTGCGCCACCCGGAACTGATGCGGGAATGGCGCGAGGCGGGTTTGCGCACCGTGGTCATCGGCTTTGAAGAAATCACCGACGCGGGTCTGTCCGCCATGAACAAAGCCAATGGCGTGGCTGAAAACCGGGAAGCCATTCGCATCCTGCGGGAGCTGGGCATCACCATCGTGGGTGATTTCATTGTATCCCCAGACTATGACCATACTGATTTCGATAACCTGCTGGGCTTCCTGGCAGAAAATCCAATTGATCTGCCGATCTTCACGGTCATGACGCCCCTGCCGGGTACCGCGCTGCACCGGGCCATGAAAGACCAGATCATCAACCATGATTTGGACTACTACACCCTTTCCAATGCCGTACTGCCCACCCGACTTGAAGAAGGCGAATTCTATCGGCGCTATGCTGAGTTATTCCACCTGACCCACCCCAAAGCCAAGATCTGACCGAGGTTCTCGAATCATGGATGTCTTCATCACCGATATTGCGGCCTACCTGCCGAATGGCCCCGTCTCCAACGACCAGATGGAGGAGCTGCTGGGCATGGTCAACCAGGTGCCCTCCCGCACCCGGAAATTGATCCTCCGCAACAACAAGATCACCACCCGCTACTACGCCATCGACCCTGCCACGGGCAAAAGCACCCACACCAACGCCCAACTCGCAGCCGAAGCCGTGCGGCGCCTCAAACCCTACGAGGGGTTCACCCCTGCTGATATCGAATGCCTGGCCTGCGGCACCACCCAGGCCGATCAGCTCATGCCGGGCCATGCCTCCATGGTGCAGGGCGAACTTGCCGCGGCGCCCTGCGAAATTGTCAGCACCGCAGGCATCTGCATCGCGGGCATGACCGCCCTCAAGTACGCCGCCATGAACGTGGCCCTCGGCCAGTGCGCCAATGCGGTGGCCACGGGCTCTGAGCAGGCCAGTTCCTTCATGCGCTCCCGCATGGCGGGCACGGTGAGCCCGGACACCA
>JANYJQ010000011.1 GCA_025358435.1 Holophagaceae bacterium
GGGCGTTTGCCCGGGGCGTAGGTGTTGGCCTGGCCCTCTTCCAGCGTGAAGAGCTCGCCTCGATCCTGCAGGCAGAAACCCAGATCACCGGGCGTCATGCCACTGCCCAGGCCGCGGTAGTTGCTCTGGATGAGGCTCACCATGTTGCCGTCCTTGTCGGCGGTGGTGAGATAGATGGTGTCGCCTTCCTTCAGGGGCGGGTGGCCCGCCTCCAGGCGCCGCGCGGCACGGGTCTCGTTGATGAGCGACCGGCGCTGGGCCGCGTATTCCTTGGAGAGAAGCCATTTCACAGGGACCTTCGCGAATTCGGGATCCGCGTAGAATTTCGCCCGGTCCTCGAAGACGAGTTTTTTAGCCTCGGCGAAGAGATGCGCGTGGCGCGGGCTGCCGAAGGGGATCTTCGAAAAATCGTAGCCTTCGAGGATGTTCAGCATCTGGAGCGCCGCGATGCCCTGGCCATTGGGCGGCAACTCCCACACGTCGAAACCGCGGTAGTCCGTGGACAGCGGTTCCACCCATTCACTGTGGTGCGCGGCGAGGTCCTCATAGCTTAAAAAGCCGCCCTGCGCCTTCATGTAGGTATCGATCTTGCGAGCGATGTCGCCTTTGTAGAAGGCGTCCCGGCCGCCCTTGGCAACTTTTTCAAGCGTGTCGGCCAGCCTCGGATTGCGGAAGACTTCGCCGTTTTTCGGGGCGCGTTTTCCGTCCACCGTGTAGGTTTCCAAAAATCCCGGGAACTTGCCAAGCGTTGGAACGCTGCGCTCCCAGTAATAGGCGACGAGTTCGGAGAGGGGAAAGCCCTCCCGGGCGTACTGCGTTGCGGGTGCCAGGAGGTCCGACATCGGCAGCTTGCCGAACTTCCCATGCAGTTCGAACCATCCGTCCACGCATCCCGGCACTGACACGGGCAGGGGTCCAAGGGCCGGGATGCGTTTCAGCCCGAGTTTTTTGAAATGATCCAGGGTGAGATTTTTAGGCGAGCGGCCGCTGGCGTTCAATCCATAAAGTTTCTTTGTCCTGGCGTCCCACACGATGGCGAAGAGATCGCCTCCCATACCCGAACCCGTGGGTTCCATGAGGCCCAGGGCCGCATCTGCGGCGATGGCGGCGTCCACGGCTGAGCCACCCTTTTTCAGGATGTCCAGGGCGATCTGAGTCACCAGCGGCTGGCTGGTGCAGGCCATGCCATGCTGCGCTGCGACTTCGGCGCGGGTGGCGAAGGCGCGGCCGGTCACTCGATCCCCCCCCGTGAGGGGCAGAAGCGCGAGGGCGCAAAGGAGCAGGATTCGGCGCATGGCAGGCCTCGTGAGACGCTGATCGATAGCAGTTTACCCAGTGCGCGATGGAGGGAAGGGCGTGACCTTGGATGGCGAGTTGGCGGGCAAATCAGCAGCTTTTGCCGCTGCCTTTCTGTGGGCCATAACCGTTACAGTTCTCACTTTCGCCTCGCGCCGCATCGGCGCCCAGGTGGTCAACGCGGTGCGCCTGGCGCTGGCGGCGGTGCTGGTGGCAGTGGTGCATAGGATCTTTGTCGGCACACCCTGGCCAGCGGGTATTGGCGCATCAGGAACCGCCTGGCTGCTGCTTTCGGGGCTGCTGGGCTTCGCAATGGCGGATGGATTGGGGCTGGAGTCTTTCGTGGAGATCGGGCCACACCTGGGGATGTTGATGCAGACCCTGGCGCCGGTCCTCAGTGCGTCCCTGGCCTGGGGTTTTCTGGGACAGGATCTGTCATGGCCCAAGGGCGGCGCCATACTGGTAACGCTTGCGGGCATCGCGTTGGTGGTGGCCGGACCGGATCCGCGGCCCTCAGGACGTTCCCGGGCCTGGGGCTTGTTACTGGCTTTGGGAGCGGCGGTGGGGCAAGCCCTTGGTCAGTTCACTGCCCAAAAAGGCATGGCCGGTGGTGTCGGGCCGTTTTCAGCTCTGGTGGTGCGCATCTGGGCCGGCGCGGTGGGATCTATGGTGTATCTGGCCCTCCGTGGCAACCTGCGGCTTTCCTCCTCCGCCTGGGGCGATGGCCGGATCCTCTCGCAGATGCTGAGCGGCACAGCTCTAGGGCCAATCATTGGTGGATTCCTCGCCATGTACGCCATCGCCCATGCGCCTCTGGGGCCCGTCTCCACGCTGCTTGCGATCGTCCCGATCTTCCTGCTTCCCCTCTCGTGGGTCTTTTTCCACGAACCCATCACTCCTCGCGCTGTGGCAGGAACGCTGTTGACTGTTGGAGGGGCTGCGGGGTTGTTTCTGGTGAATTGAGGGTGTTCCAATCACCGGGTTTCACGAACGGATTATTCCCGCACACGGGGGATGTAGGTCCTGGTTGGGTCCAACCGGGAGGCGTAGCGACTGTTCCAGAGCTGTTCGAAAATCCGGTCGCCCTGCGCCGCCAGGGCGGGATCCCTGAGGATGAGTTCCACGTTCCGCGAGTCCATGAAGTAGTCCTCGCCCCAATTGCTCGTGCCCAGCCAGAGCAGGCTTCCATCCACCGTCATGTACTTGCTGTGGACGACCCGGGCGAAGGGGATATGTCCCTTGCTTGACTCTGGAATGGAGGTGATCCGCACTTCCAGGTTGGGGATGAGCGCGAGGGATTTGAGGTGATCCACGGCGGGGCGGGCCAGATTCCAATCCGAAACCAGGAGTTGGACAACCACACCCCGAACAGCCGCCGCGCGTAGCGCATTATCGAGGGCAGGCCAGAAACGGGTTTTGCCTGACACCGTGGAGTACGTGAGGAGTTGGATGCGGATCCTGGTCTTGGCCTGCCCAAGCAGTTCTTGAAGGGAGGGCAGGGCGGCCCGGATGGAGGGTGGGGTGAGGCTCGGCGGACTGGCCACCAGCTCAAACGCCGGCATGGAAGAAGGAGCCGCGCCCTTGGGAAGGGTGGGCAGCTTGTGGGTTTTGCAAAATTCCCAGTCGATTTGAAAAATGTCGCGCAGAGGTGACACCAGGGTGGGGGTCCTAAACCTCAGACCCGTCTCGTGGATGTGCTGCAAGGAACGCCAATCAAGATTTTGGCTCCCCACGAAGGCATCCTCGTTGTCCACGATGAAGTACTTGGCATGCAGGATTCCCCGCTTTCCTTCACCGAAGCCAAAGGCGAGCACTTCGGCACCAGGGATGGCGCGTAGGCGGGCCACGGAGGGCTGGTCCTCGTCCAACATCAAAGTGGATAGCATGATGCGCACTTTGACGCCCCTCGCTCCGGCCTTCTCCAACTCCCTGAGGATGGGTTCCAAGTACCCGTCCGATGTGCTGGCGACGTAGAACTCGGCCATGTCCACGCTGCGTTTGGCCCCGCGGATCATGTCCAGCCACACGTCCTTCGCGAAGGGCAGGTCCGTCTGCTCCAGGCCCGTCCCCTCCGGGATGGACTGTACGAGCTGGGGCGCCTGGGCGGCCAGGGGAGCGGACAGAAGCAGGGACAGGAAGCCCATGCGGCATGCGAATGCCAGCGCTGCAACCAATCGTCTGGACGGTGTCCCTTGAACGGAGGCCGACACGGATTTGAGAGCAGGCGCTGTGGTCGGAGCGGATGGATTGAAAGGGATGAAAGGATCGTTGCTCACGTCAACCTATCTGGAGAGGCCTTGCGATGGAAATGGACCGCCGCAGCCGAAAGGCGGATGTTCAGAGCATGACGGAAGTTGAACAGGATTCCCCTAACTTGCGCGACATCCCGATCGCAGGCTCAAATTCTGCGTTGATATATTCGACTGCGTGGAAAAGGAAAGGGCCCGGTGGTTGCCGGGCCCTTCGTATTGGTAGCGGGGGAATCGGGATTTGAACCTGGTTTTGCCCTTCTGGCAAAACCCGCGGGCTGGCTGCGCATGGGGATCCGCTGCGCGGACCGGCTCGGTCGCTCGCGCGCCCTGCTCCTTCCCCTAGCTGCG
>JANYJQ010000013.1 GCA_025358435.1 Holophagaceae bacterium
GAATTTTAAAAAAGGCCCCACGGATGCGGGGCCTTCTCTTTTTCTTTTCTAGCTCTTAACTCTTGACTCTTAACTCTTAACTTTTTTAGTACATGTCTTCAATGCCGCGAGCGTTGCCGCCATGATGCTCACCACCGAAGCCATCATCAGCGAAATCCCCGAGCCCAAGGCTCCCCCCATGGGCGGCGGCGGCATGGGCGGCATGGAAGACATGTACTAAAAAAGTTAAGAGTTAAGAGTCAAGAGTTAAGAGCTAAGAGCTAGAAAAGAAAAAGAGAAGGCCCCGCATCCGTGGGGCCTTTTTTAAAATTCTGTTCGTGACGCACATTTCTCTGAGCGCCTGCTAGCGTTTTCATATGGTTGTCCTTGATCTTCATGGATTGGATCCGCGGAAGCGCATCGCTTCGGTATTCCTCACACCGCTTTGCGACATGGTTTGCCGGTTCTGCGCGAGCGAATCGGATTTCTCGGTAATGTCATTCGACGAGGCCGCCGCCTTGTTGAGCGCGCTGAAAGGGCGGGTGGAAAGCGTGGTGCTGGGTGGTGGCGAGCCGTTCCTCTGGCCCAATGATCTTGAAAAATTGACATGTTTCGCCGCCGACCTGGGATTCCAGGTGCAGGTGTGCACCAATGGGGTGAATTTGCCCCCTGGCTTCGAGAAGATCCAATCCATCAGCCGTTATATTCTGCCCATGGAATCTCTGGATCCAGGTCTACATGAGGATTTGCGTCTATTGCCGGGCGGGGGCCACCACAGCCTGATTCTGGATCGCATCCAAACCCTCGTTCAGGCTGGACGGGAACTCACCCTGTCCACGGTGGTGACCCGTGAAAATCTGCTGGGCCTGCAGGACATGGCCGAATGGCTGATGGCAGAGTGCATATCAGGGATGAGCCTGCACGCTTGGCATCTGTACCGCTTCCTGCCCGTAGGCCGGGGTGGCGCTCAGAACGGCCAGGAGTTGGAAGTGGATCGCGATGAGTATCTAAGAGCCTGCCGGGCTCTCAAGACCGCGGGGATGCCCTTCACGGTCTTCCAGCGGGACGACATGCAGAAAGCAAGCACGGTGGAATTCTTCTGGTTCAAACAGGGGAAACTCAGATTGGGATCAGGCGGGACGGTGAAGCAGCGCGACGCGGTGCTCCAGAACGCAAGTGGGGTTCCGGCGCAACCGGTTTAGCATGGTGTCTCCGCAGAGATAGCCGAGCACACGCTCTGCCTCAGACGAAGTAGGAAATCGCAGTTCCGTTGCGACAACTTCCACCATTCGGAATCCATCGCGATCGATCAGGTGGCGCAGGCGGAGCTCGTCCTCCGCGCCTCTCCCCCGGTAGCGCTGAAACTGGCTGTCCCAGTGGTTTTCCAAAAGCCATATCCCGCCCCCCGGACCAGGGCGCAGAACCCGCAAGGCCTCCTTCAGCACGCGATCCCGGACTTCCTCACGCAGGTTCACCACCACCCACGCCGCAAGAATCACATCAACCCTTCCGGTCTGGATGGGCAGGGACTCACCGCGACCGCGAAGCAATAGGGGTTGCGTCGCGACCTTGAGAGTGGTGGTTCGGGCCAGGGCCATCATGTTCGGGCTTGGTTCGATGCCGATATACGTCCCCGCATGCGGAGCCAGCTCGCGCATGTATCGGCCTGTGCCGCAACCGAGTTCCAGCACCTTGCAGTTCTCCAGGTGCGCATGGGCGAGCAGGCGACGCGCCACCAGGCCCGCGGGATCCTCGGCCCGGGAAAAGGCATCGAAGATTTCGGGCGCCTCGCGGTAGGCCCGGATCCAGTTTTCTTTTGGGGCAGGGTCGTTCATCCGGGTTGGGTCCCAACCGGCGCGGCCATCATTGAGGCAACTCGATTCTCGCCTCGAATCCTGCGCCTGGCCTGCTGAGGAAGGCAAGGCCCCAACCCTCCCGCTGGGATACCTGGAAAAGCAGGCTCAAACCAAGTCCTTGGCCTTCATGGGAGAAACCTTCGGCGCCGTTTCGCCGGAAGCGCATGAAGGGCTTCCCAAGCTGCTCGAGTTGCTGGGGGCCGACGCCGGGTCCCTCGTCCGACACAGAGATCTGGAATATCTGACCGATTTTGGTCCCCTTGACCCTAGTGGTTCCGCCTCCATAAACCAGGGCATTTTCCAGCAGGGTTGCCAACGCCGCCCGGAGGGAAGAAACGTGCGCTTGGTGGGAAACCGGCTCGATCTCGAAGAGCAGATTCCTCGCTTCCTGCTCGAAAAGGCTCTTCATCTCACCCGCCGATTCTTCGTAGAATCCTTCTGGCACTGGGCTTCGCGCCGACTGGCCAGGGTGTATCCGCAGGCTCTTCAAGCCGTTTTCGATGAGCACCACAAGTTGGTCCACTTCCTCTCCGATGTGGAGGAATTCTGCCTGGGTCCTTTCCGGGGGAAGATTGCCCATCCGAAGGCTGTCGCAGCGAAGTTTGAGCACTGCGAGGGGTGTCTTCAGGCTGTGGGCCAGAGAGGCGATCTGGTCCGAGTCCAGCCGCTCCTGCCTCCTGGCCCTGTAGCGCAGGTAGAGTCCGAAGGAGAGTCCCCCGGCCACCAATACATAGGCGGACCATGCGACCTTCCGGTGGAACCGGATGTCCGCCGTCATGCTCGACTCATCTTCGGGGAGAGGTCTTCCGACCATTTCCCAGCCGTCGCCCATGGCATCGCCGGTCAGCAGGATTTCCGATGGGGAATGTTCTCCGCGGCGAAACCCCGCTTGCAGATTGGGTGGCGCTGTCCAGGCGGCCGTGGCGTCCTCGAATTGCTCTTTCGGTTCAGAACGGCGCAGGCCCACCTGGAGCCGGGGTTTATTCGCCTGCAAAAAACGCAGATGGTGCTCCACTTCATCGCTGCCGATGTGCCAAAGCTTAACCATCCCGAAACGGTCGCCGAGCAGGACCAGGCCCGCCGCGCGGGGGAAATCCGGGTTCATCTCTTTCGGCGGAACCCACTGGAATCTTCCTTCAACCTCGGCCTGTTTCACCCAGGAGCGCCAACGATTGCTCCGCGTCGGATCAGGGCAGGCTACCAAACGGTCTCCAAGGCGCACCCACACGGTTCCCTCACGCCGGGAAACCACTGCAAGAAGCAAGAGGTGTTCCCGCAGCGCTGCTCGCACGTGCGGTTCATCGCCGGTCTGGAAATCTGGGATATTCGGCAGGACCGACCAGTTCTGGCCGATGGACTGCATAAGGGGCATCCGAGCGTCCTGCCATTCCAGAATGTCCCGGGAAATCCTGCTGCTCACCCAGACGATGGGAAGGGTGTAGAGCAGGCTTGTGGTGGCCAGGATCGAAATGAAGAGAAGGGTCAGCGCGCCCTTCTGCTGCATGGGCCGGAGCCAACGGTCCAGCGCCGCGGTGAGGCGGGGCTTGGCGTGCAGGATTCGTCGGGAATGGGTGGGCATGGAGGCGGGCCTGGGATTCCCCATCCTAGTGCACGCCACCTGAAAAGTCGGAGCCTAAGTCGAGGAGGATTCTGCCCAGGCTGCCGGCGCAGGCCTTTGCTCTAAGATTTCCTTATGATTCGTTCGATGGAAACAGCCTTTTTCCCCTTGGTTTCGATGAGCACTGCGTGGAGTTGCAAGTCACCTTCGGCCACTTCGAAACGCGGCCTCAGAGGTGTGAGAAAGCGGGCCAGGCTGGTCTCCTTCTTCATGCCGATCACACTGTCGTAGGGCCCGGTCATGCCGATATCCGTGACGTAGGCGGTGCCGCCGGGCAGCACCTTGGTATCCAGCGTGGCCACATGGGTATGGCTGCCCACCACGGCGCTGACGCGACCCTCCAGATACCAGCCCATGGCTTGGGCCTCACTGGTGGCTTCGGCGTGCATGTCCACCAGGACCACATCGGCCCGTTCCTTCATCAGGATTGAATCCGCCGCGCGGAAAGGATCGTCGCAGGTCGGCATGTGGATGCGGCCCATGAGGCACATCACCAGCACTTCCTCGCCGCTGTTGGTGTGCAGCTTCACGTGGCCCAGGCCCGGCGTGGTGGGCGGAAAGTTGGCAGGCCGCAGCAGTCTTGGTTCTTTAGCGAAATAGGGGCCGATGTCCTTCACGTCGAAGGCATGGTTGCCCGTGGTGATGACATCCACGCCCAGATTATCGAACCAGTCCTGGGCGATGCGTTCGGTGATGCC
>JANYJQ010000014.1 GCA_025358435.1 Holophagaceae bacterium
CTGGAAACCAACCTGCGGGGTATTTTCCTGTGGAACGCCGCCGTCATCCCCGCACTCAAACGCAGCGGCGGCGGGAGCATCGTGCTCATCAGCTCCACGGCGGGCCAGCGCGGCGAGTCAGGCTATGGCGCCTACGCCGCCACCAAGGGCGCGATCATTTCCCTGGTGAAATCCCTGGCGCCGGAATTGGGGCGCGATCGCATCCGGGTGAATGCCGTGGCGCCGGGCTGGGTGGATACGGATCTCTCGGCGCCTGCCTTGCGCGGCGACCCGGCCGCTCGGAAGCGCATCGAGGGCATCTTTCCCTTGGGCCGCATCCCCGAAGCCCAGGATATCGCAGGTCCCATCGCCTTCCTGCTGAGCGATTGGGCGGTTTCCATCAACGGCGAAGTCCTGAACGTCAACGGCGGCACGGTGCTCTGTGGATAATTCATCAGGCCTTGACGTTCCATGTAGCGGCGTCACCCTGAATGCCACCAGCCCCGGGAGTCACGCATGACTCTTTCCTTCCGCCATGCCCTGCACAACGGACAACGGTTTCTTTTTGATGGCTCCGTGCCCACGGTGCTGTTCGAAAAGGGCATCTTCATCAACCGCTCTTTCGATGAAGCCAATCTCGCCACGCCGGATCTCGTTCGAAAGGTCCATGAGCAGTTCCGCGGGGCCGGCGCCGATGTGCTCACCACCAACACCTGGGCCGCCAACCGCGTGAAGCTGAGCGGATACGGGCTGGCCGAGAAGCTGGCGGAGATCAACCAGAAGGGCGCGGAACTGGCGCGGCGGGCCCTCGAACAGGCCGGGAACAGCCAGAGCGGCGGCTGGGTGGCGGGATGTATCGGGCCCCTGGGCCTGCGCATCGAGCCCTGGGGGCCAACCTCGTTTGAAGAAGCCCGCGCGTTTTTCGCGGAGCAGGCCAAGGCTTTGCAGGCAGGCGGCGTGGATCTCTTCGTGCTGGAGTCCTTCGCGGATCTGAACGAAATCCAGCAGGCGATCCTGGCCATCCAGGAGGTCTGCGATCTGCCCATCGCCGCCATGATGACGCCCAATGATGAAGGCGCAACGCTGTACGGCACCGAGCCGGAATGGTACATCCCGAAACTGCGGGACTGGGGTGCGGACCTGGTGGGCGTGAATGGCGGCAACGGTCCGGCGCCCGTTCTCGATTTGCTAAAGCGCTTCAAGGCCGCGACCGACGCACCCATCATCCTCAACCCTTCGGCTGGCTTGCCCCGGGTCGTGGACGGTCGGCTGCTCTACATGGCGAGCCCGGAATACCTGGGCGAATTCGCGCGGCAGGCACTCTCGCTGGGTGCCATCGCCGTGGGCGGCTGCAGTGGCACTACGCCAGCCCATACCAGGGCCATGCGCGGCGCGATGCGGCAGGCGGAGGCTTTTGATCATGGCCGGGCCGAAATCGTGCAAAAGGATGTGGTGGCACCTTTGGCGACGCTGCCCTTCGCCGAGCGGAGCAAGTTCTCGGCCAAGCTCGCCAAGGGGGAATTCGTCACCACGGTGGAGCTGGTGCCCCCCAAAGGAACCAGCGCCGACAAGCTTCTGGAGAAAGCCAGAAAGGCCAAAGCGATGGGTGCGGATGCCATCAACATTCCCGATGGTCCCCGCGCCATGGCCCGCATGAGCGCGCTGGCGACGGCCCTGCTCATCGAGCAGCGCGTAGGCATGGAAACCCTGCTGCACTACGCCTGCCGGGACCGCAATCTGCTGGGGATGCAAAGCGACCTGCTGGGCGCGGCGGGACTCGGTCTGCGCAATATGCTGGCCGTGACGGGCGATCCTCCGAAGCTCGGTCCTTATCCCCAGGCCACCGCGGTGTTCGACATCGATTCCATCGGCCTGGTGAACATGCTATCGCGCCTCAACAGCGGCCAGGATCTCGGCGGTTCCAGCATCGGCGCGCCCACCGCCTTCAGCATCGGCGTGGGCGCGAACCCCGTGGCCATCGATGTGGAACGGGAACAGAGCCGCTTCCGCTACAAGGTCGAAGCTGGGGCCGAATGGGCCATCACCCAGCCGATTTTTGATCCGGAATCTTTGTTCCGTTTC
>JANYJQ010000080.1 GCA_025358435.1 Holophagaceae bacterium
ATTTCGTGTTCCGCGAACTGGCCATCTCCTACCTGGGCCGTTACGAACTGGCGCAGGTGGAGCCCGAGCAGCTCATGAACCTGACCGCCAAACCCGAAACCCACGCCCCCGGCATGGGCATCCCCGGCCGCAGCATCGAAACCACGCCAAGCCTGTTCCCGCCAGAAGCGAGCCTGGGCACCGCCACGGTCGCAGCCGCCCCGCCTGCCCCGGTACCGGCGCCATCACCGGTACCGACGCCAGCGATGGCCATGGCCGCCCAGCAGCGCACCGCCACCACCGGCATGCCCCACCAGTCCGCCGCCGCCGTCGCCGCCCGCATCGCCCGCGAAAAAGGCTACACCGGAGATCCCTGCCCCGAATGCGGCCACCTCACGTTGGTAAGGAACGGCGCCTGCATGAAGTGCCAGACATGCGGCGCGACGACCGGATGCAGCTAGTAAGAATCAAAAAATAATCACTACGCGGAGGGCAGCGGAGGGGCAGAGGGCAGCAGAGAAGTATATGACCTATTGGAAGTATGTCCTTTCCCCGCAATGAAATTGAAGGCCACTAAGGGTCACCCCTGCCACAAAAGGTAGCGGAGAAAAACCAAGGTTCTAGTTTCTTATCCGTGTTCATCAGTGTTCATCCGTGGTTGAAAGGGCTTTTTTTTAGGTTTTTCATCCCCGTGAATCCCCGCTGTGGCTATGTTTTCTTGGATCGTGGTTTCTTGGCGGGTTTCTTCGCTGCCGGTTTCGCAGGATTCACTGGCAGGGTTCCCTTCGTTTTCATCGGTGGCAAGTAACTTTCACTGGAAACGACCTTCTGGCCGGTTCGCGCTTCCAGATCCAATCGTGCCTTCCTTGCGATCCCGCCACCTGTCTTGGCCACGGACTTATTTTCCACCATCCCCTTGGCTTCAACGCTTTCCGCGATTTGCCGAGTAGAAAGTTCGGCCAGTGCGGTGAAGATCAGCTCGGCTTCACTCATGTGATCGCGCAGGTTCTGGGTCTTGAGCCCCTTCATGCCCTTGTGCGCCTGCACGCTCACCTCGGCCCACTCCCGATGAATGATGTTGGTGAGGATGGCGAACTCCTCGCCCTTCTTGATCTCATGGGTGGCCCAGTAATCGGTGAGCTTGTTGCGGGTTTCTTGGCCCATCATTCGCTGTTGGATCCATTTTTCACTGCGCCCGTGCTTCTGCCAGGTTTCCCGTGCGCGGTCCAGGGAACGGGCTGGGTCTGCCATTTCCTGCATCCGCTCGTAGCCGACTTTGGCCAGCCAAAGCTTGATGGGTTCGGCTTTAGGGTTCGGAACACTTTGCACAATTCTCAGCAGGGTTTCCGCGTTGGCCACATCGGTGAGGTATTGCTTGCCGTCGGCGGCGGTCAGTTTCAGTCGGTGACAAGTTGTCACCGACTCGCTGCCCTCCTTGGACAGCCGTTCTTTCAGCTTGTTCCAGTATTTCCGCGCGGTCTGGTAATCCGGCTGTTGTGTCAGAACTTGGACCACATCAATCATCGAAAAAAACCAAATCTCCTCTGCTTCGTCATACACACGGCGGATGGCATGCCCCTCGAAGATGGCGATGCGATCGTCAGAGTTAGAATTCTCGGCACTCAAGCTCAACCCTTCTTCAGCAGCGTCCCGGCATAGGCCATGCAGCCTTCGTCATTATCCACATGAATCCAAGTTCATCTTCCTCCGCTGCCCCCCGCTCTATCTCCGCTACCCTCCGCGTGGTGTTTTTAAGTTGCTTCAGCTCGCGTGCTGCTTCACCCACGCGACATATCGGTCCATCCATTTCTGCAGGAATTTGCGGCTGCCTTCCCCGATGTCGCCGGACTCGTCGAAGAGACCTTCCTTGAATTGGAGGAAGACTTCGGGCTGGCCCAGGGTCGGCATGTCCAGGGTGGCCAGGATGCCGCGCAGGTGCTGCTGCGCCAGGGCGGTGCCGGTTGGCGCCGGGGGACACGCCCACCATGCCCGCGGGCTTGCCCGCCCAGGAGCTCTTGCCATAGGGGCGCGAGGCGTGGTCGATGGCGTTCTTGAGTAGGCCGGGGATGGAGCGGTTGTATTCGGGCGTCACGAACAGGAAGCCATGGGACGCCTCCAGCTCGGCCTTGAGCCTCCGGACGCAGGGCCTCTGGTCGCCGTCCTCGTCCATATTGTAGAGCGGCAGGTCATCGATCCTCACTTGAGTGAACGTGAAGTCCGGGGGCGCCAGCTTGACGAGCGCATCCGCCAGCTTGCGGTTGAGGGACTCCTTGCGGAAGCTGCCGACGAGGACGGCTATCTGGTAATGGCTCATGCGATCTCCTTGAAAAGCCGTGATGGATTTTGTTGGGCGATGCAGCCCCAGCAGCGATAGCCGTTCACCCATCTTCCTCCGGTACCGTCCGCGAGGTGGTTTTCTTCTGGGATTTTTCAACTTCCATTCATCGGAAACGCAGCGTGGGTGGGCACCTTTCCTAAGACACCTACAATAGAGGTCTGTCCGTTCCCGCGTTTCTCTGGTTCCCCATGTCCCCCGAGCCCGAAAAAATTGGCCGCTATGAGGTTGGATACGTCATCGGACGTGGTTCCATGGGCGTGGTCTATCTGGCCGTGGACCCGCTGCTCAAGCGTTCCGTGGCCGTCAAGATCATGCGGGGAAAAAGCGGAAACGCCTCTGAAACCATCGAGCGGTTCAAGCGCGAGGCGGAGATCAGCGCGAAGCTGAACCACCCGAACATCATCACGGTCTACGACGTGGGCGTGGATCCGGAAATGGGACCCTTCCTCACCATGGAATACATCACCGGCGCGAGTCTGGCGCAAGTCATCAAGCTGAACCTGCCGGTGGACGAGGTCATGAAATTGCTCCTGCAAGGCATGTCGGCCCTGCAGGCAGCCCAGCTGGCGGGCATCGTCCACCGGGATGTCAAACCCGAGAATATGCTGGTGAGCCAGACGGGCCATTTGAAACTCATGGATTTCGGCATAGCCCGGGGGGATCAGTCGCGATTGACCGCCGAGGGCATAATGTTCGGCACGCCTTCCTACACCGCGCCGGAATTGCTGACCGGCAACGATCCGTCCCCGGCCACGGATCGCTACGCCTTTGCCGTGACCGCCTTCGAAGCGCTCACCGGTGAGCTTCCCTATCAGGGTTCGAGCGTGGGCTCGACGCTCTTCCGCATCGTCCATGAGCCACCGGCAATTCCACCAGACCTGGATCCCGGGTTGCGAACAGTCTTCCTGCGGGCCTTGGCCAAGGACCCCGCCGAGCGCTATCCGGACCTGCCTGGATTCATGGAGGCTCTCATCAGCGCGGCCCCCCTGGACCAGGAACAACGGTCGAAACTGCTGGACAGCCTGGATAGCGCCAACACGAACACGGCCAATTTCAACTTTCTCCCCATCGGCTCCGGCAATCCGCTGGCGCCCTCCAAGCCGGGGTCGGACTCCGATGCCGCGGCTTCCACAAGCCGGACGGACCCCAGGGCCAGCGGCATTGCACCCGATCCCCCGACCTACCCCCTTCATCTGGAATCAACCCCGGGATCAAGGTCGGCTTCCACGTTGGCTTTGGCCGAGCTGTCCCAACCTCCATCGAAGGCGGAGACCCGCGAATTCCTAACCCGGATGGGGACGGATCTCCCAGAGAACCGGGGGCGATCCGCTCCAGGTGGCGGCCACGGACTGCGCTGGGCCGTGCTCTCCCTCCTGGCGCTGGGTGGTCTTGGCGTGGGTGGATATTTCTTCAGGAGCCCCAGGCCGATCCCGCGGACCATCGAAGTGCTCAGCGAGCCCGCGGGTGCCTCGGTCTACCTGGAGGGCCAGAAGATCGGCGAGACACCGCTAAGCCAGGAGGTGGCCGGTGCTGGCGGGCCCTTGCTCAGGGTCAAACTGGCGGGCTATCTCTCCCAGAGTTGTCGCATCAGGGAGGGTGAGAATTCGGTGAATGTGGTGCTGAAACGGCCTCCGCGCATGGTCTCCGTGAACACCAGCCCCCCGGGGGCCCAAGTCTTTCTCAACGGCAACCCAGTGGGCCTGTCCCCCATCCAGAACCTTGGCATCCCCGCCGACGGTGCTTCCAAATTGAAGATCACCCATGAAGCCTGCATCCCATGGGAAGCCGAGGTTGATGCGAACTTTCCCTTCCCGGACTTGATCCGGCTCACGCCCCTGCCGAAGACCCGCCATTAGGCTGGCGCAGGGCAGGAAAACCATGCGGAGGAAAGTCGCTCCTCCGCGTAGTGCTTGTATTGTTGTGTGAGCGGAGCCCAGCATGCCTGACACCATCCCTTTCAACCGTGTGGCCATCGCGCCCTTCGCCTACGTGGGCGAAGCCTGGGAGCGGGTGAAGGGGCAGTACTGGATGTTCCTGGGCGTAACTGTGGTGGGGATGCTCATCGCGGGCCTGGTGCCCATGGCGGTGCTGATGGGGCCCATGATGTGCGGCATCTACCTCTGCTTCCGCGAGCAGGGGCGGGGCAATCCGGTGAGCTTCGAGACTCTGTTCAAGGGCTTCGACCGTTTCCTGGAATCCTTCATCGCCGCGCTGCTGATGGTGGCGGCGAGCCTGGTGCTGGTGGTGCCGCTGATCTTCCTGGTGTTGTTCTCAGGTTTTTTCGTGGGGGCGCTCAGCGCCTCCCGCGCGCCGCAGGAGGGGACCATCGTGCTGATCGTCCTGCTCGCAGTCGGGGCCTTCCTGCTGATCATGCTGGCCTCGGTGCTCTTGAACCTGCTCTTCTCCTTCACCTTCCCCCTGATCGTGGACCGCGGCATGAAGGGCCTGGACGCGGTGAAACTTAGCATGCGCGCGGCCTGGGCGAACATCTGGGGCCTGGTGGGCCTCGGCCTGGTGGTCTTTGCCTTGAGCCTGGTGGGCGTCTGCTTCTGCTACGTCGGCGCCTTCCTCGTCATGCCCATCACCTTCGGCGTCCACTGGATCACCTACGAGCGCGTGTTCGGACTGGCGGAGATCGAGGGCCAATCGGCAGAACCTTGATACCAAGTCGCGTTCAATAAAACAGAAATGGATTCACCGCCAAGACGCCAGATTTCCCTTTGTCTCGTGTATCGGCTCTGCCGATACCGAGAAGAGCGCCAAGAGTCTTTTTGTCTCGTGTATCGGCTCGGCCGATACTG
>JANYJQ010000083.1 GCA_025358435.1 Holophagaceae bacterium
CCGATCGCCTGGAACTGCCACCGCGGCGGCTTTTCGACCCACCCGGCATTGGCGCAAAACTGAATTTCAAAGTGCTCGAAGATACCCGCGTGCTGATCGGCCAGAAGCTATCGGAATTCAAAGTGAAGGGCACCGTGGTGGGCATGCAGCCCGGCCCCGTGGTCACCGTTTACGAATTCCAACCCGATGCGGGCGTGCCCCTGGCCAGGGTCATCGGCATGGAAGACGATCTCGCCCTGGGCTTGCAGGCCGAGAAGGTACGCATCGACCGCATTCCCGGCCGCAATTTGGTGGGCATTGAGGTACCGAATCCCACGCGGGAAATCATCGCCTTCCGCGAGATTGTCGATAGCCCAGCCTTTCGCGACCCCGCCCACAAGGAAGCCCGCAGCCTGCTGGCCCTGGCCCTGGGCAAGGACATCGCAGGCCACCCCATCGTGACCGATCTCGCCAAGATGCCGCACCTGCTCATCGGTGGCAGCACCGGCAGCGGTAAGAGCGTGGGCGTGAACGCCATGATCTGTTCCGTGCTGCTGCGCGCCCTGCCCAGCGAAGTGAAGCTCATCCTGGTGGACCCCAAGATGGTGGAACTGGGCATGTATGAAGACATTCCTCACCTCTGGGCGCCCGTGGTCACCGACATGAAAGAGGCAGGTCGCGTGCTCAAGTGGGTGGTGGCCCAGATGGAAGACCGCTACCGCCGCCTGGCATTGCTCAGCGTGCGCAACCTGGAAGGCTTTAACGCCAAGCTGCTGGAAGCGGGCGGCAGCATGGATCTCAGTGATCGCACCCCCAACCCGCGCTGGCCGGACCGGCCCGCGTTCCTGGAGCCCCTGCCCTATGTGGTGGTGGTCATTGATGAGCTGGCCGATCTCATGATGGTGGCCCGCGCAGAGGTGGAAGATAGCATCGCCCGCATCGCCCAAAAGGCCCGCGCCGTGGGCATCCACCTCATCCTCGCCACCCAGCGCCCCAGCGTGGATATTGTGACCGGCGTGATCAAAGCCAACCTCCCGGCGCGCCTCAGCTACCGGGTGAACACCAAGATCGATAGCCGCACCATTCTCGATTCCAGCGGCGGTGAGCAGTTGCTCGGCAAGGGCGATGCGCTCTTCCTGGCGCCCGGAAACGCCCGCCCCCACCGCATCCACGCGCCCCTCATCACCGAGGAAGAAACGCTGCGACTGGTGGATTGGCTCAAGGTGCGCGGCCGCCCCGAATACAACAAGGCCCTGCTCAACGCCATGGAAACCGACGAGGAAACCCAGGCCCTCAACGAGACCGCATCCGCCAGCGATGATATCTACGACCGCGCCGTGGCCGTGGTGAAGCGTGAGCGTAAAGCCAGCACCAGCCTACTGCAGCGCAAACTCAACATCGGCTACGGCCGCGCCGCTCGCATCATCGATCAAATGGAAGCCGAAGGCATCATCGGCCCCGATCGCGGCGCAGGCAAACCGCGGGAAGTGCTTATGGGCGAAGAATAATTCCACATTTTGCACTAGGAAAAGTGAAAGTGCTTTTGAACCGCGAGGCCGCAGAGTTCCGCCGAGGAATAAACCGCATTACGATATCTATTTTTCTGCGGTTCATCTGCTCTTTGAATTACCAACCGCAGTATTCGGAATAGCCAGAACCCTACTTCGCGGTGAGCATTCCAACGCTCACCGCCATAGTGGTCGGGTTGGAGGCGGTATCGGTCAATACTTGGCACTTAGCGGCATTGGTGCTGATCACAATGGCGGTGCCCACGGGGATCGCGGCCCCCGGTTTCAGTTCCAACGCCACCTGCAATAGCGTACCGTTTAGGGCAGAGGGAACCGTGGGCGCTTTCTGGGCAACGGTGGCCTGGAGCAAACCGCCCACCGCCTTGGCTTTCAGGATGGGAATCCCTCCGCCAAGGCTGAACTGCGTTCCGTTTTTCATCAGGGCGCTGGTGGTGCCGCCCGCGGGCACATCCACCCACACGACCTTGGCTGAATCCGCGCTGAGCGAGAGAGAAACCCCCATGGCCGTGCCAGTGCTCGGGCCCACCAGATTGAGCACCAGATGCGTGTCGGAACTGGACGGATCCTTCACCAGTTTGTAGGTGCCGCTGGTCGGATCTGTGTAGGACATGCCGGTGGCAGCGGGCGCAGGCGTTGCATCGGCACCGCCGCCGCAGGCCAGCAGACTCGCCAAGGCAAGGGAGGCCAAGATGACGCAAATCGTATTCTTCTTAGTCATGGTCATCTCCCTCAGAACCCCGCCAGGAGCAGCAGCAGATCTGCATCATCCACGGTGCCATCGCCATTCAGATCACTGAAG
>JANYJQ010000128.1 GCA_025358435.1 Holophagaceae bacterium
CGGCGTGGTGGCTTTGGTGCCGCATATTGCTGTGCTGGCGCCCCAGTCTGGGGATGTGGCCGCTGTCCATGCCGCCGCCATGGTTCGCTGCCGAGCGATGCTTCACCGCTCCGATGCGGCGGTGTTCCTCCCAGGTTGGCAGAACAGCGCCGGGTCCCGCGAGGAGCACGAGCTCTGCGAAATCTGGGGAATCCCATCCTTCATCGCGCCCAGCCTGGATCCGGCTGAAAACATCGATTTCCGGGCCTGGCTCGAGGGGGCGGAGTGATGTGGCGCTGTGTCCTTGTCTTGGCTGCTCTTTGTGTGGGCTCCTTCACTTGCGGGTGGCGGATTGGCATTGCCCGGTATCGCCGCCGCATCCGTCCCGTCAATAGGTTCAATAAATGATAGACACCCAAAGCCTTTATACCTTCCTGTGCCTCGCCGTCGTTGCAGGGTTCCTGCTTGGCCTGGTGCTGGGCATTTACTTGGGAACCCGGGGTATCAAGGTCCTCATCGATGAAGGGAAACAAAATGGACATCCCTGATTTGCTGGCCCGGGCTGACGTCCGGCGCCTGAAAGATGCCTTGGTCAAGAGGAACGATGACCTTGCCGCGATGCGGTGCCTCTGTTGCGCCCTGCTGCTGAAACTGGGCGGGGAGGTGGAAATCACCGGGCCCCAGATACTCATGACACAGGGGATGGACCTTCGCTTCTTACCAGGGAAGGCGGCCACCACCGATCCGGTGGCGCCAGAGATCCCGGCCCGCGTCGCGCTGATCCCCGCGCCGCGGACGGAGTCCTTCGAGCTTCCCGTGGCGGAAGAGAAGGGGAACTGAGCCATGGCTGTTTCGAACGACATCCCCCTAGCCTTCGAGTCCGGCAGAAAGGCTGGTTTGGCCGGGGGGGCCTGCATGCCCCCTGCGCTGCCACCCGCCTCCAAGCGCGCCTGGCAGGACGGCTGGAGTCAGGGCGCCTATGAAAAAACACAGGTGAAGGGGGGCCTCAATTGACCCCTGAAATGATCGCGCAGCGCATCTTTATTGGCCTTCTAGTGTTCCTTCTGGCAGCGGCGGTGGGGATACCACAGTTCCTGGTGGGTGTTATTCGGGTGATGAGGGGGGATTGATGAAACGCGTTAAAACACAGAAACCTGCCCGGGCCGAGCAAAGCGCGCACACAGAGGCCTTGGCTGATGCTGTGACCGGGCGGGTGGACATGGCGAAAGCCCCCACTTGCGACCAGGACACCCTCGAGGCCCGGAAGGTCAACCACCGGATGAAGAAGGGAGAGGTGCTGTGACATGGCACTTCGTGAACTCCATCTCTTCGCCGGCGCCGGCGGAGGAATCTTGGGGGGAATCCTTCTCGGCCATGTGCCAGTCTGCGCCGTTGAACTGGAGGCATACCCTCGGGCTGTGCTCTTGCAACGGCAGCGAGACGGACTCCTGCCTTGGTTCCCCGTGTGGGACGATGTGCGTACCTTTGAAGGGAACCCCTGGCGAGGCCATATCGATGTCATCTGTGGCGGATTTCCCTGCCAGGATATCAGCGCAGCCGGAAAAGGTGCTGGAATCACCGGAGAACGAAGCGGCCTTTGGTCTGAGTTTGCCCGGATCATTGGCGAGGTCCAGCCGGCTTACGTTTTCATCGAAAACAGCCCCCTCCTTGTTTCCAGGGGACTTGACCGAGTCCTTGGGGACCTTGCCGCGTTGGGGTTCGATGCGGAATGGGGAATTGTCGGCGCGGCCGATGCCGGTGCTCCGCACATTCGGAAGCGGATTTGGATTCTGGCCCACGCCGCTTTCGGCCCCAACTGGCAAGGCGTCCCACAATCAGATATCGGGACGCTGGCGCCAAGCCATGACAAAGGCCCTATCAATATGGCCCACCCCGACATCCAGCGAGGTAGGGCCGCGCCTGGAGACCCTGACAAACAAGGACGGGGGTGCCCCAGAGCTTGGCAAAAGGGTATACCGCACTCGCCCCAACGGAGAGAGGGTCAACCAGACCCGAACCTTGGGGCTCATGATGAAGATCGCGCAGATGTGGCCCACGCCCCGTGCCACGGATGGCAGCAAGGGCGGTCCAAACCAGAGGGGATCGAAAGGGGACCTAATGTTGCCGAGTGCGGTGCATCTGTTCCCGACCCCAACGGCCCGCGACTACCGCAGCCCCGGCGCAGCCGAAAGGGCAGCCGAAAGGGCAGCCGAAAGGGCACAACCGCTATCGGAATTCATCGGGAACCCACATGCGCACTTTGCCACCCCGCAGGCCAGAGACTACCGGACGGGAGACCTGGAACGGTTCCAAGACCCGGAACGGACAAAGAACTTGAACGACCAACTGGGTGGTCAACTGAATCCCGATTGGGTAGAACTGCTGATGGGCTGGCCGAAGGGATGGTCGGCCCTTGGGGTGACGGTTGGGAAGACGGAATTTCTCGCGTGGCTCGGAAGATCACGAACCGCGTTGGAAGGCTAAAAGCCATTGGAAACGGCCAAGTTCCACAATGCGCCGCACTCGCATGGAGGACCCTTGAGGAACGCTTGAGGCGAAACCATACAACAACACCTGCCGCCCGTGAGGCACTGAAGGAGGACCAAAATGCTAACCATCCATGACCTGGAACAATTCGCCGGAGCCACTGGAACCAGGACTGGGCAGCCCTGGTCAGATGGTGAATACACCTACGCCACAGACGGCTTTGTGTTGGTGCG
>JANYJQ010000150.1 GCA_025358435.1 Holophagaceae bacterium
GAATCTCGCTCCCACCGCCAATTTATCCGGGCGAAGCCCGCTCAAAATCGGTGGGAGCGGGATTCGAATCGCCAATGGCGGGGCGGTAGGCCCCCCGGAGCGCGCATGCGCGCACAGGGAAAAGGGCCGGCCCCAGCCATGCCGCGTCGGGCACCGGAATCTCGCTCCCACCGCCAATTTGACCGGGCGAAGCCCGCTCCAGATCAGTGGGAGCGAGCTTCGAATCGGCAATGGCGGGGCGGTAGGCCCCCCGGAGCGCGCATGCGCGCGCAAGGAAAAGGGCCGGCCCCAGCCATGCCGCGTCGGGCACCGGAATCTCACTCCCACTGCCAATTTAGCTGCAATCGGGAATCCAAAATCCCGAAGGGAAATCCAGCCTATTCCCTGCAAGATTTGGAGATCTATACCCTAGTCCCTGGCGTTTAGGGGCGGACTAACTGAAACTGAGACATGGCCGACGGCGCGGTTCCTCAGGATCTTGCCCTCAGGGAGGGGGAGGGAACGCCTGCGGACGAATTCAGCGACACGAACGAGCTGAAAAATATCAGCATCGCCTGCGGCACTGATTCCTGCCTCACGCTGGAGGGGGCTTATGCAAAGGTGAAAGAGGCTTTTCTCACACACCATCCAGATGGCGACACGGCCTTGTTGGACAAGGCGTTCAAGGTTGGACGGCAGAGCCACCGGACCCAGCTGCGGCAGAGTGGCGAACCTTACTTTTTCCATCCCCTGGCGGTATCCCTGAGCCTGGCGGAATGGCGGCTGGACGCTGTGAGCGTGGCGTGCGGGATGCTCCATGACACCGTGGAAGACACCCTGATGACCTTGAACCAGGTCAAAACCGAATTCGGCGAGGAAGTCGCGGAAATCGTGGACGGCCTCACCAAGATGAGCAAACTGGACTTCACGGACCGGCACCTTTTGAACGCTGAGAATGTCCGCAAATTGCTTGTGGCCATGGGAAAGGATGTCCGCGTGCTGCTGGTGAAGCTGGCGGATCGCCTGCATAATATGCAGACACTTTCAGTGATGCGGGAGGAGAAGCGCCGCCGCATCGCCAGGGAAACCTTGGAACTCTATGCGCCTTTGGCGAACCGGCTCGGCATGTGGAACGTCCGCAGCCAGCTTGAGGACCTTTCTTTCGCCAATCTGGAACCCGAACGCTATGCGGAATTGAATTCGGCGGTGGAGGCCAAACGGCTCAAGAGCGCCGCATTGACCACTGAAATACAGAACACGCTCGATACCGCGCTGAAGGAGCAAGGCATAGCCGCAACAGTCTATGGACGTTCCAAGCACCTGTTCGGGGTATGGAAAAAGATGGGCGCCCAGGAGAAGGGCCTGGAGGAAATCCACGATTGGCTGGCCTACCGCATCATCTGCCCCGACCGCGCATCCTGCTACACCGCCATGGGCCTGGTGCATGCGCTTTACAAGCCGATTCCCGGGCGCTTCAAGGACTACATCAGCCTGCCCAAAGACAACGGATATCAGAGCATCCATACGTCGGTGGTGATGCCTTCGGGCGATGCTTTTGAAGTCCAGATCCGCACACCGGAAATGCACGATCACGCCGAGTCAGGCATAGCCTCCCACTGGACGTACAAAGAAGGCCGCATCGCGAACCGCATGGAGATCAACCAGGTGGCTTTCCTCCGCCGCATGGTGCAGCTGCATCAGGACTCCAGCGACAGCCGCGAACTCGTGGCCAGCCTGAAAGGCGAGCTCAGTTTCCGTCGCATCCAGGTTTTCACGCCCAATGGGGATGTGAAGAGCCTTCCCGAGGGTGTGACACCCATCGACTTCGCGTATGCAATCCACACTCAGGTCGGCCACCACTGCGTGGGCGCCAAAGTCAACGGACGCATGGTGTCGCTGAAGCACATCCTGCTGAATGGGGACCGGGTGGAGATCCTCACCCGGCCGGACCACAAGCCTTCACGGGACTGGCTGGCCATCGTCAAAAGCGCCAGCGCCAAGAGCCGCATCCAGAGCTTCATCCGTGAAGAGGAACGGAACCATGCCACCCAGATGGGGAAGGACCGGTTGGAGCGCGATGCCCATGCGGCGGGCATCCATCTAGACCATCCTGATGTGAAAGCTGTGCTGGAAAAGCGCCTTGAAGAATTGAAACAGCCGAGCTGGGATGCATTTTATGCAGCGGTCGGATTTGGCCGGCTCACTCCCCACCGTTTGTTGGAACCCCTCCTGCCTGCTCCACAGCGCGTAAGGACCCCTAAGCCGGCGAAGGCGGGCGTGGAAGAAATCCTGGTGGATGACACCATCGGCGTGCTCTATCACTTGGCCCAATGCTGCAAGCCCATCTGGGGCGATGAAGTGCTGGGCTACGTGACCCGGGGGCGCGGAGTGGCCATCCATCACGCCAATTGCCCGCAATTCAATGCCTCGACCCCGCACTCCGCGCGCCGGGTGAATGTGGGTTGGGGCAAACAGGGGCAATCGGAATACGATACGGAAATAGCCCTCTCCACGGAGGATCGCCCTGGCATGGTGTTAGCCATCAGCGAGGCCATCCAGCGCTTGAACATCAACATTCAGCGCTTTCAAGGAAATGCCACGGAACTTGGCGGCGGGCTGTTCCATATCGCGCTGCGGGTGAAGGATCGGGTCCACTTGGTGGAACTCCTTTCGACATTGCGCCGCGTCCGGGGCGTGCACACCGCTGAACGCGTGCGAGGGAGCGTGTTTGGCAAGGTTGTCTGAAACCGGTGTCTCCGGTGGCGTGTGGACGCCGCCGCAAGACGCGCCGGCTATTCCCTGGCGCGTTATCGAGCGGAGCCTTGTGCTGCCTCAATCCTGGCCTGATCCCCATAAGATCAGTTCCCGCATTCCGGAGGGCTTTCGCCGCGCGGCGGTGGCGGTGGTGCTGTGGGGGGACGAAACCGGCGCAAAAAAAATACTGCTGGTCCAGAGGGGATTCAGCGCGCCTCAACATCCCGGCGAAATCGCTTTTCCCGGTGGGATGGCAGAGCCGGAAGACCACGATTTGAGATGGACGGCCCGGCGTGAACTGCATGAAGAATTGGGCGTCCGGAACCACCTCTGGGAAATCGGCTGTTTTCCGGATGGAGTGGCCAAGGCCCATACCCGTTTCACCCCTGTCCTGTTCCGCTGGGAAGCGCCGGAGCCCTCGTGGGAATTGAGCAGTGAAATTTTCGACGCGCTATTGTTGCCTTTGTACCCCCTGCTGGATGCGCCTTGGGCCACCGAAATACTAGACCGGCAAGGCCTCGCCTTGGAAATTCCACGGCTGGAATTGCCCCAGGCGCCGCTTTGGGGGGCAACAGCATTTGTGCTCAAATCCTGGCTGGATGTGTTGGGAAAGATTTTCGAGGAAGAAGATTCATCGTGAGTTTCAAGATTCAAAGCGCGAGTCCCCAAGCCCAGTTCCGCTAGGCTGAATCAACACCGATATGATCAGACATTTGCTTGAGGACCGCATGCTCTACCTCGCCTTCCGGCGGGGTTGGCTGCGCTTGGGCGAGGGCGATGAAGCGCTGCTCGCTGAACTGGAATGGAACCCCGACAAAGCCCTTTCGCGCCTGGTCGATGAGCAGCGATTGAATTCATCGCAAATCAAAATTCTGGAAGAGGACGCGCGCCGGGAGCTTCGGGTCTGGCAGAACATGACCCACGACGAATTGCCGCGCCAAGATTCCACTTCCCCCACCGAGACGCCTACGGGTATTTCGTCCAGCCAATCTGGCGAACGCCGGCATTGGGCAAAATTGTCGGGAATTCCTGAGGGTGAGCCCTGGGGTCCCTATCGCTTGTTGAACATTCTTGGCGAGGGAGGCATGGGAAGGGTCTACAAAGCCATGGACCCTGTGCTCGCCCGGCCTGTGGCTCTCAAGATTCTGCAGCGCACCGGAGGACAGAATCTGGAGCGCTTTTTCAATGAAGCGAGAGCCCAGGCCCGTGTCGAACATCCTTATGTGGCCAAGGTGTTCGCCATGGGCGAGGCGGAGGGCCTGCCCTTCATTGCAATGCAGTACGTCAACGGCACCACGCTTAAAGAAGCCTCAGTCAAGCTCCGGTTGGAAGAGAAAGTGCGCATCATGGCGCAGGTGTGCGAAGGCGTCCACGCAGCCCACCGGCTTGGCATCATCCATCGGGACCTGAAACCAGGCAACGTGATGGTCGAAAAAACAGCTGAAGGAGACTGGCAGCCCCTGGTGCTGGATTTCGGGTTGGCCTGGATGCCCGAAGGCACCGCCCTGACCCAGGCAGGCCAGACCGTCGGAACCCCGCAGTACATGAGCCCCGAGCAGGCGCGGGGACAACCTCTGGACCGCCGCTCGGATGTCTACGCGCTGGGTGTGACCTGCTATGAATTCATCTGCGGCCGGGCGCCCTTCGAGGGTGACCAGCCCCTGGACATCCTGCGGAAAGCCACGGAAACGGAGCCCCCAAAGCCTCGCACGCTTGTGCCAGACCTGCCCATGGATCTCGAAGTCATCATCCTCAAGGCACTGGAAAAGAATGTTGCGGATCGCTACGACTCTGCCAAGGCGATGGGCGATGACCTGTATCGCTATCTGAATGGCGAACCCATTTCTGCGCGGCCGTTGTCGAGCTTGGGGCACTTCAGAAAATGGGTGAAACGCCACCGCCTGATTTCCAGCGTGGTGGGGGCCTCGGCGGCGACCCTGCTCCTGGTGGGCGGTTTCAGTGCGGCGGCCGTGGTGCGGAGCAAGGCCCAGGCTCGTGCTGCCGCTCGTTTTTCCCAGGAATCAGAACGACTTGAATCACTGCTGGCAAGGGTCTATGCATTACCGCCCCACAATGTGCAACCGGTGGAAGACGAAGTCCGCCGAGAGCTTGGCCGCCTCGAAATAGAAATCACCGGCCAGGGCAGGGACGCCGAGGGCCCTGGCCGATTGGCCCTGGGACGCGCGCACCTGGCTCTTGGGGACCTGGCAGAAGCCCACGCTGAATTGAGCCGCGCCTGGGATTCCGGTTACCGTACGCCCGAGGTGGCCGAATCCCTTGGTCTTGCCAAAGCAGGGCTCTATCGCGCTTCGCTTGGATCCGTCACGGGCCCTGACCGGGAGGACCGTCGCCGGGAATTGGAGGACAGCCTGCGGCTGCCCGCGCTTGATCTGCTCCGCCGCGCCAATACAGGAGGCAGAGGCCTCCCTGATCTGGCCGCCGCTGAATTGGCGCTCACAGAAGGCCATTACTCCGAGGCTCTCGACCTTTCCAGAAAGGCGAGGGAAGCCCAGCCCTGGCTCTACCAGTCCCATCTGCTCGATGCGGAGGTGCGGTTTACCCGAGCTGCAGCACCCATCGCCGCGCGAAATCATCAGGAAGCGAAGCGCTGGATCGATGAGGCTGAGGCAGACATCACCAAGGCCAGAGAAGTGGGCCGCAGCGCTCCCGCTGTCTACGAGATGGAAGCCAGACGAAGAGCGGAGGTCGTTCATCTCCTGGTAGCGACAGCCACAGCAAATCCAGGCGACTTGGAGTGGGCCAAGGCTGCCTCTGATGAAGCCCTGCGAATTCGCCCCCACAGTTGGAAGGCCTGTGGCAGCCTGGCTTCCATCTATCTTTTCTGGGCCGGACAAGTGGATCAGTGGAAACAGGATTCGCTTCCCTTTTCCAGAGCAGGAATCAAAGCGGCGGACCAGGCTCTGGCCTTGAACCCCAAATCGAATGAGGTGCTCAGCACACTGGCGTATCTTTGGTGGCGTCAAGCCCAGTTGCTCGAATTCGCCGGCCAGGACCCGCGTCCATCACTCAAGCATGCCGTCGAGGCTCTTCAACGGGCATTGCAACATCCTGAGCAGGCCGCGACCCTCTACCAACGAATGGGCAACTGCTATACCACCGAGGCTTTCTTCGAATTGCGCCACGGAGAAGCCCCGGATGCCCTGGTGGATGTGGCGGAAACGCAATTTCGGGAAAGCGTCAGGTTGAAGCCTTCAGGACAGGTTCTGTCTGACCATATCTGGGCGCTTGGCATCAGGGCCCAAGCTCAGGTGCTAAGGGGCCAGGACCCAGGCCCAACGCTTCAAGCAGCATCGGATCTGTTCGAGGAATCGCGTCGCCTCACGCCGGATTATTTCTTCGCCGAGACGAACCTGGCGGACATCGTGGTCCTGCGTGCCGAGTTCCTGGTCGACCACGACCAGGAACCCACCCGCGAACTGGACCGTACCGAGGATCTAGTCCGTGCCGCCATGAAGAACAAAGCATCCCTCATTTACGCCTTGCCGAATCTTGGCCAGGCTTCGCTGCTGCGGGCCCGCTGGAAGCTCAAACAGAAAGTTGACCCATCCCCGGACTTGGCAGCCTCGCGGAACTATTTTGAGCAAGGACGTAAAGAAAGGCCCAATCTGCTCTGGCCGCAAAAAGGGCTTTTAGGGTGCCGGTTGGAGGTACTGAAGGCCCGCCGGGTTTGGGACGGCATTGCTTTCAACCAATTATTGAGTGAAGCGAAAAAATTGTCGTTGGTCCACGCTAAGGATCCGAGCATCAAGGCACTGCTGGCACGCATATCCGACTACGGCGCTGCCCACCATACTGCATCCCAAGGATTGGCACCAACGACCTGATGCCCACAACCAAGATTTCACCGGAGGAACCAAATGGCAGTCGAATCTTTCAAGGCCAGCCGCTTCACGAAAGGGAATTTCCTGTTCCCAACCATCATCGAAATCACGGATACCGCGGTGGTAAGGCGATTGCGCCGCTGGTTCACGGTGAACGAGAAGAGCATCCATCTTCAACGTGTTGCTTCTGTGCGCATCGAGACTGGATTGATGTGGAGCGACATCCTGATCGAAAGCACCGGAGGCAGCGACCCCATCGCGAGCCACGGGCATTACAAAGCCGATGCGAAACGCATCAAGGAGCTCATCGAAGCCGCCCAGAGCAGCCAGCCCGCCGGAGGTCCAGATGGCAACCCGGATGGAGGCCCCACCAAAGTCTGTCCCTTCTGCGCTGAGACGATCAAGGCAGCGGCGAAGGTCTGCAGGTACTGTGGCAAGGATCTGGGATAAGGATTGCTGAGCCGGTCATGGCCACGAGCGAGTTCCCGTGCGGCTATCGGGTGACTCGTTGGCTGGCCGCGACTCGTCTCCTGGAGCGGCAATTGCGATCACTGTCTGCCCAAGTCCAAGGCCATGATGAAAGCCCCGGGATCATCCACCGCGATCCGCACTCGTGATTTTGGTTTTCGAAGCCCCAGAACCCCTAGTGGGCGCAACGGTTCAGAGAGTCGTAGATCCAGCAACGGAGGGCCTGGAGCCTGGAGCTGGATGACTTTTCGATTGTCGGCCAGTCGCGCCCAGTCGTCCTTGAAGGCAGGTGGCGGGGCGATTTCCAGGATCTGGTCCCTCCGCAATTCCAAGCGGCCCAAGATGCCGTGGTGCAACACCACAGAAGACTCTGAAACCTGGTGGGGCCTTGCGCGGAAGGAGGCCCAAAGCCCCGTGAACCAGAGGATCGCGTAGGCATCGCCCAGGTGGACGAACCAGCGCAACTTCGGCCAGTTTTGGAGCAGGAATTCCAGCGCAACCAGGTCCGCCAAGAGCAACACGGGCAGTGCCAGCAGGAGACTGCGAAGAACACAGCGTTTGGTATAACCATGTCCTTCCGGGTCGGGGCGGCGATGGCCGCCCGATATGAATCGCAGGGCTCCCCCGAGCATCACCAGTTCCAGCGCCACCAGGCGCGCTGCCACCGGGGGCAGCAAGGCGGAGATGGGGAGGGCCAGTTCATCCTCCGGCAAGCGGGTGGAATCATGCTGACGGCGCCGCCAGATGCGGAGCGCGAAACCCAGCAGGGCCGCTTCCAGGATTACGGCTGTCAGGATCCGGAGGTGCTGCCACCCCGGCGATACTCCGCCGCTCCAGGCCAGACCCAGGCCTTCCATCAGAATCACAGAGGGGATGAGCAGCCGCGTCCAGGGCAGTTTTTTCGAGGCTGCTTCAACGACCATCATCAGGAGGCGGAGTCCGAGGCACGAAAGAGCCGCAAGGGCCAACCACCGAAAGGCGCTTTGTCCATGAATGATCAGGCCTGGATTGCGCAGCCGCAGCCACAGGCCGGCGAGGGCCAGGAGGATCAGGGAAGCGAAGAGGGCGCGGCGGAAAAAATTCATGGGATACCAGCGAGGGTGGACCAGTTCCAGCGTCCTTCAGCGCTAGGTCCATCGCGGCAGGAGAATCGGCCAATGGCCCGAACCGATCGGCGAACCCAGGTGATGCCCTGGCGCTCGGCGCTGCGCCTTCTCACGCCCGTTTGAATAGCGCGAAGACAACCGCGGCACAGATGGCCACCACGATTGACGGAACCGGGCCGAAGGGCAGGGCGGCAGGGATGGCACCCACGAGAAAGAAGGCGAATCCCATCAGATTCCGCTTATGGGCGGTTCGGATTTCCCGGGGTTCAATGTCTTCGCGCAGAAGGCCCCTATCGCGGGCGATAACGAGAAACAGCACCTGGCAACAAAGGATGAGCCCCACGACCGGCATGTAGACCACCAGCGTGCCGACATTGCCCAAATAGCGGCCGAAGAGCGCTGCCGCGAATGGGAACGAGCTGACCAGCGCCAGAAATGCGAAGGTGATGGCGAGCAAGGGCACATCGAAGGCCGCGACCTTTTCTGCCAACCGGTGATGCCAAACCCAGAAGAGACCGAGCATGAAGAAGCTCAGGAAGTAGGCGATGGCGGTGGGCAGCGCATGGTGCAGGGATCCCAGCAGCTCGGGCGCAGACTTTGGGTTCACGAGCTCTGGGACCTTCACTTCCAGGATGAGGAGCGTCATGGCGATGGCAAAGACCCCGTCCACCAGGGTCTCCACTCGCGCCTTGGACATGTGGAAGGGACTGTTCATGCGAATTTTGGGATCCGCTTTTCCAGAAAGGCCGTGAGACCTTCGCGGGCATCCGGGCTTTGCATGGTGGCGGCCATCTGCCGGCCTTCTTCTTCCAGCAGGGCCAGCAGGCTTTCGGGCGTATACCCTGCGTTGCGGAGCGAGCTCTGCTTGATGCGCGCGAAGGCTTCGCTGGGGCCATGGGCCAGGCGGGCGCTTAGGAACCGGAGAACGTCTTCGAGAACTTCGGCGTCCACGATCTGGTTCACCAGGCCGAGGTCATGGGCGCGCTTGGCATCTATGGCTTCGCCGTTGAACATCAATTCAAGGGCTTGGGCAGGATTAACGAGCATGCTGAGCATCACGCTGCCACCCCAATCCGGATGCAGGCCGAGTTTCACGAAAGCCATGCTGAAGGCCGCATCGGGCGTCGCGATGCGGATGTCTGCGCTGAGTGCCAAGCTCATGCCCGCGCCCGCCGCGGCGCCTTGAATCACCGCGATCACAGGCTTGGGCAAAGTCTTGAGGCCATGTGAAACCTTTGCGCCCAAGGTGAGCAGGACTTTCATCTCTTCCATGCGGCCTTCTTGAAGCCCCTTCAACAGCCATCCGATATCGCCGCCCGCGCAGAAGGCGCGGCCATTTCCACGCAATAGCAGGGCTTTCACCCCGGGTTCCGCAGACTTGGCCAGGGCTTCCATGAAACCTGCGGCCATCTCCGGGATCAGGGCGTTCAGTTTTTCTGGCCGGTTGAGGGTGAGGATGCCGATGCGATCACGGACTTCAAACTGGACGGTGTTGTTCATGACCGCTCCGGGAAATTCTTCATTTGCCAGCCGCCATGTAGGAATAATCCTGTACCGCGGCGACGAAGCCGTGGAAGAGCCCTCGAGCTGAAGAACCGGCCTTGCTGCCCAGCTCCATCAGGTTTTCGGGATGCCACTGGACGCCCACGGCCCAACGATCCATGTCCTTGGCTTCGATGCCTTCCACCAAAGGCTTGCCGTCTTTTAAGGTTTCAGGATGGAAAGCCACGGCCCGCAGGTCCGGCGCCAGATCTTTCACCGCCTGATGGTGCCTGCTGTTCACCGGGACCGAGGCGGCCCCGAGCAATTGGAACAACCTGGAATTGTGTGTGACGGACACGCTATGGCGCACTTCGGGAGTGTCGGGCGTGCCGTGCTGGTGCAAGGAGGGCTCACACCCGAAATGATCCGGGATGTCCTGCACCATGGAACCTCCCAGCGCCACATTGAGAATCTGTTCTCCCCTGCAGATGCCAAGGATGGGAATGCCCTTTTCCCAGGCCGCCTTGATGAGCGCCAATTCCATTTCGTCCCTTTCATCATCAAGCTGGGCCTTGGCGTGCAGCTCCTCGCCCCAATACTTCGGGTTCACATCGCCACCGCCAGATAGCAGCAACCCAGCCACACCGTCGAGGTTGGGCGCAGGGTCTTCGGGCGAAACGAGGTTGATAGGCTTATGCCACCCAGCCACGTGGATGGCCGGCACATAATTCCGCATGGCCAGCTGTTTGTTGCGGCAGGTTATGAGGATGCTTGACACATTTACTCCTAAGAGGATCATTAGCACCCTACACCCCCTCAGATTTCCTGAGAATCGGGTTTGCACGGCGGAGAGCTCTGCCGAGGAGGAAGCATGTCTGGATCTTTGAACAAAGTAATGCTGATCGGGAATCTTGGGAAGGATCCTGAACTCAAGGTGACTCCTTCAGGCCAGCCTGTGGCACGGTTCTCGGTTGCCACCACCGAGACCTGGAAGAATCCGCAGGGAGAAAAGCAAAGCAAGACCGAATGGCACAATATCGTAGTTTGGGGAAAGCAGGCCGAGGTCGCCGAGAAATTCCTCCGCAAGGGCAAGCAGATTCTGGTGGAAGGCCGCATCCAGTACCGCGAGTACACAGACCAGGCCGGGGTCAAAAAGTACATGACTGAAATCCGTTGCGACCACTTCGTGATGCTGGGCCGCATGGATGAGGGCGGCGGCCAGCGTGAGGGCGGCTACAACCGGTCTACTGCTGGCGCATCGGCTGCGGGAGCAGGTGCCGGTGTGGGCGCCCATTCTGGAGGCGGCCAGGATTTCGACGACATGCCGCCACCACCCTCATCGAGCGGCTACGACGACGATATTCCTTTCTGAAACTGAATTCGGACCCAGGAGAGGCCCCCGGCAGGGCCTCTTCTTGTTTGGGCCTGGAGCCCTCGCACGGCACAATGGAGGATTCTGCGCTGGAGTCACCTTGTTTGCCCCGCTTACCGAAGTCCGCCACCTGAAATCCTGCATAGGGCAGGAAGTCGCCCTGCGAGGCTGGGTGCGCAACGCCCGCACGTCCAAAACCCGCTTCATCGAGCTGCGGGATGGTTCGGGCTTCGTGCAATGCGTGGTAGGGGCGAGCGAAGCGGATGCGGAAAGCTATGAAACCGCCGGTAAGCTCACCCAGGAATCGGCCATATCGCTTACGGGCATCGTGCAGTCGCACCCTAAAACAGGCGAACCTGAAATCCTGGTGAAATCGCTAAAGCTCATCGCGCCCTCCGTGGACTTTCCCATCACGCCGAAAGACCACGGCATTGAATTCCTGATGGACCACCGCACCCTTTGGCTGCGTTCAAAACGCCAGTGGGCCATCATCCGCGTGCGCCACACCATCGTGAAAGCCATCCGCGATTTTTTCGACACCGACGGGTTCACCCTGCTGGACGCGCCCATCCTCACGCCCAGCTCCTGCGAAGGCACCAGCTCGCTCTTCGAGACGGATTATTTCCACGAGGGCATGGCCTTTCTGAGCCAGAGCGGCCAGCTCTACCAGGAGCCGGGCGTGCCGGCCTTCGGCAAGGTCTACTGCTTCGGCCCCACCTTCCGGGCCGAGAAAAGCAAGACCCGGCGCCACCTCACGGAGTTCTGGATGGTGGAGCCGGAGATGGCTTTCGCGGGACTCGAAGATGTCATGCAGCTCGGCGAACGCATGACGAAGTTCATCCTTCAGCGCGTGCTCGAGGGCAGGCAGGAAGAGTTGAAAATCCTGGAGCGCGACACCGCGCCGCTGGAGATAGCGCTGAAGGAATCCTTTGGCCGCATGAGCTACACCGATAGCGTGGCCAAGCTCAAAGAGCTGGGCAGCGACATCAACTGGGGCGAGGACTTCGGCAATGACGATGAGACGATGCTGATGAATTCCATGGACCGCCCTTTGTGGGTGCATCGTTTCCCGAAAAGCTTCAAAGCCTTTTACATGGCTTTTGATCCACAGTCGCCTGAGCTCGCCCTGGGCGCGGATCTGCTAGCCCCTGAAGGCTACGGCGAAGTTATCGGCGGTGGCGAACGCTCTTCGGATATCGACTACCTGCTGACCCAGATCGAGCACCACGGCCTCAATCTCGCGGACTACGAGTGGTACTTGGACGTGCGCCGCTTCGGCGGGGTTCAGCATGCCGGCTTTGGCATGGGACTTGAGCGCGCCGTGGCATGGATCTGCAGGCTGCCGCACGTCAGAGAAACCATCCCCTATCCCCGCATGATGGGCACGTTAAGGCCATGACCATGCTTCGGCCGTATGGGTTTCTCGTCCTTGGGCTGCTCCTCACGTGCAGCCACGGCAGCAACCCGCCTGCAGCCTTGGCACCCCCGAACTCATCCCCATGCGGGCTTTCAGGCGATGCTGTCTCCAGCGACGTCCAGACCCTGAATCTTGGCAAGAATCGCGATACAGCCCCCAGCGCGGTGAACCTTGGCATTTCCCTGCCGACAATGCTTCAAACTGGAAATGACATAATGCGCTTCTCCACGACTGATGGCGTGGAACTCGAGGCGGTGGTCTACGATGTGTTGGTGGGCGGTGTCGAGACCGCCAACTGCCACGCTACGGACGCAGCGAACCGCGATACCCACATTGAACTGGTGTTGGATGGCAGCCACACGGCACCAGCCCAGCGCATCATCTCTGAAGTCACGCCGAGGTGGCGCGCGGCTATGGCGGGGGCCGGCATTGATTGGTCAACCACTTCGCTGGCAGCGCTGAAGGGCCGGCATGTGCGCCTTCGCGGATGGATGCTCTACGATTTCGAACATTCCGGCGCCTCAGAAAACACGGCGCCTGGCAAGGCGGGGAACTGGCGCGCCAGCGCCTGGGAAATCCATCCCATCACTTCCATCACGGTGCTTCCGAATGCTCCTTTGGATGCCTCCAGGTGGAACGATGGCCATCCTGGGGAAGATGAATCCGAATAGGGATCACTCCGAAAAGCTGGGCCTCAAAACCTAGTACCTCGAACCTGTTAAAGCTGCATCACGTGTCCAGGCAGTTTGGCGATGGCTTCCCGCAGTGGTTTTTCGGCGGCGGCGTGGGGTAGAGTGACCCAGAACGTGTAACTGATGAAGGCCCCTTTGCAATTGACCTGGTGCGCTTCGTCACCATTCAGTTGCGGACCAAGGTGGATCCCGATCAATTCCGCCACCATCTCCGCCTTCAGCTCTTCCAAGCGGCCGATGACCTTTATTGGAACTCGCTGGGGGAATTCGGACTCGATCATGATTCCTGTTTGTCGAGGTGGATGCTCAACTTACCGGTGGAAAGTTACTGCGCCGCAATAGGGCCAGGAAGGTCTGTTCATCGTCGGCTTCAAAATGGGCCTTGAACTTGAGCAGGATTTCGCGCAATCGTTCCTGCTGGCTGAGACCTCCTATGGATGAATCCGCGATAGCCTCCAGCCCTTCGATGAAGTGACTGTGGGCTTCTTCATGGGTCTTTCCGGGCTCGAAATGGTGCCACGCCATGAGCTCATCCTCAGTGCGCACATGAGTTCTCGTCATCTCCAGGAAGGCGCCGAAAACAGAGCTGAGCTCCAAGTCGGATCCAGGAGCTTGTCTTTCAATACATTCGTAGATGCGGTTCGCCAGGCGAAACAATGTTCTGTGCTGGGCATCGTAGCCCAGCAAACCTGTCTCGTATTGCTCCTTCCATTCGATATAGGCCATGGTCTTTCCAGTAGCGTGCGTGTTGCTCCGATGCCTGTTCCGATCCAGATGGTTTAGGGGATTGGAATGCAGAATAGTCAGGATAGCGTCTTTTCCAAGACTTTTCAGCGTGAATCGAAGGGCCGCAAAGAGCCCTTCGACTGCTGATTCGAAAAAAATTGAATCATTAAGACTGCCAAGTCTTTTTTATGATGAGGAGAAGGCGCTTTAACAAAATTCATCCTCCTGCCGCAGCTCGATTCAGAGGGTCGAATTAATTAAGACATGCATGCCATTTGGATGCCTTGACTGTGAGGTTGGTCACCTTAGCACCCGCTGGTATTGACTTACCATCCGGACCATCGCACAAGTGGGAGGAGAGCCCTTGATGATGATTGAAAATCTAGGATCCTGCACCATGAACCCATTCGCGTTTGCCCATATGAGCCACCACGACAACACGACCTGGTCATCGCGGTGGAGGAACGGCCTGGCTGGCTTTGGCGAAGCAACCGGACTTCAAAGTTTATTTTGCAGTGGCTCTGTACCAATGGCCGATGGTTCAAGAACTGGATGGGCTAACCATGCGTGTTGATCCCCATGCCCTTTTTCTGGGTCCCCAGGGCCAGAACGCCGAGTTCCTGGAGCGGCTGCTGCTGGATTCCGTGCGGGATCATGTTCATTGGAGGCGGGGTTTTTTCCCTGACGATCCCGATGCGGTGGATCCCTTCCGCCAGCTCAAGCCTGAATTCGTAACGACCCAGGCAAGTGTGGAAGCAGGGCTGCGGCGCCTGCTCGGGCGGCTGAAGGGCTCTGTTCCCAGCCACTCGCCGAGATACCTGGGCCACATGATGGCGGATACGCTGATTCCCGCCCAGGCAGGCTTTCTCGCGGCCATGCTCTACAACCCGAACAATGTGGCAATTGAGGGCAGTCCGGTCACCAGCGCCTTGGAGCGCGAAGTGGCCCAGGATCTAGCGGAGCTGATGGGTTTCGATCCAGACCGTGCCTGGGGGCATCTCTGCTCCGGCGGCACGGTGGCCAATATCGAGGCCCTTTGGATTTTACGCAATCTCGCCTTGGCGCCGCTGCGGCTTCCAAGGGGAAAGCCGGCCGGGGAATGGAAGGACGCAGCGGGCCGGCCTCTCAGTGTTAGGATGCCTGATCAGTTGCTCGGTCGCCTGCGAACCGAGACTCTGCTGGCGCTGCACCGCACCCTTCCACCCAATCCGTGCACCGTGCGGCGCGGCGGAGCATTTCGCGTGCTGGTGCCGGCCACGGCCCACTATTCCTGGAACAAGGCCGCGAACTTGTTGGGCATAGGCGAGGATCAATTGCTGCCCGTGCCTGTGGATTCATCCCTGCGCTTGGACCTGGGCGCCCTTGAGCAGATGCTCGATAAACTCGCCAAAGAAAACCATCCGGTTCTCGCGGTTGTGGGAATCGTCGGCACCACAGAAGGGGGAGGCGTGGATCCGGTGGATGGTCTTCTCGATCTCCGGGAACGCTACGCAAAAACCCATGGGCGGTGGTTCTTTGTGCATCTGGATGCGGCCTATGGCGGCTATGCGCGCGCCATTTTCCGGCGTTCCGACGGCACTTTCCGCGATGTCGGCGACAAGGACCTGGTTTGCCCCATGGGAAGGGAAGTGCATGCGGCCTTTGAAGCCATGTCCCGTGCTGAGTCCATCACCATAGATCCCCACAAACTGGGGTTCATCCCCTATCCCGCCGGAGCCTTGGTGCTTCGGGATGGGGATATGCGCACGCTGACCACCCAGCACGCGGCCTACCTCAATCCTGGCGAGGAAGATCACCTGGGCAGCTACATCCTGGAGGGCAGCAAGCCAGGGGCCGCCGCCAGCGCAGTCTGGTTGGCGCACCGCACGGTGCCTCTGAATGAGAGGGGCTATGGAGCGATCCTCAGCGAATCTTTCCGCTCAGCCCGCGGTTTGGCGGAGCTGCTTGATGGACGACAGTTCGGAGACTACGGATGCCATGTCTTCGACTCTCCGGATCTCGACGTGTTGCTTTATGCCTTCGCCCCTTGCAAGGCCAACACATTGCATCGGGTGAATGCCCTGAATGAAGAAGTGCTGGCCCGCTTCCGCACTGACCGCGCGGGAGATTTTTCCTTGGCCTCCACCCAGTTGAGCCACCGGGTCCACGGGCATGCGCCGCTTCCTTTCCTGGCCCGCCTGGGAATTCCCGCCAAGGAATGGCGCAGCCAGTCGCATTTATTGGTCCTGCGCAGCGTGATGATGACGCCTTTTGTGGCTGACGCCCGCACCAAGGCATTCTATCGTCAAGAACTGCTTCGGGCTTTGGAATCCCTCCTTGGTCCTAGCGAGATGCCGCGACCAACCTATGAAGACCGCCAGACCACGACTACTTCCAGCTGAACATGGTTCTTGGGCATTTCTGTTGCTGCCCACCGTATCGGCATTGGCCCTTCGGCCGAGTCTCCCGGGCGTCGGTTTGTTTCTGGCTGGCTTGGCCGGATTTCTGGGCCGGGTTCCTTTGCGCCGTGAGGTCCGTGGCCGGTTGCCCTCGAGCTTTGATCGGAAATGGGTGCTGTTTTATGGGTTGATGGGCGTAGCGGGCCTTGGCTTGGCGATGTCGGGGCCTCAGCCTGATTTTCTTCTGGCGTTGCTGCCGTTGGTGCCGCTCGGGGCCTGGCTGCTGTGGATGGATCTGAACAGCGGCGCGCGGAGCCTGTCGGCGGAATGGACTTCCATTGCCCTGCCCGCGTTGCTGGGTGGGGCGATGATTCGGGCAGGGAATGGCCCCTGGGCCCTGGCAGGTGCTTTGGGAGTCGGGAGTTTTCTTAGTTTGGCGGCACCCGTGGCTTACCTGCGGGCGCGCCTTGCCCTTCGGCGCGGGGAAAAATCATCATTTGGGGCAGCGCTTATGGTCCATGGAGTCGCAGGTCTCATTGCTCTCGGCATGCAGTTGGCCTTGGGCCTGCGATGGCTTTGGCCGCTTTGGATGGGCATGCTGCTGCTTCGTGTGCTGCTGGAGCCCAAAATCGAACTCGGTGTGCCCGATGCGAAGGCGCTGGGACTGCGCGAGGCGCTGGTCTGCACGATTAGCGCCTTCGCCCTGGTGATTTCATTGAAGGGATTGTGAGGACGGGGAAGGCCGCCACACATCTCGCGTATTTTGAGAAATTTTCCAAAGAAGCCGTGTATATTGATTACGGATAATAGGGACTGAAATGCTATTCACCGTCGCAAGTGGTTACGCTCTGCAAGCTCTTGCCCACCTGCCAGAGGATGGTTCCTTCATGATGGCGAAGGACCTTTCGGAGCAACTCAAACTTCCTCCGCCTTACCTTGCGAAGATTCTTCAAAGACTCGCCCGGGCTGAGATTCTCGAATCGGTGCGGGGACCCAAAGGTGGGTTCCGGCTTGCGCGGCACTCCCACCACATCACTGTGGGAGAAGTGCTGGTAGCCATGGAAGGAGAGGGTTCGCTGAACGCCTGCATCATGGGTTTCCCAGCCTGCGATTGCGAGAATCCGTGTCCCATGCACGATGCCTGGTCCGCCGTGAAAGCCCAGGTGGAATCATCCATGACTTCGAACACTTTAAGGGATCTGCAACTCGCCAAAATGAGACGGACGCATCTGCAATCTCCCCAGGCCCTGCGCCGATCGAAGGATTGATTCCGGATTCCAACCCGAGGCCCCCATGTCCAAACAGAGCAACCTTCCCAAACCACCATCGGCCTATTCCGATTTCATCACTCGTTTCCCGAAGCTTGGGCAGGCCTGGGACCTGCTGGCGGAAGGCGGGAAAGAAGGCCCATTGGATGAGCGCACCGCCCGTTTGGTCAAGCTGGCCATCGCCATCGGCGCGCTAAAGGAAGGCGCTGTCCATGCGTCTGTGCGCAAGGCATTGGCCATTGGCATCACCCTTGAAGAACTGGAACAGGTGGTGGCTCTGTCGGCGGGCACACTGGGCCTGCCTTCAGCCGTGGCAGCCCACACTTGGGTCAAGGAGACCAAGGCGGGAGGGAAGGGCCATGGCGATTGAAACGCCCCTGGGAATGCTGCTCCTGACGGGTGGCCAGGGCCGCCGTCTGGGCGGCCCCAAGCACAATCGGCCCCATCCTTCCGGGGGAACCTGGGGCGGCTTCCTTGTCAGAGTGTTCCGTGATGTCTTTCCACGCGGTCCAGTGCAAATCCTTGGAGAACCCCTGCCGGATATCGAGGACCTGGTAGATAATGGGATCACCGTGGTGTCAGATCCCCATCAGGGACCTGCCGTAGCGATTTCCACCTGGGCCCGGTCGGAACCTCCTCCCACCATCCGCTGGTGGGTGGTGCCCTGCGATCAGGTAGCCTGGACAGCTGCGGATCTTTCGGCCTGGTTCTCGCTGGCGGGCGATGCGGACCCGAAGGGCAGGGGTTGGGTGATGGCTAGGGAAGGCGAGAGGGAGCAGCCTCTGGGGGGGTTCATCGGCTCCATGTTGTTACCCTTGGTGGCTTCATTCGAGGAAACCCGGGTGCGTGATATGGTGGCGCGCTTGCCCCGCTGCATCGTGAAAAGCGATGCCTACCGGGGTATTGATGTGGACTTTCCCGCAGACCTGGAGGCGTGGGCGGAAACCCGGCCCAAGTTGACTTGATGCTCGGTTGCATCCTTAGCTACTGGATGTGGAAGTCCTGGGGGCCAAGGGGGCACATCCCAAAATTGATCCATGAGCGGGGGTCCTTGCTACGCTGAAAAGCCCGAGGTCAAGCCATGCATAGCAGTGAAACTCCCCGACATGAATTCGTATCCCCTTTTTTCCTGGGTTCTTGCGACCCGAGCGATGCGGACATAGCCCTTTTTGGCGTGTGTTGGGACGGCACCTCCTCTTTCAAGGCGGGCAGCCGGTTCGCAGGCTTTGCGGTGCGGGAGGCTTCCTTCGGCATGGAGGAATTCAGTTTTTACCAGAACGGATCGCTGCTGGACATCAAGTACGCCGATTACGGCGATCTTTTTCTGCCACCGGGCCAAAAAACCAGAGTGCTGGAGGACATCGGCACCGCCGTGAAGGAAATCCTGGGCAAGGGCCAGTTTCCCATCGCCTTTGGAGGCGAGCACCTGCTGGCCTACCCGCTCATCATGGCGGCTTTTGATGAGCACCCTGATCTTGCGGTGATCCATTTCGACGCCCATGCGGATTTGAGGCCGGATCTGTGGGGTGATGCGTTCACCCATGCAACCATCCTGGGGCGGGTGGCTGAAAAGATCGGGTTCGAGAACCTCTTTCAGTTCGGCATACGCAGTGGCTCGAAAGAGGAATGGGATCTCGCGCAAAAGCACGGCACTTTGCATCCCTTCACGAAGGATGAAATCGCCAAGGTGCTGGATTCCCTGGGCGATCGGCCAATCTACCTGACCTGCGACATGGATGTGCTGGACCCTAGCATCTACCCCGGCACAGGCACTCCAGAGCCAGGCGGCATTGATTACGCGACCTTCATTGGCGGCTTGAAACAACTCAAGGGCAGGCGCCTGGTGGGCATGGACTGTCTGGAACTGGCACCTCACTACGACCCCACGGGCGTGAGCGCCATCACCATGGCCAAAACGCTCAGGGAAATGATCATCCTGGCGAATTGGAGGAAGAAGTGAGGTGGCGAGGGATGAGGCACGAGGTTCGATGAGGTGGCGGCCCCTGGCCGCATCTTCCAGCGCGCCTGGGCGCGCCCCTCATACCTCGCACCTCACGGACGCATGCCCGGCTCAATCGACTTCGATGGCCCTCAAGTCCTTGCCCGGCTTGAAGCGGATGCTCTTGCCTTTGGGAATGGCCACGCTGTCGCCGGTTTTGATGTTGCGGCCCATGCCGCGCTTGCGGGGGCGGGGCTCAAAAACACCGAAGCCGCGGATCTCGATGCGATCGCCATCCAGCAAAGCCTGCTTCATGCGCTCTGTCAGAAGATCCACGGCCTGCAGGGCAGTGGCCCGGGAGCAGGGATGCGCCTGCATCAACGCGTTGGCAATGTCGAGCTTGATCATGGAAACCTCGGTGCGGAACTCTCAGCGATGCCAAGGGTGCGCGTTGAATGAAGGGAATTCAATACTCTAGATCAAGAAGTAGTAAAAACAGAGAATTCGTTCAAGAAAAAAATCTACCGGCCCAATCCAATCTTAAGGTCCGTTTGAGGCGGCGGCATAGGCGTCGTCGAGCTTTTCGGCGGCAGGATGGGATCTGGAAGTGCTTGAGGAGCTTTGCCGCCGGATTCGCGCCCGGCGCCCTGGCTGATGTGCATCTGGTTTTCCATGTTCACCCGGGCCGCGTCCGAAGCTGAGGAGACGCCTTCCAGCTTCAGCTTGAATTCGCCCACGTTGGTCGCGCGTTTTAGGGCCTCTTCCTCGGTGATGAGGTCTTGTTTCAGGAGGAAGTAAAGGCTTTGATCAAAAGTCTGCATGCCGTACTGCGAGGTGCCTGCGGAAATGACATCACGCAGGTTCTTGGTCTTGTCCTTGTCTTCGATGCAGGTCCGGACGGTCTCAGTGGTGATGAGCACCTCCACCGCCGGCACCCGGCCCTGGCCATCGGAGCGGGGCACCAGGCGCTGGCTGATGACCGCCTTCAGCACCGCGGCCATCTGCAGCCGCACCTGCTTCTGGTGGTGGGGTGGGAACACGGAAATGATGCGGTTGATGGTTTCCGTGGCATCCAGGGTATGGAGCGTCGAGAAGACCAGATGGCCCGTTTCGGCTGCGTGGAGGGCGGTTTCAATGGTTTCCAGGTCGCGCATTTCGCCCACGAGGATCACATCGGGATCCTGGCGGAGGGCAGCGCGGAGCGCAGCGGAAAAGCTCGTGCAGTCGGCTCCGACTTCGCGCTGGTTGACGATGCTCTGGTTGTCCCGGTGGAGATACTCGATGGGGTCTTCGATGGTGAGCACGTGCTCGATGCGTGTGGCGTTGATGAGGTCGATCATGGCCGCGAGCGTCGTCGATTTCCCGGATCCCGTGGTGCCCGTCACCAGCACCATGCCGCGCTGCTCTTCGCAGATCTTGGCCAGGACCTTGGGCAGCATCAGATCCTCGATGGAGTAGATGCGCCGCGGGATCACGCGGAGCACCAATCCCACCGTGCCGCGCTGGTTGAAGACATTGCAGCGGAATCGTCCAAGAGATGGCACCGAATAGGCCAGGTCAAGATCGAGGTTGTCCTTGAATTTCGACTTCTGTTTGTCGCTTGCCATGATGCTGTAGGCCATGGCGATGGTGTCTTCCTGCACTAGGCGCTTGAACTGCGTCATGGGCATAAGACGGCCCTTGATGCGGGCCACGGGGTGGTTGCCCACCTTCAAGTGCAGGTCAGAGGCACCGAGTTCGCACACGGCTGTAAGGAGTTCGTTGATTTGCATGGGAGCTCTCCCAGGAACGCTTTTGTGAAGTGGATTCATCCTACTCCACCGCTGAGTCCAGGGGCTAGGTATGAAATCTTCACTAAAGGAATCCCGTGAAGGCTGGTAAAATCAAAGGTTCGGCCGCCTTGATCCCCTCCCGCTTGGGGTTCGGGGGTGGGCCGAATTTGCACCATACCTCCATGCCCCGTGAAGGGCACACCGTTTATTGGATGCCCATGACTCCCCTCGAAAAAATCCGAAATATCGCCATCATTGCCCACGTGGACCATGGGAAGACCACCTTGGTCGACGCCATGTTCAAGGGCGCCCATATGTTCCGGGACAACCAGAAGGTCCAGGAACGGGCCATGGACAGCAACGACCAGGAGCGGGAGCGCGGCATCACCATTTTGGCCAAGACCACGTCCATCCATTGGGCGGGGCATCGCTTCAACATCGTGGATACGCCTGGCCACGCTGATTTCGGCGGCGAGGTCGAGCGCGTGCTCTCCATGGTGGATTCCGTGTTGCTTGTCGTGGATGCCTTCGACGGCCCCATGCCCCAGACCAAGTTCGTGACCCGGAAAGCGCTAGCCCTGGGTCTGAAACCCATCGTTGTGATCAACAAAGTGGACCGCCCAGGCGCCCGCCCGCACTTCGCCCAGGACGCAGTTTTCGAGCTGTTCATGGAGCTTGGCGCCACGGACGAACAATTGGACTTTCCCACGGTGTTCGCCTCCGCCAAGCTGGGCTTTGCGATGATGGACGTAAACGACAGCAGCGAGAATCTCGACCCGCTCTTCGACACCATCGCAAGCTACTGCCCGCCCCCCAGCGGTGACCCTGAAGCCCCGCTCCAGATGCTCGTGACTTTGATGGACTACAACGATTTCGTGGGCCAGATCGGGATCGGGCGCATCTTCAACGGCCGCATCAAGGTGGGCGAGAATGTGGCCCTCGTGAAGCGGGATGGTTCCATCCAGAACCACAAGATCACGCAGCTCTACGGCTTCGAAGGTCTCACCCGGGTTCCCCAGACAGAGGCAGGGACTGGGGAAATCGTCGCCATCGCGGGCATCCCGGACATCCGCGTGGGCGAAACCATCGCCTCGGCGGAATCCCCCACGGCCCTTTCCTACGTGGACATCGACGAGCCCACCATCTCCATGATGTTCATGGTGAACAACGGCCCGTTTGCCGGCCAGGATGGCCGGCATGTGCAGTCCCGGCGCATTCGTGAACGGCTCACGAAGGAGCTTCAGCACAACGTGGCTTTGCGGGTCGAAGACACCGAGACCCCCGATTCCTTCAAGGTGAGCGGACGGGGTGAACTGCACCTGAGCGTGCTCATCGAGTCCATGCGCCGCGAGGGGTTCGAGCTCTGTGTGAGCCGCCCCGAGGTCATCCTCCACACCAATGAGCAGGGTGAAACCCTGGAACCCTACGAGGACCTCACCGTGGACGTGCCCGAAGCCTACATGGGCGTAGCCATGGAGAAGCTGGGCCAGCGCAAGGCCGAGATGCAGGACATGGGCCAGGAATTGGGCCGCGTCCGCCTGCACTTCAAGATCCCTTCCCGCGGCCTCATCGGCTTCCGCTCGGAGTTCATGACGGACACCCGCGGCGAAGGCATCGTCAACAGCATCTTCAGCCACTACGGCCCCTACAAGGGCGAGCTGCCGGGCCGCAAGAACGGCGTGCTCATCAGCATGGAAACCTGCGAAACCGTGGGCTTCGCGCTCATGAACCTGGAGGACCGGGGCATCATCTTCCTGCACCCTGGCACCAAATGCTACGAGGGCATGATCATCGGCGAGAACTCCCGGGAGAACGACTTGGTGGTGAACGTGGCCAAGGGCAAGAAGCTCTCGAACATGCGTTCCTCGGGCGCGGATGAAGCCACCCGCCTGACCCCCCCCAAGGAACACACCCTGGAGCAGGCGCTGGAGTACATCCAGAACGACGAGTTGGTGGAAGTCACGCCGAACTTCATCCGCATGCGCAAGCGTGTCTTGGATGAAGCCGATCGTAAAAAGTCCGAGAAGCGGGCGCTGGTGTAAGCAGTAGCTGATCACTGCACAGCTTTCTGCCGCAATCAAGTAACAGAATTCATCGCCAAGAACGCCAAGAG
>JANYJQ010000158.1 GCA_025358435.1 Holophagaceae bacterium
CGGCGCGGGGCCTGCGGGGTCGGCCGCGGCCTACCATCTCGCCAAACAAGGGCGCTCCGTGCTGATCCTGGAAAAAGACACGCATCCTCGCTACAAACCCTGCGGCGGTGGCGTTTCGCCTGAAGTGGCCCAGTGGTTCGACTTTGATTTTTCCCCCGCCATCAGCACCACCGTGCGGCGGTTCCGCTTCACCTATGAAGGTGGCGATCCCGTGGAGGTGGAAGCCACCACCCGCGAACCCCTGTGGCTGGTGCGGCGAGAAGTGTTCGACGCATTTCTGGTGGCCCAGGCCCAGGCCCAGGGCGCCGAGTTGAAAGCGGGCTGCGCCGCGCAGAGCCTCCGTTTCGAAGATTCCGCCTGGACCGTGGACACACCGGAAGGCCCCCTGCGCGCCCGGTACCTGGTGGCCGCCGATGGCGCCACGGGCACGGTGGCGAAAATGCTGGGCTTCGAGGCTCGGCGGTTTCGCATGGCGGGCGCCATCGAGGCGGAGTGTTCCACGCCCGGCCCCGCCGACCTGCCCCTGTGTCTGGATTTCGGCACCGTGGGCAAAGGCTACCTGTGGAACTTCCCCAAGGCCGATGGTCAGTCCCTGGGCGTGGGTGTGCTGCGGGGCCGCCAGAACCGCCACCTGCGCGACGTTCTGAAGGAGTATGCCGCTGGCTTTGATGTGGAACTCGACGGCTGTGCGGTGGCCGCCCACCCCATTGTGCTGTGGGATGGTGACCAGGACCTGCACACGCAGCAGGCCCTGATCGCGGGCGAGGCCGCCTGCATCGTGGACCCCTTCACCGCCGAAGGCATTCGCCCCTCCCTGCGCACCGGCGTGCTGGCCGCGGAAGCCATCCATGCCGCTCTGGGCGGGAAGGATGGAGCCTTGGAAAGCTACACGGCCCGGGTGCAGCAGGAGATCGGTTCCGAAATGATTTGGGCCCGGCGGTTATCGGCCATGTTCTTCCACTTGCCGAGCCTGGGCTACAAGGTGGGCGTAAAACACCCCGGCAGCCCCCAGCGCATGGCGCAGCTGCTGTGCGGGGAACTGCGCTATTCCGATGTGGCCCAGCGGGCCTTGCATCGGCTTAGTGGCGGGATCTTCTAGCTCAGTGCCGTAGCCGCAGAATATCCATGGCGATGACCAGCACCATCAGGGAGATCAGGAAGAAGAAGCCGCCTGTGAGGATGCGTTCTTTGGTCTTGATGGTCAAATCCCGCTTCCGCAGCTTCTCGAAGCTGAGGATGGCCATGTGCCCACCATCCAGGAAGGGGATGGGCAGGGCGTTCAGCACGGCCAGATTCACGGAAATGAACGCGCACAGCAGGAGGAAGCGCTCCCAACCCGCCTTGGCGGCATCGCTGCCCGCCTTGGCAATGGCGATGGGGCCGCCCACTTCCTTGTAATTGGCCCGAAAGGACACCAGCTTGCCGAAATTCTTGGTGATCATCCAGGCCATGCTGCCCGTTTCCAGGGCACCTGCCGCGATGCCGCGCCTCAGATCCCGGAGCTGGATGGGCTTGCGGTCGAAGGCTACCTTGGGAGTGCCGAAGATGATGCCCACCTTGCCCAGGCCTTTTTCATCCTTGGGCGTCAGGGTGAATTCCAGGGGCTGCCCCGCGCGATCCACCCGCACCATCAGCGGCATGCCCGCATGCTTTTCGATGTAGGGTTTGGCCTCGTTGGGGTTGTTGCCAGGGAAATTCAATTCGCCTAGCACCCGGATTTCATCGCCCGCCTTCAGGCCGGCTTTTCCCGCGGGCATCTCGGCCAGCACATCGGAAACAGCCAGAGGCCCAGGCAGGAATTTGATGGTGGCGCGGGATTGATCCACACCCAGGATGCAAAGCAGCACCAGTGCCGTGGCCAGGTTGGCGAGAATGCCGCCGGAATAGAACAGCATTCGCTTGCCGTAGGGCTGGCTGAGGAAGCCGTGCGGATCCTCCGCATCGGGCTCTTCCGGGTTGTAGCCGGAAAGCTTCACATAGCCGCCCAGGGGCAGCGCCGAAAG
>JANYJQ010000193.1 GCA_025358435.1 Holophagaceae bacterium
GTTTCCGCGTTGCGGATCACTACCGTGGCGCCGGCTACGGGCTGATCCGATGCCGATTTCACGGTGCCCGAGAGTTGGGCAGAAACGCCCTGGGCCATCAAAGGGCTGGCCAAGGGTGCCGCGATGAGCACGGCGATAAGTCCGGAAATGCGAGTGTGCCTGGATGTCATAAATAGTTCCTCCGATCTTGTGAAGATTACAGGGGGTTCTATTTAGTTCAAAGTTAAGTCTGGGTGACATCCGTCACAGGAACTTAATGGCCGTCTAAACACATGTAAGCAAAGGTGGGGGCTCCAGGAATTCTTTGGGGATCCGCATCCCTGTTAGGCTTTGTTGATACGGTCACGGTCGATTTCTTGGGAAAACTCCATGCCCCTGCTGTTCAAGGCTGCTCGCCTTTTGTTCGTTCCTGCTGTCCTGATGCTGACAACTGAGACAACTTCTCTTTATGCCCAGGCCACCATGCCCCTGGCCGATATCCTTCCGGGAATGAAAGGCACGGGACGCACGGTCTTCAAAGGCGCCCAGATCGAGACCTTTGAATTCGAAGTGCTGGGCGTCCAGCGGAACATCTCCCCTGGCCATAGTCTGATCCTGGTGAAGGCCAGCGGCGGACCCTTGGCCGAAACGGGGATTCTCGCGGGCATGAGCGGGTCGCCCTGCTATGTGGACGGCAAGCTCATCGGCGCCCTGAGCATCGGATTCGCATTCGAGAAAGAGCCCATGGGTGGCATCACCCCCATCGGCGAAATGCTGGATCAACTGAGGGACCTGCCCGAGACAATGCCTTCCCGCACGCCCCTGATCCTTCCTAAGGTGGAACCGCCCAAGGTGCTGAAGGCCGCGCTTCGAGGCGAGATGCTGCCCTTATCGGAACTTATGGGCCTGGGGAGCCAAGCCGGTCAATCCGCTGCGGAACTGCCCCTGCTCATTTCCGGGACCTCGCTGCTGCCGGAAAACCAGGCCCTTTTCAGCGGCCTGCCTCTGCGTTTCGCCAATGCGGGAAGCGGAGCCATGGTGTCGCCTGCGCCAAATTCCAAGGCCAGCCCCATCGAGCCCGGTGGCATGGCTTCGATTGCGTTGGTCCAAGGCGATATGGACATGGCCGCCTCCGGCACCATCACTTATGTGAGCGGGAAGAAGATCCTGCTTTTCGGCCATCAGCTTTTCAATCTGGGCGGCGTGGACCTGCCGCTCTGGTCGGCTTCGGTCGCGGGAAACGTGGCCAGCTACCAGTCCAGCTTCAAGCTCGCCCAGTCCGTGGCGCCCATCGGCGCTCTGCGGCTGGACCGCTCTGTGGGCGTGGGTGGCGTGCTGGGGGCCGAGCCACGCATGGTGCCACTGCGCATCGGCCTGAATCTCGGTGGCCGCAAGACCTTGAATTTCCGATTCGAGCTGATGGACCATCCCTTCATCACGCCGATCCTGGCTTCCGCCGTCGTGAGTCAGACGTTGAGTGGATATGTGCGCGGCCTGGGCCTGCAAAGCCTGTCCCTGCAGGGCAACATCAAGATCGTCGGGCATCCGGCCATCGAAATCGAGAATGTCATCGCGGACCTGAATCCGAATCGGCTGGCCACTTTCGTGGGTGCGATGATGCAGGCCTTGGCGATGAATCCCTTTGAACGGCCCGTATTCGAAGGCATTTCGCTGACCATCAAAGCCGAGGAGCGCTTAGATCTCACGGGGATTTCCGCGGTGAGAATCCTCAAGGCCCACGTGAAACGGGGGGAATCCCTGCCAGTGCTGGTGACGCTCCAGAACGTCCAGGGTGTGAGGGAAAACGCGACCCTGAATATTCCCGTGCCTCACAGTGCCCAGGTAGGGAAGGCCACATTGCTGGTGGGGGATGGCCTCAGCCTTTCAGCCGCCGATCCCGATGAGCGCGTCATCGATGTCAGCGGCCTGAACGACATCGTCCGCTTGCTGAACGGCGCCTTGCGCAACAACCACGCCTATGCACTGTTGGTGCAGAGCCAACCGGGCGCGGGGCTGCGTGGCAGCCGCATCGAAGGCATCCCCCCCTCCGTGGCGAGCCTGATCGCCACCGACGGCGGCAGCTCCGACAACAAGCTCCAGCGGCACATCATCGGCCGCGCAGTGTTGCCTCTGGAACGCGAAGTGAAGGGGCTGATCACCCTTGAAGTTGAAATTGAATGATCACCTTGACTACTTTTAGCTGGAGAACCTAGATGCGTTCACGTGTGCTTCCGATGTTGATGGCAGTGGCTGGCATGGCGCATGCCCAGCAGGCGACGAGCCCTTCCATTGTTTCACCTGCCGCCTTCAGCGGTTTCAACGACTGGTTGAGCGCCGAGGCCCGGGGCGTTCGCATCGGTTCCGATGGACAGCTTCGCCTGGCGCCCGGGTTGCGACGCGTAGGGCAGCTCCCCGAAGGTGTTGTCTGGGCCGCGGTGGCTGATGGAGCCGGTGGCGTTTTCCTTTCCGCAGGCACGGAAGGCAAGCTCTTCCATTACAGCGGTGGCAACGTAAAGCCTTTGGCCCAGGTGAAGGGCGGAGTGATCTTCGCCATGGCTAAGCTCGGAAACGATCTGCTGGTGGCACCCAGCGGCGAAGGAAAACTCTTCCGGGTATCTCCGTCAGGCGACGTGAAACCCTTTGCCGATATCGAAGCCAAGGTGGTGTGGGGCATCTCCGCGCAAGGTGGAGATGTGGTTGTCGCGGGGGGCGGCGAAAAGGGCGCATTGCTGTTGTTGGCGCGTGAAAGCGGGGGCCGGAGGATGGCTGAATTGCCCGAGGAAACGGCCTTCACCGCCCTAACTCCGGATGGGCTGGGTGGTTTCTACCTTGGCACCCATGGCCGGGGCCTGGTGCTCCACTATTCCGGGGACAAATTGGAAACGCTCGTGTCGACAGGATTTGAAGAAGTCCGTGCAATCGCCCTGTTTGAAAGCCAGGTATTCATCGGTGCCAACAATGGCCTGGCCAATCGCATGGCGAGCGGCAACCTCGAAAAGCGTGAGAGCTATCTTTCGGAAACCGGCACCGCCACAAAGTCCGCCGTCATCCGTTTGGATAAGTCGCGGGTGCCCGAAACCCTTTGGCAGAGCAATCAGGGCCACATTTTCTCTCTGGCGACATGGCGGGGCCAGTTGCTGGTGGGCACCGGCAACCGGGCTCGAATTTTCTCCATTCCATTGGCTGACCGCGGCCGGGATCAGGAAGCTTTTGCATCATTGCAGGATCTGGGCACCGCGCAGGCCACAGCCTTTGTGGCGAGCGGTTCGGATCTGCTGGCGGTGGGTTCCAATCCCGCCGAACTTCACCAGCTATCGGACAGCCAGACTACGGAGGGCACACTCGAAAGCCGTGTTTTGAAGGGAAATCCCCTTGCGGATTGGGGACGGGCTTACGTGGACTCGGAGCAGCCGACTGGCACCGCGGTGGAACTCCAGCTGCGCACTGGGTCCACGGAAACCCCAGACAGCACATGGTCGACCTGGACGCCGCCCCTTCGCAGCGGCGAACGCCCGGGCGTGCCGCCCGCGCGTTTTGCCCAGTTCCGCCTGAAGCTTTCCAGCACCCGCGGCGGGGCGACACCCACGGTGGATTCGGTGAAGGTCTACTGGACCAACCGCAACCTGGCCCCTGTGTGGGAGGGCATCGATGTCATGCCTACGGGCGTGGTCATCACCCGCAGCTCGCCGCCCGACGACATCGGCATCGAACGGGTTCCGCTGGAAACACAAAAACTGATTCCTGCCTTGCAATACGCCGGGTCGGAAAAACGCAGCTTCCGCCGCGCCTCCCAGGCTTTCGTCTTCCGCGCAAGCGATCCGAACAATGACACGCTGCAATACCGGATCCGCCTGCTCCCTGATCGGGGCGGCCCCATCGAACTGGAAAAGGTCTGGAAGGAAAAATTCTTCACCTTTGATACGTTGCCCCTGCCCGATGGCCGCTACCACCTGGAAGTCACCGCCAGCGACGCGCCCACCCAGCCCTTCAATGCGGTGCTGACGAGCACGTTCCGCACGGCGGCCTTCACAGTGGATCACACGCCACCCGGCATCTCAGACCTCAGCGCCACCATGGAAAACGACGGGGTCCATGTCCGCTTCACCGCCCAGGATGCGACTTCGGTCATCAAGGAAGCGGCCCTCAGCGCAGATGGTGAAAACTGGCTGCAGATCCTCCCTGATGATCGGATCTTCGACAGCCAGACCGAGCGTTTCGATGTGCTGCTTCCCAAGAATGCCGTGCGCGGAGATCGTGTGCTAGTGCGCGCCACCGATGCCCACAGCAACGAGCAGACCGCATTCGCGTTCATCGGCGCGGCTGGAAAGAAATAGGCCCTGTCCAGTTGAGTGCCTCCCTCGGGCAGGCCGCGACTCTGGAGGAAAGTCTGCCCACCGCTTCCACCCGGGTTCCCGAGGGAGAACAAACCCAATTTCGCGGAATATCCCCGCTGGCGCCAGGGTATTCAGGTCAGGTGCGCCGCAAGCGGGGCGAGCCGTGGGATTTCATGGATTTCGGGTCGTTAATCCTTGGGGAGTGGAAAGGCGGATCAGGTCATCGAGCTATGAACAATGTCGGGCGTTTTTCCAAGAAGGCCGGGCGGCTTCGGTCACCGGCCTTTGAACTGAGCCGGACGTTTTTCCAGGAAGGCGCCCATGCCTTCCTTCATGTCTTCACTGGCGGCCAGCAGGCCGAAGAGCGCCGCTTCGAATTGCAGGCCCTGTTCCTGGGGCATTTCAAGGCCTTGATGCACCGCGGTCAAGGCGTGGGCCAGCGCGATGGGACCGCGAGTGAGCATGGTCTTGGCAAGTTTTTCCGTGCCAGCCTTCAAGTCCGCTTGCGGGAAGACGCGGCTCACCAGGCCCATGCGCAGCGCATCCGCCGCGCCCACCATTTCAGCGCTCAGGATCATGTCGAGAGCCACGCCCTTGCCCACCAGGCGAGGCAGACGCTGGGTTCCGCCATATCCAGGAATGATGCCCAAGGATACTTCGGGCAGGCCGAACCTCGCGCTTTCAGAGGCCACGCGCACATGGCAGGCAAGCGCCAGCTCGCAGCCACCGCCCAGCGCGAACCCGTTGACCATGGCGATCACAGGCTTGGGCATGCGCTCGATACGCTCGAATACTGCTTGCCCTGCCAGGCCCACCTGCCGTGCGGAGGCGCTATCAAGATCCTTCAATTCGGCGATATCGGCGCCTGCCACGAATGCCTTTTCTCCTGATCCGGTGAGGACGACCACGCCCACAGCTTCGTCGTGCTCCAAGCCGGCGAAGGCGCAATCCAACTCTTTCAGCACCTCGGCATTCAAGGCATTGAGTTTTTCCGGGCGATTGATGGTCAGCCAAGCAATGCGGCCACTGGTTTCGATTGTGATGACGGACATGGAAGCTCCTAATTTGGTCGAGGCCATTCTAGCGCAGAGCCTTGGGTTCAAACTTGAATGCCAACCTTTTGGGTCGAAAGTCGAGAGTCAGGAACGAAAAGTTCCAAGTTGAGTGCCAAAACCCACCACCCAAAGCCCATAGACCTCACATCACTGCCTCGCCTCCGGGTCCATGTATTTCCGGAGGAAATCTAGCGCCAGGGGCCACGCCAGATGGGCTGCTTCGGAGTGGTAGCTGCTCCGTTGGTCACAGAAAAAGCCGTGGCCCGCATCTTCGAAACAGACGCTGAGGTAGCTCTTCTTGGCGGCCAGCAGTGCTTCTTCCAGGGCATGCCGCTGATCCCTGGGAATGGAAGCATCCTGCCCTCCCCAAATCAGCAGCAGGTGGCTGTTCAGGCGATTCAGGCGGTCTAGATGCCCGGGCAGGTTGCCGCCGTAGAAACTCGCCGCGCAGGCCAGCGGCAGGATGGTCGCGGCCAGAAAGCTCATGCGCCCCCCCATGCAGAAACCGATGCTGCCGATCTTTCGTGATGCGGTTTGGGCATCCGTTGCGAACCAGTCCCCAACTGAGAGGAAATCATCTTCAAGTCCTTGAATGGTCATCTTGGCGGCTTCGTCACGGCCTGGGCCAAAGTTGTCGTAGGAGGTGATGAACCCCGGTGCCGTGCGATGGAAAAGTTCAGGCGCCATGACAGTGAAACCCTCCATGGCAAGGCGTTCGCAGACTTCCCTTATGTGGCCGTTCACACCAAAGATTTCCTGCAGCACCAGCAAGCCCGGAGCCGTGGCAGCGTCACGGGGGCGTGCGACAAAGGCGCGCATGGTCGTTCCATCACTAACGGACAGGTTGATCCATTGACCTTTTACAGGGTGCATGTCGGCCTCTTGTTTCCCGCATTGTGGTCCATGACTCTGATTTCGACCAGTACCTGATAGGAATTTGAAGCTACCGAAGTCTGAGCTAAGCTTTTCGCATGTTCAACCCACCCCATCCCGAGACCTACCGCGATCAGCTCCGCGCCTTTCTGCGGGAAGACTGGGGCACCCAGGATTGGAGTTCGGGTTCGGTCCGGGACAGGCCCATGCGCGGGGCCATCAAGGCCAAGTCGCTGCTGGTATTGGCGGGCCTGCCCATGGCGACGGAAGTCCTGCGCATCGTGGACGAGCGCATCAAGACAACGCCTTGGCAAGAGGACGGCAGCATCGTGCAACCGGGGAGTGTCGTGCTCGCCCTTGAAGGCTCCAGCCGTTCGCTCCTGATGGCGGAACGGGTGATGCTGAATTTGCTTCAACGCCTGTCTGGCACCGCGACCCTGACGGGAATGTTCGTGGAAATGGTCGATGGCACCGGAGCAAAGATTCTCGATACCCGCAAAACCACGCCAGGCCTCAAGTTGATGGAAAAGTACGCCGTCCGGTGCGGCGGTGGCTCCAACCATCGCCTGACCCTTGGCGATGGCGTGCTACTTAAGGAAAACCATATCGCCGCCGCCGACAGCCTGCGCGACGCGGTGGAATCTGCCCGCCGCATGAGCCCCAGCCTGATCCGCATCGAAGTCGAAGTCGAACGCCTGGATCAGCTTGCGGAATGCCTTGAATTGCCTGAGGTGGATGGCGCGCTGCTGGACAACATGGATCTGGAATCCCTCCGCGCCGCAGTGGGAATGCGCAATGCATCGGGCCGCCGCTTTTTTCTGGAAGCCAGTGGCAACATCACCTTGGAACGCGTCCGGGCCATTGCCGAGACCAGTGTCGATTTTCTCAGCATTGGCGCTCTCACCCACAGCGCGCCGGCGGCGGATCTGAGCCTGAGGCTGGAAGCCTGAATTTAAAGCGCGCTCTGATTCAGGGTTTCTTTTTATGCTCCGCCCGCACCACCAGCACGTCGCAGGGCGCATGTCGCACCACTCGCGCGGCGGTGCTGCCGAAAAGCAGGCGTTCCCAAGTGGAATGGCCGACCTGGGCCACCACCAGCAAGGTTTCCGGATCCGCCGCGGCAACCAGTTCCTCGGCCGGGTTTCCCCATCGAACCAGGGCTTGGGCATTCGGAAAACCCTCGATCCACTTTTCCAGCTGCTCGGCGGCGCGGAGTTCCATATCCTGGGTCCAATCCGGGTCAGGAAGAGGCAATTGCACTTCCGGAAGCAGGGGAGGGGGCAGTTGCAGGACATGCAGGACCGTCAAGGGCACGTCCAACCTTTCCGCCAGGGATCGGCCCTGGCTAAGGGCTTGGCGAGAAGCCTCTGAAAAATCCACTCCCACGAGTACCGACTGGATCATGGCATCCTCCGTCTCCAACATAGGCCGGAGGAGCCAAGAAAACACTGGGGATTGAATAATAGATGTTTAAACATATAATATTTCAAGGGGTCGCCCAGCTGGCCTCCGGAGGAACCGATGCTGAGCCTGAGACGATCTGAGGAAAGGGGACATTTCGATTTCGGGTGGTTGGATACGCGCCACACATTCTCTTTCGGCGAGTATTCAGATCCCGCCCACCACCAGTTCAGGGCTCTCCGGGTCATCAATGAGGACGTGGTGGCGCCGGGGGCGGGCTTCGAGACTCACGGCCACAAGGATATGGAAATCCTCACCTGGGTGCTGGAGGGCGCCCTGGAGCACCAGGATTCATTGAGCGCACCGGGCACCAAAGGCATCATCCGCCCCGGCGAAGCCCAGGTCATGAGCGCGGGGACCGGCATACGGCACAGCGAATACAACGCCTCGAAGTCCGAGCCTGTCCACTTCCTGCAGATCTGGATGCTGCCTGAGGCCAAAGACCTTGAACCGCGATACGGCCAGGTTGCCTTCCCGGACCACCGCTTCCGCAATACCTGGGGCCTCATCGCCAGCCGGGATGGAGCGGAGGGTTCCGTCCTGGTCTTCCAGGACCTGAAGATCCAGGTGGCCAGGTTGGACGCGGGGGCGCAGCTCGCCCGGCACCTGGATCCATCGCGCCATGGTTGGCTCCACGTGGCCATGGGCTCGGCCGTGGCCAACGGACAAGCCCTGAAAGCCGGCGACGCCATCGCCCTCGAAGCAGAATCCAAGCTGGACCTGAAGGCCATCGAGAATAGCGAAGTTCTCTTCTTTGATTTGGAGTGACCATGAACTTGCGAGGTGTGAAAACCCTGATCCACGGCCAGCCCACCACGGATGGCAACAAAGTGCCGCTGGTGCGGTTGCTGCCCGGCACCGGCATGCGTGGCAGCGAGGCCTTCCGCCTGATGGACCCTTTCCTGCTGATGGACCACTTCGGCCCCATGGTGCTGGAACCCGGCACCGACGCGGGTTTTCCGACCCATCCCCACCGGGGGTTCCAGACCCTGACCTACATGATGCAGGGCGCCTTCCGACATCGCGACAGCACAGGAAGTCACGGCCTGCTGCAGCCCGGTGGTGCGCAACTGATGAACGCGGGAAGCGGCATCGTGCATGAAGAAATGCCCGTACCCGAGCATCTGGAAACCGGCGGCGCCATCGAAGGGGTGCAGCTCTGGATCAACCTCCCGAAATCCGAAAAGGGCAGCCAGCCTGGCTACACGGATCTGCACGCGGACATGATGCCTTGGCAGGCTTTTCCGGGTGGCCGCTTGCGAGCGCTGGCCGGCGAATGGCTGGGCCGCAAGGGACCGGCGGAAACCCCGGCGAAGATCGCCTACGCCCATGTGGAACTGGAAGCCGGAAGCCATTTCGAACACGCCATTCCGGAAGGGTTCCAGGCTGCGGTTGTGCTGCTCAGCGGAGACGCCGAGGTCTCGGGCCAGAACCTTGATCCCAACGATGTGGCCGTGCTCAACGAAGCAGGCGAAGGCGTCCGCGTGGACAATGCCCATGGCGCGAGCCTGATGATCATGGCGGGGCTTCCTCTGCGTGAGCCCATCGCGCACTACGGTCCTTTCGTCATGAATACCTCCGAAGAGATCCAGGAGGCCATCGACGATTACCAGAAAGGCAGAATGGGGTTCCTGGACTGATTTCAATTCGGGACTATTTTGAGTGCCCGTTCCACCTTGAAACTGCCTGAAGCAAGCCGATGTACTGCGCGCGCAAGGGCCTCCTTGCTGCATTCCAATTCCTGGCACCAGGCATCCATGGGGATCTCGCCGCCTTCGGCATGCTCTGTGATCCACCCCGTCCAGATCGCGTCCAGCCGCGCCGGTTCGGGTTCTTCCTTGTCGCGCCAACTCCGCTCCTGTGGCCGCAGCGGTTCATAGAAGGTTTCGCCCCGTAATTTATCCGGCAGGAACTGCTGAGCCTTGTCGTAGCCGCCGTGGGAATAGTGGTAACCCTTGCCCCGCCCGGCCTTCCGCGCGGTGCTGGTGTGGGCGTCCCTCAATGAATCGGGAATAGGTGCGTCTTCAGCTGCGAGTGCCGCGTCGATGGCCATGACGGTGGCATTGCTTTTTTGCGCGTTGGCCACATAGATGACCGCCTGGGCAAGCGGGATCCGGGCTTCGGGCCAGCCGATGCGCTCCACGGCCCGGGACACGGTTTCCGCCATGATGAAAGCCTGTGGATCCGCATTGCCCACGTCTTCGGCCGCCGTGACCATGAGGCGCCGCGCGATGAAGCGGGGATCTTCGCCGCCGCGGATCATGCGGCTCAGATAATAGAGCGCCGCATCGGCATCGCTGCCCCTAAGGGATTTCTGGAAGGCCGAGGCCAGGTCGTAGTGGCCATCGGCTCGGTCGAACATCAGCCGCCCGCCCAGGGATGATTGCAGCGAAGCAATATCGCGCTCCTTGGCCGGAAGATCCGCCCATACTTCCAAGCCTGAAAGCGCCGAACGCATGTCCCCGCCAGCCCAATGCGAGAGCCAGTCCAACAATTCGGATGGGGGTGGCGGATCCAGTTTTTCATGGTCCACCGCGCGATCCAGGACGCCCCGGATGGCGCTGGGCTCAAGGGCCTTCAGATCAAAGAGCTGGCAGCGGCTGCGCAACGCCGGGTTCAAATAGAAAGCCGGATTTTCAGTGGTGGCGCCGATGAGGATGGCTTCGCCGCGTTCCAGAAAGGGCAGCAATATATCCTGCTGTGCCCGGTTGAAACGGTGGATTTCATCAAGAAAGATCACCGGGGGAACCGTGCGGAAGAGCGGCATGGATTTCTGGTCCAGAAGGAATTTCTTCAGCTCAGCCGCGGATCCGGTGACACCGCTGAACTCCACGAACCCATGCCCCGTTTCCTTCGCCAGGATGCGGGCCAGCGTGGTCTTGCCCGTGCCCGGCGGCCCCCACATCACCATGGAAGGCAGTCGTTTGGAAAGACCGAGGCGCGTCAGCGCTCCTTTCGGCCCCACCAGATGCGGCTGGCCCACAACCTCGTCCAAGGTCATGGGGCGCATGCGTTCGGCCAAAGGGGCGCTCATGGTTCCAGAGTAGTCGTACAGAAACCTAATCGCCCATCGAAAAGCCACTACGCGAAGGGTGCGAAGGAGCGAAGGCTGTGAAGAAACACGTGTTTAATGGTCAGGTGACGAAGTGAGCGCTTTTCACGAAAAAGAATTGCTCTAGAACTGTGGAGACAGAGCATTCTTTGCTTCTTAACCTTCGCTTCCTTCGCCACCTTCGCGTCATTATTTTTCTTGAACCCGGAGCCCCTCATGGATTTCGCCCACTCCCCCAAGGCCCGCGATTTCATCGCCCGCGTGTCAGCCTTCATCACCGAGCACGTCACGCCGTTTGAGGAAACCTATCTCTCGCAACTGAAGCGCGGGACACAGCCCTGGAATGTGCCGCCGATCATGGAGGAGATGAAGGCCAAAGCGAAGGCCGCGGGGCTGTGGAACCTGTTCTTGCCGGACACCGAATTCGGCGCGGGACTCACGAACCTGGAGTACGCGCCTCTGGCGGAACTGATGGGCCGCTCGCTCATCACGCCTGAAGTCTTCAATTGCAACGCGCCGGACACGGGGAACATGGAAGTGCTAGTGCAGTACGGTTCCAAAGAACAACAGAAGCGCTGGCTGAAGCCACTTTTGGAAGGCAAGATCCGTTCGGCATTCTGCATGACCGAGCCGGAGGTGGCATCCAGCGACGCCACCAACATGCGGGCCACGGCGGTCGTAAAGGGGGATGAAATCGTCATCAATGGGCGCAAGTGGTGGAGCAGCGGCATTGGCCATCCCAACTGCGCCTTCGTCATCTTCATGGGGCTCACGGACCCCGGCGCGCCGAAATATTCGCAGCATTCCATGGTGCTGGTGCCCCTCGATGCGCCGGGCCTGAAAGTCGAACGCATGGTGCCAGTCTTCGGCGCCCTGGACGAGCCCTACGGCCACGGCGAAGTGAGCTTCACGGATGTTCGAGTGCCCATCGAAAATTTCATCAGTGGGCCCGGCCGCGGGTTTGAGATCGCGCAGGGGCGCTTAGGGCCGGGCCGCATCCACCATTGCATGCGCATCATCGGCGCCGCCGAGCGGGCCCTGGAACTCATGTGCCAGCGCTCCCTCACGCGCATTGCTTTCGGCAAGCCCCTGGCGCTGCTGGGGGGCAACCGCGACATCATCGCCAATGCCCGCATGGCCATCGAACAAGCGCGCCTGCTCACGCTCAAGGCTGCGTGGCTGATGGACACCGTCGGCGTGAAGGGCGCCAAAAGCGAGATATCGCAGATCAAAGTCATAGCGCCCAACATGGCGCAGCTGGTCATCGATCAGGCCATCCAGATGCACGGCGGCGCCGGCCTCAGCGATGATTTTCCGCTGACGGGCCTCTACGCCTACGCAAGAATGCTACGCCTAGCCGACGGCCCCGACGAAGTGCACCGCGCGTCCATCGCCAAGGGGGAACTCAAAGCGCAGGCGGAGAAGGCGGGGATGGAGATACCGAAAAAATGAAAAGCTTTTTTACCGGGGATGGACGGGGATGAACGGGGACAAGAACAAGGCTGGTATTTGCTTTCATCCCCGTAAATCCTTTTTTGTCCCCGGCGATTCATTTTTTTCTTTTTCAGTTCAACCTCTGCGGAGTCCTTGTGCCTTTGATCGATGAATCAGGCCCTATTCGCAGCGGTGAGGACCTGCCCATTCTGGCCGTTGATGAATTCTTGAAAAGCCTGGATCCGAGCCTTGTGGGTGTCCCAGCCATCAGCCAGTTTCCTGGCGGTGCTTCGAATCTGACGTATTTGGTTCGCTACGAGAACCGCGAGCTGGTGCTGCGGCGGCCGCCGTTCGGGCACAAGGCGAAGAGCGCCCACGATATGGGACGGGAAGCGCGCATCATGGCTGCTCTGAAGCAGCACTATCCCTACGTTCCAGAGGTGCTGGCCTTTTGCGAGGACGTGGCGGTTATGGGCAGCGAATTCTATGTGATGGAGCGCATCCGGGGGCTGATCCCACGCCAGGACCTGCCGGAGGGATTGGATCTCAACGAAGCCGACACGCGCCAGCTTTGCCTCAACGTGCTCGACAAACTCATCGAACTGCACCAGGTGGATTGGAAGGTCGCGGGTCTGGAATCGCTGGGCAAGGGTGATGGCTACGTGCAACGCCAAATCTCAGGCTGGAGCGACCGCTACCGCAAGGCGCGCACGGACAACGCCGTGGATTTCGAGGGCGTGATGGCCTGGCTCGCCAAGAACATGCCTGCGCAGGACAGCGCCACCTGCCTGATCCACAACGATTTCCGTTTCGACAACGTGGTGCTCGATCCGGAACATCCCATGAATGTGATCGGCGTGCTGGACTGGGAGATGGCAACCTTGGGCGATCCGTTGATGGACTTCGGGAACTCCCTTGCCTACTGGGTCCAGGCGGACGATGACGAGACATTCAAACGCATGCGCCGCCAACCCACTCACCTGCCAGGAATGCTCACGCGGCAGGAGGCAATCGACTACTACGCCTCCCGGACCGGGCGGAAAGCGGATGACATCGCGTTCTACCTGATCTACGGACTTTTCCGCCTTGCGGTCATCGTGCAGCAGATCTACTACCGCTACCACCACGGTCAGACCAAGAATCCTGCCTTCAAAGGTTTCATCCACATCACCAACTATCTTGAGCAGCGCTGTTTGAAGCTGATCGAGGCGTCGAAAGCATAAAAAAAACACTACGCGGAGGGAAGCGGAGGAGCAGAGGGAAGCGGAGAAAAACAAGAAATTCTTAGTTGAACTCTTTTCCTCCGCTACCCACCGCTTTTCTCCGCTGCCCTCCGCGTGGTTAGCTTTTCAAACCGGCCCAATATGCTCAGGAGTTCCCATGACCCAGCGGACCTTTGATCTCAGCGGCAAGATCGCCTTGGTGACGGGCGCGAGCCGGGGCATAGGCGAGGCCATTGCGAAACTACTGGCCGCTCACGGCGCCCACGTCATCGTGTCCAGCCGCAAGTCGGAGCACTGTGTGCCTGTGGTGGCGGCGATCCAGGCGGAGGGCGGGTCTGCGGAAGCCATGGGTTGCCACATCGGGGAGCTGGAACAGATCGATGCCATATTCAAGGCCATTGAAACCAGGCATGGACGCCTTGATATCCTGGTGAACAACGCTGCGGCCAATCCCTACTTCGGACCCATCCTCGACACGCCCGTGGGCGCTTTCCAGAAGACCGTGGATGTGAACATCCGTGGCTATTTCTTCATGTCCGTGGGCGGCGCGAAACTCATGAAGCAGGGCGGCGCCATCGTGAACGTCGCGTCGGTGAACGGAGTCATCGCGGGTCCTTTCCAGGGCATCTACTCCATGACCAAGGCCGCGGTGATCTCCATGACCCATGCGTTTGCGAAGGAATGCGCGCCGATGAAGATCCGCGTCAACGCGTTGCTGCCGGGCTTCACGGATACCAAGTTCGCTTCAGCTTTGACCGGCAATCCCATGATCCTGGAGAAGGCCCTGGAGCACATCCCTTTGAATCGCGTCGCTCAGCCCGGGGAGATCGCGGGCGCGGTGCTGTATCTGGTGTCCGATGCTGCGAGTTACACCACGGGGAGCTGCCTCAATGTGGATGGCGGGTACCTGACGGTGTGATTGTTTCCATCCCTACTGGCAACTTGGTCTGGATAGCCCAACAATGAGCACTGGAAGGAGAAGGCTATGCCAAAAATGACCCTTGACGAAATGATCGCCGCTTATAGTCCGGTGCTGAGTGCCCGCCCTTCCAGCAAGCCCAGGGATCCAGATAAACGGGCTCTTTTGCTCCGTCTCGGAGATCCCAACATCATGCGGGAGAGCGTGGTTGGCACACGACTCCCCGGTGAGCGGGCCATGCCGTCCAATTCAGTGAAGAAGCCATGAACCAAAGCAAACCAGGGCATGAGCCCGATTCCCCATCATCACTAAAACCTACTCCGGCATTCATCCCACTACCCTTATTGCGGGCTTTCTCGGAACTGAAGGCGGAACCAATTTTAGTGGGCGGCGCCGCCGTACAGGTCTGGACAGGAAGATCTGATGGACTGTTTCAAACAGGGGATTTGGATTTCATCACCCATCTTCAGGTGAGCGATTTCACGCGGTTCACAAACTTCAAGCGTGAGGGCCGCCACCTCATCGTAGATGGAGTTGCTGTTGAGTTTCCTTCTGGACCATTGGGTGTGGCAGAGGTGTATTTAGACACAGTAGAAGACACGGTCATGGTTCCCACTTCAACAGGCGGGATGGTCCGGTGCATTCGTCCGGAAGCGCTTTTACTGGATCGTTTGGCTCAGGTGGTTGGCTGGAACCACGCTGACGCATACGCGCAGGCGTTGGCTGTGTTGGTGATGCAGGGAAACCAACCGGGATGGGATTGGCCATGGCTCGAATCAGCAGCTCTGAATTCTCGTCTGAGCGCTGCCCTTGGGCACATCCGGCGCGAATGGGAAACGGGTAGTCCGGCACCTGAAAATCTTGAAGTGGTTCTGAGTCTGAATTGGGACCCCATAAAACAGAGGCCCTCTCATGGATGACCTGAGAAACAAAGTCGCGGTCATCACGGGTGGGGCCGAAGGAATCGGCCGGGCCATCGCCCATCGCGCTGCCAAGGAAGGCATGAAGCTCGTGTTGGCGGATATCAACGCGGACGGCCTCGCGATCACCGTGGACGAGTTGGCGGGGCAGGGTGCGGAGGTAGTGGGGATTCCCACGGATGTCTCCGTCTACGAGGATGTGGAAGCTCTTGCCAATGCAGCCTTCACGCGCTTCCACCGGGTGCATCTCCTGGTGAACAATGCGGGTGTGGCGCTCTGCAAACCCGCTTGGGAGTTGACTTCAGATGACTGGGATTGGGTGCTGGGCGTGAACCTCCACGGCGTCATCCACGGCCTTCAGGCCTTCGTTCCGCGCATGATCTCTGACGGAGAGGAAGGCCGCATCATCAACACGGCCTCGGC
>JANYJQ010000082.1 GCA_025358435.1 Holophagaceae bacterium
GGCGGAAACCAGGGTGGCGAGCATGGCGACATGAATGCATCGCTTCATGGTTCGCCTCCACCCGCGATCCGCAGAAGCGGCGCGGTCCACATGACCAGGGATCGCTTTCGCATGCCTAACCTCCTATCGGGACGGTGTGAACAAGTACATTTCACGACTCAATTCCGGATGCTTGCACGCAGGTTCCCGAAGCCGCTGTGACTTCGGTCAACTGACCTGGGGTAGATATGTCGAAGCGATTCATGTCGTCGGACATGACCAAGATCGAGTCCTGGAGCGCCCGCGCATTACGTTGTGAATCCCGTGAATATCTCTGCGCCTTCCCTGTCTTGCTGGACACAGAAGAGGTGTTCCGCCTCGGAAAATCAGATGATGCTGTTACCGGGAAAATGGGGTTTGGGTTTCTCCTGAAGGCCACCCCGACTGGCTTGATTGGATGGGTGTGATGACATTTTTTATGCGATGGAAATTTCCACTTTTTTCCTAGTCTCGGAGTGCGCTGGGTTTGGTAGCTTCGTTGTGATCAATTCCACACTTTCGCCTCTATCGTCCGGCCCAAGCACAATGCCTTGGGTCGGATTCCTGGGTGTGCACTCATTTTGCTGGCCGGGTGTTTGAACGCCTGGACTCAGAACAGCTCTCTGTGGTCATCTGGATGCAGAGGCCCTCCCATGCTGAACAATAAAAAAATCGCGCTTCTCGGTTCCGGCACCATGGGCAAAACCATCGTTGGCGGCCTGTTGAAATCCGGCAAGGTGAAACCCGCGCAGCTCCGCGCCACCACTCGCCGCGCCGCCACAGCCGAATCGTTCAGCCGCGACCAGGGGGTGGCCTGTTCAACGGACAACGCAGAAGTGGCAGCATGGGCCGACATCGTGATCCTGTGCGTGAAACCCAAGGACATCCCGAAGGTCCTGCAGGACCTCCAGGCGAAGGGCGCCCTTAAGCACAAACCGCTGCTCATCTCCATTGCCGCAGGTGTGAGCACGGCTTTTCTGGAAGATGCCAGCGGGGGCGCCTGTCCCGTTTTGCGGGCCATGCCCAACACGCCCTGTTCCATCGGCAGGGGCATGACGGTCGTGGCCAAGGGCAGCCACGCCGGGGATGCCCACGTGGCGCTGGCCAAGGAAATTTTTTCACCGCTCGGTCGTTTCCTCGAGCTGGAAGAAAAGCACATGGACACAGTGACGGGCCTCAGTGCCAGCGGCCCGGCCTTCATGTACATCATCATCGAAGCCCTGGCGGATGGGGGCGTGATGCGCGGCCTGCCCCGGAACGTGGCCATCGAACTGGCGGCGCAGATGACCCTTGGCGCCGCCGAAATGGTGCTGGCCACCGGCAAGCATCCAGCAGCTCTGAAAGACGATGTGACCACCCCTGCGGGCTGCACCATCGCCGGCATCCTGGCGCTGGAAGATGGCCGCATCCGCAGCGTGCTCGCCCGCACCGTGGAACTGGCGTCAAAGGTGGCGGGTGAGTTGGGGAAGTAGAAACCTGCTGGACTATTTCTTTAGCTCCAGCATGAAATCTCCGGCGGCCAAGGGCACCGTGGCTTCGCCTTTTCGCTTGCTGCCAAGGTCTTGATAGACGATGTGGATGGGGCCCTGGTCGGCAGCGGGTTGGATAGCCGCGGCGGGCATCATGAAATAGGGACGGACTTCCGGGCTTGCTCCCATGATCAAGGTCAACCGCTTTCCGCCTTGAGTGATCTCGATATTGCCATCGCCCAGCATCCAAGCCTGGAAACGGATTTCCCAGGAACCGCTGGCCTGAAGCGATAGCCGTCCTTGCACGCTTTGGATGCCCTCGCTGCCTTCGGTGGGTTGGATGGCTTTCGCGCGGTAGACATCCATCACGGCCTTGGCGTAGATGCGGCTCTCCTCCGTGGGTGCAACGCTTCCGGCACGGTCCACGGCGGTTTCACCCGCGTTGTAGGCGGTCACCGCGCGGGCCGTGTCGCCTTGGTAGCGATCCAGCAGAAAGCGGAGGTATTTCGCGCCCGCCTGGAGATTCTGATCCACCTGCCAGGGATCCTTCGCGCCAAAGCGCGCGGCTGTCTGCGGCATGAGCTGCATCAGGCCCATGCTG
>JANYJQ010000088.1 GCA_025358435.1 Holophagaceae bacterium
GATGACATGCTCGGCCCCAAGTTCCCAGCACTTCACAGCCTTCATCTGGTTTCCCACCACGGCGATGGGGCGGCCGCCAAGGAACTTCACCAACTGGATGGCCGCGCTGCCCACGCCACTTCCGCCCCCCCACACCAGGACTGTTTCGCCGGGCTTCAGCTTTGCCTTGTGCACCAGCATTTCCCAGGCCGTGAGAAAAACCAGGGGAAACGCCGCCGCCTGTTCGAAGTCCCAATTGCCCGGAATCGGCAATAGGTTGGCGGCGGGCACCATCACATGGGTGGACACCGTGCCGTCGCATCCGTTGCCCATCACCTTATAGTCACGGCAGAGCATGTCGTCGCCCCGCAGGCAGGCCGCGCAGACGCCACAGCTGAGGCCCGGCGCGATCATCACGCTGCCATCCAGTTCAACCCCCGGGGGCAAGGCGGTATTTTCTCCCACGGCCTCCACGATGCCAGCGCCATCACATCCCGGCGTCACCGGCAGCGGCAGAGGATAGCCCTTCATCCCCACAGTGGTCCAAAGATCCAGATGGTTGAGCGCCATGGCTTTCATCTGAAGCCTGACCCAGCCCGGTTTTGGGGCCTGCGGCTCAAAATCCTCGCGCACCACTGAACCGGCCGGGCCGTGTTCTTTCACCCGAAAACGAAAGGGGTTCATGGGAGCCTCCTTGGGCTGTGGCTTTGGGACTCTGCCCAATCGACAATCGTAAATCGCAAACCGCAAATCGAAATCATTCCGATTTCAGCGATCGGTTCATGAGCCGCCCTACGGCCTCCTTCGGGTTGGCGCCATCCAGCAACCGGGACACTTCTTCGGCAATGGGCAACTCCACGCCCCACTTCCGGCCCAAGGCCAGTGCGGCTTTGGTGGTGCTGGCGCCCTCCATCACTTGTCCACCCATCAGGACTTGGGCTTCATCCAAAGTTTTGCCTTCTGCAAGATAAGCCCCCAGCCTGCGGTTGCGGCTTTGCGGCCCCGTGGCCGTGAGCAGCAGATCACCCATGCCCGCCAGGCCCATGACCGTGTCCGGCGCACCGCCCATGGCCGCCACGAGCCGCGCGATTTCAGCGAGGCCCCGGGTGATCAGGGCCGCCCGGGCATTGTGTCCAAGGCCCAGCTTTTCCACCAGGCCCGCGGCGATGGCGAGGATATTCTTCAGCGCGCCGCAAAGCTCCACGCCGACCACATCGCGGCTCAGATACAGGCGCAGGTGCTCCGTGGCAAGTTGATGCTGAAGGGTTACGGCCTGGGCATCAGAGACACTCGAAGGCAGTGCCATGACCATGGCGGAAGGAAGGTTTCTGGCCACTTCATCCGCAAAGGTCGGACCCGACAGCACACCCACCGGCAGGCCCAGAAGCGGCTCAAGGGCTTCGGCCAGGCGCTGGTGGCTATCGGCCAGGATGCCCTTGCTCGTGTGCAGCAGAATGCCGGGTGCTTGCGCATTCCACTTGGGGGCATGGGTCCGCAGAGTTGACCAGGCTGCCGGACTGGCCTGGGTGGCGATGCTGGAAATCCACAATCGCGCCGTGAAGGCCTCGGCAGGATCGGACATGGGGTGGAGATTCGGCGGGAGTTCTATGCCATTCAAACGGGGGTGGCGGCGCGTGGCGAGCAGCTCCGCCATTTTGGCAGGCGTATGCCCCCATAATGCCACCCGGTGGCCTGCCTGGGCCCATGCGATGGCCAAAGCCGTGCCCCACACGCCTGCTCCGAAAATCGCGATGTCGGGACGGTCAGACATGGAATTGGTCATCTGGTGTGGCGCCCCAAAGCTTGGATTCGGTGCCCGCTTGAAGGCGGCGGATATTCTCGTGGTGGTTGGCGATGACCAGCACTGCGATGAAGGCCCAGGCTATCAGGTAGGGCGCATGTTCCCCGAGCGCTCGAAAGCCACCGTAGGGACCGCTCAAAGCTAGCAGGACGACTTCCAGGGGCAGCATCAGCGCCGCGAGGATGCTGCCAAGGCTCACATGCCGCGTGAGCCAGAGCGCCGCGACGAAGAAAGCCAGGGGTAGCGCGCCCAACCGCCACTGCACCGCCAGGACGATACCGAAGGCCGTGGCTACGCCCTTGCCGCCCTTGAATCGCAGCATGGGGGAAAAGACATGCCCCAGAACCGCTCCGAACCCGATCCAGGGAAGCATGGATTCGAGGATCCCGGCGCGGCGGGCCAGGACCACGGGAATGATCCCCTTGGCAATATCCAACAACAGCACCAGGATGCCAGGCCCCTTTCCGGCTACCCGGCTGACATTCGTGGCGCCGATATTGCCGCTCCCCTTGGAGCGCACATCGCCCTGGCCCAATAGCTTCACCACGATCAGGCCGAAAGGTATGCTTCCGCATACGAATGCGCCGAGGCACCAAAGCGCAAGCTGGAGAGGCGCGTGCACAAAAGGCAGAGGTGATTCCATCGAATCACCTTAGCAGAGGCGCTGCGGTGGGCTGTGGGTGGAGGGCTGCGGGCCGAAGTCCCTTGGCCCCCAACACTGAACTCCTCGACTTTCAACTCTCGACTCTCGACCCACGCCCTGCAGGCTCACGTCCGGACCAGCATCCGCCTGAGAAGATCCAGCGCCCACGCAGCGCTTCGGAGTTGGATATCGACGCGGTCTCCAGGAACGATGAAGGGTCGGACCGCCTCGACGGAAGGCCCTGCCACGGCCACCACGCATTCACCCAATGAACGGTCCCTGCCGCCAGAGTCCAGAGTGGGGCCTGCATTGCCGGTGATGGCAAGGCCCCAGGTGGTGCCCAGTTTTTCCCGGATGCCCTTCGCAAGGGCCAAGGTCGTGGCTTCGCCAATCGTCCCGTGCTTCTGGATGAAGGCAGGATCCAGGCCTGCCAGGGCGACCTTGGCGGCTGCGCTGTAGACCACCGCGCCACCGGTGAACCCCCCGCTGGCACCAGGGATGGCCGTCAACCGCGCTGCCACCAAGCCACCGCTCATGCTCTCGGCCACGGCCAGGGTTTCGCCTCGCGCTTTCAGGGAGTCGAGCACCATGCTCTCCAAGTCGCCGCTCCCCGTACAAGCCAGATCGTCGCCCAGCTCCGTCGCCAATTCTTCGCGCGCTGCATCCAAGGCGCTGGGATCGCTGCTGCGCAAAACGAACTCCACTTGGGTCAGGCCCGCGAGAATCGTCCAGTCGAGATGCGGATGACGGTCGCGGATGGCTTCGGTGCGTTGATCCAGGGTGCTCTCCGGCACTCCGCACACCACCATGCGCAGAGTGTGCACCGCCGGGCCGGCCAAGGGTTTCAGCCTGGGTTCCACATGATCGAGCCACATGCGTTTCATCTCCCGCGGCACACCCGGGAGCATGAAGATGAACTTGCTTTCCCGCTCCCAAAACACGCCAGGCGCCGTTCCAAGCGGGTTGCTCAAGGGCCTTGAGCCAGTTGGGAAAAGCACTTGCTTGAAATTCGCCGGAGGAGGAACCCGCTTGCGCTGTTCATACCAGGTGACGAGATCCGCCCGACACCCGGCATCTTCAACCAATTCCACGCCGAAGGTGTCCGCCCACACCTCCTTCGTGAAGTCGTCGAAAGTGGGGCCGAGGCCGCCGGTGCAGATGACCACATCGCTTCGGCGAAAGGCTTCTTCGCAGAGCTCCGCCAGATCCTCCCGGTGATCCCCCACGGCCGTCTTGCGGTGGAGCCCCAGTCCCAACCCCGCCAGGCGTTCGGCGATCCAGACGGAATTGGTGTCCAGCCGCTTCGTGGTGAGCAGTTCCGTGCCGATGGCGATGCATTCGATGCGCACAGGCACTCCGTCATAAATGAGCGGTGAATGGGGGAGCCGATCTTTGCTTTCGGGATCTCTCATGAAACTGCCGATTTTTCTTTTTTCGATTGAGGCTTCACTGAAGGCGGCTCTCCCAGCGTAGTAGCCTTGAACCATGATCATCCCCGATATCGACGACCTGGTGCTGGAGCATGACGACGATACGGCCCTGGAAGAACTGGGGCGGCGCGTGCTGAGCCGCGGCCCATGGACCACCGTGGCCTTTCTCGTCAAAACCCGCATCGGACAAGAAGCGCCCTGGGAAGGACCCTTCCTCTGGCTGCACCGCTACCAGAAAGTGGCGCAGGGCTACAAACTCGTCAGCCGCTTCCATACCACCGACAAAGGCCAACTGGACGCATTGTTGGATGCGCTGAAAAACTGGAGCTTGATTCCCTAAGTCCTCAAGTCCTGAGTCCTGGAGTTCAATAAGGGAGAGGTTCCGGTGAGCATGCTCACCTAAAGCTCACGTTGTTCTCCGCCTCTCAGTGCGGGGCTGATGCCAGCGCCAATCTCTACAGTCTCATCGAACCTGCCAAGGCCAACGGCCTGGAACCCCGTGCCTACCTCACCCAGGCCTTTACCGAACTCTCCAACGCGAAAACGCTCGAAGACATCGAATCCCTTCACCCTGGGCCATGAAGGATGAGAAGGGTGGAGTTCGTTAGGCGCTTACGCCAATAGAGAACCGACCTCTTGAAAATCGAAAGTTCAGAACCAAGCAACTGGCCCAGGGAATGTCCATCACTTTGGAATTCGGGCTAGTGCCCCTTGACTGGACGGACCGAATAGAAGGTCGCTTCGTGATTTTCCCTGAAAACCAAGATCTGATCCCCTGCGCGGTTGACATCGATGCCCATGGTCTTGTCGTAGGGGTGGTTCACCACATCCCCAGAGTAGAGCCCGCTGGAAAGGTCGAAGAGACTCACAGTGATGCCGCGACGGGCCTGTTCCCAAGCCACGGCGATAAACCCATCCCCAGCCTTGATATCCAGCACCTTCAGGTTCGCCGTCAATGGGTCAAAAAATGGCATGCGCAGACGGTGTTTGAGCTTCAGGTCCGGCAGGCTGTATACCAACACCTCGGGCAGAACCTTCGGTGGTTTGGCGGCGGTCAGGAGGAAAAGGGAATTTTGGTCTCGATTGCTGATTGCCTTGTCGTAGAGCGGCAAGCGTGCGGCGGGATGTGTCTGCCCATTGGCTAGATCGACCCAAAAGGCCTGGATTGGATTTTCTTCCAGGAGGGTGGGTTCACCATCCCCCAAAAAATTCAAGGTCAGCAGTTGACCGCTTCGCCAAACCACTCGTTGGCCTGGATATCCCCAAGTTTGCGCCCGATTGCCACCACCAGGCTTCTTCCGCCAGCGTTCTGAACCATCTGAATTCATGACGACCAGCGATCCATCCGGCAGATCCTGAACGAAGGCCCTAACGCCTTGTGGCGATTCGGGTAGAAGTTGTCGGAAGAAGCTCGAATTCAGCTTCTCGCCGATACCAGGCATGTATTTGCCCGTGGAAACATTAAAGTCCATCATGAAGTAATGATCTTTCTTGCTGCATACCTGGCCCGTCTCTCCAACGGGATTGATCATTGATACGGCATTTCGGCGAACGTCAAAAGCCAGCGCTGTGCCTAGCTCCGGAGTGGCTAACAACGGCGGGGGATCGGGTCTCTCTGGATAGGACCGAAGGGTGGAACCGTCCTTCCCATCAAGCAGTGTGATTTTGACCCCTTGCTCCAAATCCAGGACGAAAAGATGGTTCTGGTCGGAATCCCATAGGCAGCGCACCGATGGGTTGGTGGACGTTTTCTGCCCCCAGTACAAACCGTAGTCCCGAGGGGTTGTGGGGCGAGACCAAGTAGTGCGTTGTTGGATCATCCACTTTCTGCGTTGCGCTTCACCAGCCCTAAACACATCCTCCCGCAGGGTGGAAACCTGCCGTGCGTTGCTCTCCTGGAAGTGGCGGGCCTTGGGGTCTAGAAAGACCGTATAGCTGGCGCTAAAGACATTTCCGGCCCTGACTAGGAGCAATCCACCGCCATTAAACAGAATGTACGGTAACGTTTCCGGCCCTTGTTCTTCGTTGAGATAGCTTTGGGACCAAACCTTCCGGTCACCCCACCAGATCTCTGCCTTGCCGTTTAGGGTCGGTATCTCCACCGTGGTCATGCCGGTGGGTACGATGAAATTGCTTGAAAGGAGCATAGGCCGGGTCTTGGAACCTTCGTATCCTTTCAAGTCCATCCTGAGTTTGGGACTGCCCTGAATGCCTGGAAAAGGGTTCGAAGGCGCCAAGGGCCAACATTCAATACGTTCCTTGAAGACCTCCGTCACTACCGTTTCCAGTCTGCGAAAGGATTGTGAAGAATAGAAGCGGATCTCTCCTTGAGTTATTGGGATTTCCTGATGCAGCCGATTACGGGAAGTGGTGTCCGAATGAGGTGGGTAGGGATCCTCTACGAGATAGGTGCAGAGTGGATCTTGGATGACCCCTTCGTGGTAGGGCTTGGAAAGGCTATTCAACCAGAAGTTGGTAGCCATCCGGATACATTCCTGGGCGATGTATGGTTCAGGCTCAGCCTCGGCGGCACTCTTGCAGGCAGCTAGGGCTTCGCGATAGGCCTGAACCTGCCGCTCGCCCTCGGCATCGAGCCCAATACTTTCCCTAAATTCCCAGTTCGAATCGAACAAAAGGAGGCCTAGGCCCTTCTGCACGCCGACGACATATTCAACACCGTGTTGCGAAGAAGAAAAGGGGGATTTAAGCACGCGATCTGGTTTTGTGTGGAGGATGACTGGACCCTTGCAGCCCGACATATAGACCAACAAGCAAACAGATGAAAATGCCAATCCCAGAACGATGGTTGGGGCTTTTCTGAACTTGCTAAGCATCAGCATGGGTAAAGGGCCTTGGGAATGGCGAAAAATACACAGGAAGTTCTGTGTCCAATGATACAGAGACCACCGCTTTCTTCATTTTTCGTTGCAACCAGCCTCGGCAACCCTCTTCCGCAAGCCACGGTAGTCCAGCCCCACGGTGCGGGCGATTCTGCACACACCGAAACGCACCGCAAGCGGGACCGCCGCCTCCCAGAACTCACCCGGCGTGATCGAGAATTGATCTTCCTTGGACTGCCGCCGGTTCTGAACCCGCTGTTCCAGGTGATTCACTGCCTGTGGCAGGGGTTCCTGTTCCTTGAGTGATATAGGTCCTCCCGGGGACCCATGAGGCTAACAGCCATCAGCCAGCCCGTTCACTCACGTCTGCTGTCAGGAGACCAATGAGGATGCGGCCAGTGACTGCGACTCTTCTGATTGAAGTTGCGCCCAAGGCGCCTCAATGATGCCTCAGGGCTCAGACCTGACAGCTGATTCCTCATCCGAAGTATTTCCTGTCGATCCACCTGGCCACCCACAATCCAAAGCCACTGGCGACCATGGAAAGCACTACGGCCGTGGTGATCCCCACGAATTCCCCAAGCCACCAGCCGATCCACCCCGCGATGGTCATCAGCAGAAGGCCGAAGATTCCTTTCATGCTG
>JANYJQ010000145.1 GCA_025358435.1 Holophagaceae bacterium
TTCCTTTCGACGAGGAGGCCTACCGAGGTTCGATCGGAGTGCCGGCTCTGATCGGCGAACCCGGGTATACGGTCCTCGAGCGACTCGGATTGCGGCTTGGGATGCGGGTCTTCATCGAAAAAGGCGGCGATGTGATCCCCAAAGTGGTGGCCGTAGTGCCTGGCCAGGATGCAGGTTTGTTGCCGCCGGTGGCCACTCCGGAACAATGCCCGGTGTGCGGCGGTGAGGTTGGGAAAGACGAGGAAGGCGACGTGGCCATCCGGTGTTTCAACCCTGAATGTCCTGCCAAACTCGAAGCCAGGTTGCTTCACCTGGGCGGCCGCAGTGCCTTGGATATCGAGGGTTTGGGCGATGCCATGGCTGAGCAGTTGGTGGCCTCCAGCCGTTTCGCCCAACCTTGGGATATCTTCTCGATCCCAAGTTTCGAAGGCGAGGGCATGCCTTTCGTCGCAGGCCTGGAACGCATGGCGGAGAAATCCGGGCAGAACTTCATCGATGCTTTGAAAATGGCTCGAACGAAGCCGCTGTCCCGATGGATTCATGCCTTGGGCATTCCCTTCGTGGGTGCCAAGACGTCTGAATTGCTGGCCGAAGCGCATCCCGGTCTGGAGCAATTATGGAATGCCACAGAGGATCAGTTGCAGGCGGTAACAGAGGTTGGGCCGAAAGTCGCATCAGCCATCCGCGCCTTCGCGGCTTTGCATCCCGACCTTCCCGCAAAGCTTCAAGCCATGGGCATCCGGCCAGAGCCCCCTGCGCCGAGGGACATGAGCGCGCTCCCTTTGAATGGCCAGGTAGCCGTTGTGACTGGTGCGCTGCCAACCCTTAGCCGGGAAGCTGCTGAGGCCCTACTCAAGAAACTAGGCGCCAAAGTCACTGGCTCCGTCAGCGCAAAGACCACCATGCTGATAGCCGGGGAAAAGGCTGGCGCCAAGCTCGACAAGGCCCAGGAACTGAATATTCCCGTGCACGATGAAGCCTGGTTGTTGAGCCGCTAGCTGCTTTGGGCGGTAGGCGGTGGGCTGTCGGCCTGGACCCAGGACGCTTGACTCTGAACTCTTGACTCTCGACCTAAGGCTTGGGACTTGAATTGCCTTCCCATCCGATAATCGAAATCGTCCGGTCAACCCTCGGCTATGCTGGGGCCTCTAACCCAAGAACGAGCCCATATGAGAACCCGCATCGGAAAATTTGAAATTCAGCGTCGCTTGGGCGAAGGCGCCATGGGCGAAGTATTCCTAGGGCGGGATCCCATCATCGGCCGCGAGGTGGCCATCAAGACCATCCGCCCTCAGATCGCCACCGGGGAGGAAGCCCGCGAACGCTTCTACCGCGAAGCCCGGGCTGCCGGAACGCTCAATCACCCGAACCTGGTGACCGTGCATGAATTCGGCGAGGATGACGGAACACTGTTCCTGGCCATGGAGTATGTGCCGGGCCAGGATTTGCAAACATTGCTGCTGGACCACAGCCTCACGCGGCCGCAAATTCTGGAGATCGTGGCCCAGGTCTGCGATGGGTTGGCCTATGCCCATGCCCGCGGGATCATGCACCGCGACATCAAGCCTTCCAACATCCGCGTCGACTGGCACCAGGGGCGGCCCTTCGTGAAGGTCATGGATTTTGGCATCGCCCGCGTCGCGGGTTCGGACATGACAGGCTCGGGAACGATTCTCGGGACTTTCGGATACATGGCGCCGGAGTACATCTCGTCGGGTATTCCAGACCCGCGTGCGGATATTTTCGCTTGTGGCGTGATTCTCTATGAGGCTCTGGCGGGCGAACGTCCCTTCGCCGGTGATACCACCGCCACGGTGCTATACCGCATTGTCCACGAGCCAGCAAAACCGCTGGATCCCGCCCACCTCCACGGCATCAGTCCAGCCGTGCAGGGCATTCTGGATCAGGCCTTGGAGAAGGACCCGGGCCAGCGCTATCAGAGGGCCGAAGTCATGTCTGCAGCCCTGCGCTCCGCCAAAGATCCGAATTGGCTGGGCGGCGTGGCCATGGGCACCACGGCATCGGCCAAGCAATCCAGCAGGGATGCGCAAATGGCGCCTACCGTGGCGACGAGCATGGCCAAAACGGCCATGTCATCATCGAAGGCCGCGGGCAAGCCCATCACCAAACCCTCATCCACTGCGGGAGCGTGGGTGGCGGGGCTCATTGTCGTTGCCTGTCTTGCCGCCGGGGGAGCCTGGTACTGGACGCGGGATCATCAGCAGCCTTCGCCACCGCCGGTGGTTGTTGCCCAGGCCAACCCGGTGAACAGTTGGGCAAATCCGACACCTTTGACAATCAAAGAACCCGCTCCAAAGGCTGAAGAACCGCAGGCACCTCTGGCCGAGCCTAAGACGAAATTCTTGCCCAGACTCCTTCCGGTGATCGCTGAGAAAACACCTGATCTGCCGGCAAGCCCCGAGCGCCCCCAACCCCTGAAGGAGAACCTCGAAAAATCAGGAATCAATGAAGCTGCTGGAGAAATCGAAGGCCATCCCCAAAGGGCGCATCAGCATTTTCAAAAAATTCACCAACAGGACCCTCAGAATGCCAGAGCTTACGCACTGGACCTGGTGGCGCTGTACCACCTGAACGAATATGGCGAGATGGCAGCGCTCATCCACAAAGCCCGGGCCAACGGCGTGCATCCCAGGGCCTTCAATGCCTATCCCCGGTTCCGTATGATGATGAAGGAAGAGGCGCAGGCCCATCGGATTCCACGAGCTCTATCAGAACGCATCAAGGAAGCGGGAGCCGATTTCAACACCGGTGGCTAGCCACAGCGGTTCAAGGATTAGGCCCAGCTGATTCCAGGCTTCGGATCTTCCAATCGTTTCCGGTCCTGCGCCATCGGAGGACAAAACTTCGCCGCCCCATATCTTGGGGGATCAGCCCGCCTCCTTTGGAGGTGAGCACCAGCTCGACGGCTTGCAAGGCCCCATCCTGGTTGACCTGAACACGATTGGCCAGCACGGTCACACCCACTTTCTGCTGCCGGAAAATACCCATCAGGAACAGCCTCGCTGCGCTGCGATCCATACCTTCCGGCCCCTGGAAATCCTGAGTCAGCCTTTCCGCGACGGCGCCTGGTTCGCTCTTCTCCACGGCTTCGACCGTTGAAGCGAAGGCTGCCCTCACCTGGTCCTCAGGGCTGCCCTGCTTGCAGGCCAAGAGGCTACAAAGTGTCAAAGCGGTGAGTGTGAATGGGCGCATGGGCTTTATGCTAAAGCTTTGGCCGATCTCCGGCCCCAGGGAAATTCATGACCATCTCCCAACGCTTCGCCACCACCTGCATCCACGCGGGCCAGCAGCCGGATCCCTACAGCGGCGCCATCATGACGCCGGTCTACTTCACCTCGACCTACATCCAGGAAGGCTTGAACCAGCACCGTGGTTTCGAATATGCCCGCACCCGCAACCCCACCCGGGACGCGGTGGAAGGCAATCTGGCGGCCTTGGAAGGCGCAGAATACGGCATCGCCTTCGCGTCGGGACTCGCTGCGACCCAAGCCATTCTGGAATTGCTCTCCAACGGTGATCATCTGGTGCTGGGCAACAACGTCTATGGCGGCACCTTCCGCCTGGTGGACAAGGTCATGAGCCGCTTCGGGCTGACTTACACCCAGGTGGACACCTCGGATCTGGAAGCCATGCGTGGGGCTGTCCGGCCCAACACCAAGCTTGTGATGCTCGAGACGCCGACCAATCCCATGCTGGGGCTCACGGACATCGCGGCGGTGCGTGGCTTGCTCAAGATACTCGGTGCCCCTGCGCTGCTCGCTGTGGACAACACGTTTGCCACGCCCTTCAATCAGCGGCCCCTGGATTTGGGGGCGGATCTGGTCTTCCACTCCACGACGAAATACCTGAACGGACACAGCGACAGCATCGGCGGCGTGGTGGCCACGAATTCTGCGGAGTTGAACGAGCGTCTGCACTTCATTCAGAACGCGGCCGGCGCGATCCTCTCACCCATGGAGAGCTGGCTCATTTTGCGGGGCACCAAGACCCTCCATCTGCGTATGGAGCGCCACAACGCCAATGCGCTTCAGATCGCCCGGTGGCTGGAACAGCGCAAGGACCTGAAATCGGTCTTCTACCCGGGCCTGGAATCGCATCCCCAGCACGAGCTGGCCAAACGCCAGATGAAAGGCTTTTCCGGAATCGTCACCTTCGACACCGGCGATGCTGAACGCACCCGGCGGATGGCTTCGGCCTTCAAAATCTTCGCACTCGCGGAATCCCTGGGCGGTGTCGAAAGCCTGCTCTGTCATCCCGTGTCCATGACCCACGGCAGCGTTCCGGAAGCAGACCGTGCCAAATTGGGCATCACCGATTCCCTGTTGCGCCTGAGCGTGGGAGTCGAAGACGTCCATGATCTCCTCGAGGATATTGAACGGGCGCTGGACGCATAGAGTCCTGAGTCCTGGGGTTCAGTTTGGATGCGGCCCTAGGCCGCGACATGCTTGGTGCGCCAAAGGCGCCGCCAGGTTGCCTCGGGACCCAGGACAATCAGGCAGGGACCAAGTCGCCATCATCCTTCTGCCTCTTGCGCAGAAAGTCGTGCAGAGCTTCATAGTCCACGGTGGCCTTGCGCCTTTCCCATGGTGCGCCGACGTGCCAGAGGCCGACCATGTCCTCTGGGCAACCCACACGTTCCCAGATGCTTTCAAGGATGATGGCCAGGGCTTCGGCGGTGAGGCCGGCTTGCAGGGCGTCCCGGATGAGGGCCAAGCGCCATCGGTCCTGGGCGGAGGACCACCTGGTGCCCCCAGGGCGCGGCAGCTTGCCGGTACATTCGCGACAGGCTTCCCATAGGGTCTCCTCGAAGCGGTCCAGACTTTCACCTTCCAGACGCAGCAACCGTTCGCAGGCATCTCCGTGGAATCCATGGCTGGAGACCCAGGCCTGGATGTCGATTGGTTTCAGCAGACCGAAATCGTAGCCCACCACCATCTCGTTCCAGGTGATGGGATCATTGGCCTGGGACTGGCGCTGCAGCAGGGCCATCCAGTTGCTGATGGGCATGGGACACCTCTCATGACGCCAATGATGGTCTTCGGCTGTTAAGGCAACGTGAAGGTTTCTGGATATTGGTGGCACGCATCAGGGAAATAGCTGTAACGCGAGGTGGGCTGCCACCCGTGCGCTGTCTCCGGCGCCTTCCAAGGTCGGCGCCAGCTCCATCACATCGGCCCCCACCCAAGGAGCCGGCCAGCGGTGGATGGGTTGCAGCAGCGCGATCATCTCCAGCACGCTCAGGCCGCCGGGAACCGGTTCCGCCACCGCGGGACAATACGATGGATCGAGCACATCGAGGTCCAGGGACACATAGGCCGGCCCCTGGGCAACGCGGGCGATATCGCCTTGCAGTTGAGCCGCCAGACGGCCTTCGCGGAGATCCCACGGCGTCCACATGCGCACTCCGGCATTGGCGAGGAAGGCCAACTCCTCACTCTCGAAACGGGGCGCACGCAGGCCGATCTGCACGGTGCGCCGGGGATCGATCAGGCCTTCTTCGATGGCAGTGCGCACCCAGGTCCCATGGTGGTGTTCCGTGCCCCATGCATCGCCGCTGCCTGCATCCGGATGGGCATCGAAGTGCAAAAGTCCCAACTGTCCGTGCTTGCGCCGGTGGGCCCGCAGAGCGCCCAGCGTCATCAAGTGGTCACCGCCGAGCAGCAGCGTTCGAGCGCCCTGGTCGGTCCATGCGGCCACGGAATTCTGCACCTCCAGCAAGGCTTCTTCGATGCCGAAAGGGCGCGTGGGAATGTTTCCGCCATCCACCCATTCCAGGGCCGCAAATCCTCTGGGAACTTCATTGGAGCCGCTCCCTTGCAATCGCAGTGGCATTGGCAGCCGGCCCATGCCAAGGCTCGCAGCGCGCAGGGCCCAGGGGCCCAGGCGTGCGCCAGGACGGTTCAACACGCCCCCATCGAAGGGTGCGCCGAGCACCACGCCTGGGACCTCCACGGGGTCGAGCTGGAGTGGCAGGCCGAGAAAGGGCGTGAGGCCCGTTCGGAGGCCCTGGAGCAGCAGATCGGGCGTCACGGTTACCTCAATTCGAGCATGGATCGAGATGGTTGCGCAGCGCCCGCAGCCAGGCATCTTCCTCGCCATCGGGCGCCATCACGGAACCGGGGTGGACCCTGACCCGGGTCCGCTGCGAGCGGCAAAGCATTTGGATATGGGGAGGAAGGGAGGCCTCACCGATCCAGGGATAATGGGCGTCAGGGCTTTCCATGCGCAGGGGCAGGACGCTTAACCCCTGGCGAAAGGCAGCTCGCAGGCCGCCCTCGAAAAGGGGCGCCAACCTATCACCGGGTGTCGTCGTGCCTTCGGGGAAGAGCAGAAAAGGCCCACCCATCCGCCAATGGCGAAGGAGTTCAAGAAGGGCCGCTGCGCGATGCCCGGGGTTCTCCCGGTCCACGAACAGCAACCCGGCCCGGCGTGCATGACGGCCCAGCAGCGGATAGCCGGCCACTTCGGCTTTGACCAGGGTTCCCATGGGTCGCTGGGCCATGAGGACCACGGCATCCAACCAGCTCAGGTGGTTGGCCACCCAGATTTGGGCTCCTTCGGGGAGGGGTGCGCCGAACTCCACTTCCACATGGAGCGCATGCAGTAGATTTCGCGACCAGCGGCTCAGCACAGAGGCTGGGTCTGCGGCCTCACCAAGCCGCGGCAGGATGCAAGCGGTAGAGGCGAGAACCTCCGCCCAAGCCCAAAGCGTCCTGGGATGCCAGGCCGCTCTCAATCTACCAAGTTCCGCTCTGGAACCTGAGTACTTCCAGTCGCTGGCGGGAAGGCTCTGGATCATGCTCACGAAACCAGCCGCAGGCGTGTGTACCTGGTTCTCACACGGTCGAGATCCTCTTTGGTTATGGCGGACCAAAGGCGATGGTCACCCTGATGGTAGTAGTCCTCCACTTCACGAACGACTCGTGCGCCCAGGGCATTGTGGACGCTGCGGGCATCACGGTTGTCCGGTGCCACCAGGAAGCGGCACTCAACCATGTCTTCCTGAAAAAGCTTGCCCAGCATGGCGCGGATCAGCAGGTAGTTGACCTTGCCCTTCTGGTAGTCGGGATGCACCGCCAGCGTGGCGCAATAGGCCACCTTGCCGTTGGGGAAATTCAGCACATACCCCACGGGCCGCTCGCCATCCAGCGCAATGAAGCACCACTCAGGATAAAGCTCGGTGCACAGCCGTAGGTAATAGGGACAGAGCTGGCCCGTGGCATCCCCGCCCCAGATCTCATCCTCCATGCGCCGCAGATGCCAAAAGTCATCGCTCTCGAGTGGACGGACGATGTAGCGGGGCGATTGAATTTCGAGCGCTTCGGTGGGCATGGATACACCTCTTGGCCTCGAGTATCGGAGGAGCATGTGAAGTCACAGTTCCCTGCCTGCCGTATTTGTGCAGATTTTATGAAACCACCATGTAACCAGGGCATTGCCGCCAAACACCTTCGTTGTCTACAGGGCAGGTGGATGCAGGGTGCCGTGAGCAGGTGATGGGAAAAGCCTTGGCCGTTTTTGAAAATGGCAGCTAAGCGAGCCCATGCACCTTGAACAAGACCGCGTAGCTGCGGGGTTCGATATGGGATGCATCAAGGCCCAGGTGTTCCATGGTCAGGCGGATGGATAAGGGATCGCCTTCCAGCTCCAGATAGCTGCCAAAGGGGGTTTCGTCCAGACAGGCTTCGAGCCCCTCCCGCCTGAAGATCGCCCGACGCTTGGTCATTCGCAGCACCGGGGCATATCCCAGCGACGAAAGGATGCCTTCCATGGCTGCATGATCCATGATCACCGTCTGAATCTCCGGTCTGATCTTTAACTCCGGGTCTGGCTGCAGAGGGCCCTTCCAGGTGAGCAGGGATTTGCTGCCGTAGCGGCGAAGGCGCAGCGCGCAGCCATCGAAGAGCAACTCTCCCTTCCGGTCCCAAAGGGTGCTTTCCTCGTCCTGCACGGGTTCGACCGGGATGAAACTCAAGGCTGCCAGCAGGGGGCGCAGGGCTTCCGGGGAAGGAATGCGGAGTTTTACCTCGGTTTCTATCGGGATGCTCTGTGCCATCCAGTTAATCTGTCATCGGTGCCACAGAAACGCTACCTCATAGCCACGCTTTTTATCGCCGGCATGCTTTTGCTGGTCGCGGTGGTGCAGGCTTTCAAACCTCCGCGCGAAGGCGGGGTGGCTCCGGATGCAGCAGTGCTCAGCTTGAATCTGGAAAGTTTTGAGACCATCGCAGACCTCCGCCTGGAGGATGGCTGGGCTCCGCGTTTCACGTCTGCCCAGGACCCGGATCAATGGGAATCATGGCCCTCAGGGGGTGGCTTCGGGACAGCGTGGGAACCCGCCTCCCCATACATGTTCGATCATGCCCTGGCGCTCAACGGACCTGGAGGGCGTAGCGAAGTGGCCTTGTGGCACGGCTTGGAATGGCGCCACTTCCGTTTTGACGCGCCCATGGCATCAGCGCGCATGGACCCAGGTAGGCATAACCGGTTGCTGGTGACGCTCAATCTTGGCCGCGGGCGTTTCCAGACCAAACTATTGGAGGTGCCTGAAGGTCGAGTGCTCTGGGCTGTGAACAGCGGTCCATGGAGCCGCTTCAGTTGGGATGGAAAGTCGGTGCTGATGGGTCTGGCTGACCCCACCCAGGCCTCCCGGCTTCTGCTCACCGCCCTGCCAGTGGAAGGAGACTGGCCCGACTCAAGCTTGGCGCCCTGGAATGAAGAAGGCTTGCCTGGCGCTCCACGGGGGTTCCCGGTGCGCCTTGAACAACTCTGGGACGACGGCAAAGATCTGCCAGGTCCGAAACTGCTCATCCCCTGGCGCCCAGGCAGCCAGTTTTGGATGCCCCAGCGGGACCGTCTTTGGGTTTCTTCTGAAGGGGTATGGACCTTCTGGAGGTTGAGGGAAGGCATTTGGCAGCGGGAGGCCAGCGGGTCGGGGGTTTTGTCGGCTCAGCCTCCTTGGAGAATGGGGCTTGTGGCTGATTCCCAAGATGGAGCTCTGCGGTCCCGCAGTGAAATTGGTACCGCGGAATGGGAGCCTGTTCCGGCGGACCTGCCTCCCTGGCCGGCATACGATGCCGCCTGGTTATGGCGCAAAGATGCGTCCCAGGGAGCCCTGACCGCTTGGGATCTGCGCTGGCATGAAGGCGAATCTCCACTTCCGAGGGAACGGCAGCGGAGTTCCTTGATGGGTGCCTACCGGGCTGAATGGCGGGCCGCTTCGAATTTACGGGCCTCGGTTCGGGGCTGGCTCCCCAGCGGACCCCAAATCGCGCTACGAGAACTGAACGGCGTGGCCTGGGTCTGGGTCGGGGACCGTGTTTTGATCGTGCGCTTGGTGAGCACTGAGCGCTTGCGCAAGCTGAAAGGGGCTGCCGAATGAAATACTTCTTCCTAATTCATTCGCTGACTTGCCCTTGATTCTGGTAGCGTGATCGCTGTAACTCATGTAGTGATCCGCCCGAGGGAACCATGCCCCGCCTTCTCCTTGTGGACGACAACCCCAGTATTCACAAGATCGCGGAAACGCTTCTCGGCTCGAGTTCCATCGAGTTGTTTTGCGTAGGTTCCGCCAGTGAAGCAATGATGATGCTTGATTCCGGCGAACGGTTCGACGTGGCATTGCTGGACACTGCGATGCCTGGCATGGATGGCTGGGAATTGCTTGCACGAATGCGCAAGCACCCCGATTCCGCATTCATTCCCATTGCGATGATGGCGGGGGTGCTGGATACGGTGGATCCGGAAAAACTGAAGAACGCCCCAATTCAAGGTTTCATCAAAAAACCCATTGAGTTGCGTGAATTGGCAGAACGGGTTCAGCAACTTCTTGCCACCCCTGTGACCATCGCGGAAAACGAGGGGAGTTCAGAGGGACCCACAGTTCTTTCGCCTTTCGCTACGGTGCCAGGAACAAAATTCAAGAGTCTGCCAGAGTTCAGGGGCGTGGTTGACGGTCCTCCGCCGGAAGAAATCCAGCCGAGGGCAACCTCATATTTTGAAGAATCGCCTGAAACAGTTCAGACAGATGGTCAGGATGATGTTCTTCTTCTGACGCCAGAGGATTTCTGGTTCGAAGATGCTCAGATCGAAACTGATTCTCCTGATTTCCTTTTAGCCCAGGCCACGGCCCAGGCCATGGCAAAGGCCGAGCATGAGGCTCCGTTGCAATTGACGGCCCATGTGGACGCGACCCTGGACCTGGAGGAATTGGATCTGGAAGCTCTCAAAGATCTGCCGAATGACGAGCCTCCGACTCTGCCTGACGTTCCGGTTGTCCCGGAAACCCCCTATGGGCAACGGCCAGAGGACCTCCCCGAACAGCCTTTCGGTGAGGCGGTCGAAAGGTATCCTGACCACTCTGAACCTGTTCTGGCCATGGAAGCATCCGCGATTACCGGTGGGTTGCATGAAGACGAGACTCTTGCCATTCCGGGTCTCGCGATTCGAGCTCAAACCCTTGCCGCTCGGGAATCAAATGCGGCTGACTTCCCCACGCATGAATTCCTCACCGAAGCCATTCCTACCCATGAATTGTCAGACCTTGGTGAAGTGCCGGATTTCGAAGATTTCACCCCAGAGATTTCGCACGCCGAAGGCCCAGTGCCCCCGTTGGCCGAAGGCCCAGTGCCCACCTTGGCCGAAGGCCCAGTGCCCACCTTGGCTGAAGGCCCAGTGCCCACCTTGGCTGAAGGCCCAGTGCCAACCTTGTTCGAGGAAACCGAGGGGCATGCTGAACCCAATGACCATCCAGCATTCCCGTCCGCTGCCGCTTTTGCCTTGCCAGTCGCGGCGGTGGCTTTGCCGGCGGCCTTGGCATTGCATGCTGCCGGAGAGTCAACCGAATCCCCAATACCTTCAACTCCAATTGCCCCGATTGCCAGCTCTCTGTTAAATCCCCCCGGTGTGGACTCAGAAAAAGAAGTCCCGCGCGATGCCGCTGCTCTCGTCCAAGTCCTTATGTCCGATCCAGTTCTGATGGATGCCTTGGCCAAGGCGGTGGTGGCCAGACTGGGTGATCAGGCCCTTCGTGAGATAGCATGGGAGTTGATGCCGGAATTGGCTGAGAAATTGCCACGATAGTTGAATCATCGGCAATGACCATCCAAACATCCGGAGCCGATTCCGGTCTCACATCAATTTGCGCATAGGCCCATCTGAATGATCACTGGCTACAACACCGACGTCCGGCATGGCAATCGGATTTACCACGTCCAGACCGAGGATAAGGGGTTCTCCAATCCGAAGATCGAAACGCTGATCTATGTGGGCGGCGAAATTCTGGACAGCTACAGGTCATCCTATGAAGATCTGCTGGCAAATCCCCCGGTGTCCGATGCTGCCATCCAGATCCGGATGGATGAGCAACATAAGGCCATCATCCGAGACATCAAGAATGGCAAATACGACAGCACACCGCCTGATATGCAGGAGCAGCAGGTATTCAACGAGCGCAGTCTGGATCAGGCCATCCTGGAATTCCTGCAGCAAGAGGGCGAAGTGGACACCCTGGAATTGGTGCTCGAAAAACCATTGGCGCCGGTCTTCGGCAAGCTTTTCAGCGTTCAAATGCGCGCCCGCCTGACGAACAGCCAGAATCCTGTACGCGGTGCCGATGTAGCTATCCGATTGATTTCAAGCTTAAAAAAGGCCGCACCGCTGCTCAACGGCAAGACTGATGAAGAGGGCGTCTTCCATGGCCAAGTGGAACTTCCCCCCAGCCAGCCTGGCCATTGCGCAGTCGTGGTGAGTTGTGCTTCGGAATTCGGGAATGATGAATTGAAGGCCCTGGTCGCTTCCTGAGCTGCCTTTGGACGTCTGAGTAGCTGCCGCGGTGGGGCAGCTATTTTTGTATAAATAATATTTTAGATTATTTTTGTCTATAATATAATATAGACATAATTGACGAGGAGACACCGATGGGCACAGATTCCGGGTTGCTCAGTATCGGAGATATCTGTTCCGAGACGGGCTTATCGCCGGATGTGGTCCGTGTGTGGGAACGTCGATACGGTTTTCCGCGGCCTGTTCGCTTGCCATCGGGTCATCGCCGTTATCGCCCCAGCGATCTCAACCGACTGCGGCTGATCGCCGAGGCCGTGGCCGATGGCCATCGCCCCGCGCTGGCTGTCAAAGCTGATGAAGCTTCCCTGCGCAAACTCCTGGTCCGCGGCCAATCCCCTACATGGGCTCCAATCGTTGATCCGCTGATCAAGGCCGTGCTGGAAATGGAAAGTGCGCAAATCCGTGCTTTGCTCCAGAATGCCTTCACCCATTACGCTTTGAAAGATTTTCTAGGGCATGTGGTCGATCCCCTTTTGGAGTGGATAGGTTTCGCCTGGGCCGAGGGTTCTCTGGGCATCCACCAGGAGCATCTGGTCACCGAAATTCTGGAAGATTTTTTACGCGAGGTGCGCCTGGCTCTGCCAGCAAAACCAGGCAGAGGATCGGTGTTGTTGACCACGTTACCAGGAGAGCGACACCGTTTAGGTCTCTTGATGGCGGCTCTGCTTTATGCGGCCAAAGGCGTGAGAGTGGAATTGCTTGGCGTCGATCTCCCCGTGGCGAGCATCGCGAACGCCGCACTCACTTTACGTGTGGACACAGTGGCTGTGAGCCTCTCCATCCAAAGTTCGGGCGAACCCACACGGCGATTGCTCTTGGATCTGCTGGAACGCCTGCCCCCCAGGTGCCGATTGCTGATCGGCGGCCAGGGAGCGGCCAGAACCCGCAAAATGGAGGGTGTGGAACGAATGGCCGGAATTTCCGAAATCTGATGAAAAATGGAGTAGGGGGTGCTATGACCCGATCACTGTTCTGGTCGACTTTTGCGACGGTTTTCCTGGCGGAGTTGGGCGATAAAACCCAGCTTGCCGCCATGACTGCGACTGCCAGGAGCGGCGCGGTGATCACGGTGTTCCTGGCCGCAAGCGCCGCCCTGATTGTCGCTACGGCTATAGGGGTCTCTGTCGGTGAAGCCCTGTTTCGCGTTGTGCCCGAACACCTGATCCGCTACATCGCCGGTGGGGCCTTCATCGCCGTAGGAATGTGGGTCCTGGTGAAGGGGTGAATGAGAAGGATGAACTTTTCTACGACGGAGGCTGTGGTCTCTGCCATGGGGCTGTCCGCTTCATTCTCAACTGCGGAGAGAAAGGCGAAGCCTTCCACTTTGCGCCCTTGGGTGGCTCAACCTATCACCAAAAGTTGACATCCGAAGATCTTGCGGGAATGCCTGACAGCCTGGTGATTCTCACGGTTTCGGGTGAAGTCCTATCGCGTTCCATGGCCGTATTCCACGTTCTTGATACTCTGGGCGGTGGATGGCGTCTGCTTGGAAGGATTGGACAAATCCTGCCACGGTCCCTCACAGATGCACTCTACGGCTGTATCGCCAGCATTCGGCACCGGCTGACGGTGATTCCCGTAGATGTCTGTCCGGGTGCCAGCGAAGAGCAGCGAGAAGGATTTGACGACTAACTATTCAGCTGGAACTGGATTGCACCCATCACAGCGATGGGGGCCGTAGCTGCGCGGAGGATGCTGCGCCCCAGACAAACGGGTTGCCAACCGGAATCTCTTAACGCAACAAATTCTGCATCTGAAATTCCACCCTCAGGGCCACATGTGAATGCTAGGGCCTCCATGCTCAACGCGGGGTTCACCACGTTTGCGGTGGCTTCATATGCGACCCAACGTTGGGGGATCCGCCAGTCCAACAGCGAAGTGAACTGCTGGGCGGGGAGCAATTCGGGAATGTGGCTCCGATGGCTTTGTTCAACCGCGGAGGCGATGATCCGGGACCAACGCGGAACTTTCGCAAGCGTTCTACGGGAATCGAATTCGCTTCGCGCGTAGATGATGGGATGGAAGTGTGTCACGCCCAATTCCACGAGAGGGGGAAGCCAATCCTCCCAGGTGGCCAGGTGGGATGTGATGGGCAGGCAGGCGTGCAGGGGGATGGGCGATTCCCTTAGCTCAAGCAAGGGCGATATGAGTCGCACATGGGCTACCTCAAGGGTGATTCCCGTAAGGTCAGCTTGCCAAGGGCCGCCGTCTAAAAGCAGCTCCAGAGCTGCGCCGGCCTTCAATCTCAAAGCATGCAGATGCCGTGCCTGTTCAGGGCTCAGGGCTATCATGCGCCCCTCAAAATAGGGACCCGGCGAGGGGACGATCAACCTTGGCAAGCTCATACCCCATTCTCACGGCCTGTAGACTTAAGAGTGTGTCTTAAAATTCCCCGGCGCCGCGCTGGGAGCGCCGGGCGAGCGGTGCAGATATCAGTTTGTCTTGCCTATCGGCGGAGCCGATACCAAGAAGGCAGCCGACCAAGGCATATCGATCATACGCCACGGAAGGCTAACGCGGCCCCGCGAAGCCCGCCGCCCCAGCCCGAAGGGACGGGGCCAGCCGCGCACACCGCGGCGTCACGGGCCTTGTGCGTATGATCTATACGCCGCTGCGGCCCTTTCCTTGCGTTGCATCGCGCCTGACCTCCGTCGCGGAACGGGAGAATTTTAAGACACACTCTTTAGGGAGGCTTCTTGATCCAAATTTTATTGAGCGCGGCGCCTTGGTGGGCTTGGCTAGGGTTCCATGTTTTCGTATTCGCGATGCTGGCGCTGGATCTGGGAGTGTTCAACCGGAAGGTACACGCGCCCAGCGTCCTGGAAGCCGCCGTGTGGAGCGCCACATGGATCACTCTGGCTCTGGTTTTCAATATCCTGATATTCAAGACGCAAGGGCCGCAGCATGGCCTGGAATGGCTCACGGCCTACCTGCTGGAAAAGTCCCTCAGTGTGGACAATCTCTTCGTCTTCGTTCTCCTCTTCGCCAGTTTCCGTGTGGAACTGAGGCATCAGCACAAGGTGCTTTTCTGGGGTGTGCTTGGCGCTCTGGTGATGCGAGCGGGCATGATCCTGGCGGGAACGGCGCTGTTGATCAAGTTCGCATGGATGGTCTATGTCTTTGGCGGTTTCCTGGTGTTTACCGGGATGAAGATGCTGCTCTTCGAAAAGGCCGAGCGGGATCCTTCCCTGCACCCGGCGGTGCGGTTGTTCAAGAGGTTGATTCCCTTTGATGACAAAGGCGGGTTTGAACATTTCTTCACTTTCAGCAATGGCCACCGCTATGCCACGCCCATGCTACTGGTGCTCTTGAGCGTTGAGATCACCGACGTTATTTTCGCCGTGGATTCCATCCCCGCGGTCTTGGCCGTCACGCGCGATCCATTCGTTGTCTATACCTCCAACATTTTTGCCATCCTTGGGCTCCGGAGCCTTTATTTCCTTCTGGCGAAGATGATGGACCGGTTCCACCGGCTCGAAATGGGCCTCGCCGTGATCCTGGTGTTTGTGGGCGTCAAGATGTGCATAGCGGAGTGGTTGAAAATTCCCACCGTGGTTTCACTTCTGGTCATCATCACGGTGTTGATCGCAAGTGTGGCGATAAGCCTGGCTTGGCCCGCGATATCGGAGGAGGAGTGATGCAGGTGTGGCACCATAAGCTGGAAGCCGCGCCGGCGTCAGGCCCGTATGTCGTAACGCTCGGGAATTTCGATGGTGTCCATCGCGGCCATCGCGAGTTGCTCGAATTCGCCGCGTCGCGGGCGAGAGAACAAAAGCTGCCGTCCGCGGTGGTCACCTTCGATCCCCACCCCACAATTGTCGTGGCACCGGAACGCAAACCACTGCTGCTTATGACTCTGGCGCAGCGTCTCGCGGAGTTCGAAGCCGCAGGCATGGATTTGGCTTGGGTGATCCCCTTTTCCAGAGCCTTCTCGGAGTTGAGTCCTAGCGCCTTCCTTCACCAATTGAAGCGCACTCTTTCACCAGTGGAACTTCATGTGGGACGGGCCTTCGGGTTCGGGCGGAACCGAGCGGGGGATTTCCATACCCTGGAGACCTGGGGCAAGCAGGTTCATTGCGTGGTCTTTACGCACGCCCTCAAAGCGCCGGATGGCGGGCATCTATCCAGCACGCGCATCCGCCATGCATTGGATGCCGGTGATGTGGACCATGCTGCGGAGCTTCTTGGGCATCCCTATGCCCTGACGGGTATTGTCGTGGAAGGCGAGCGGCGCGGGCGCCATCTGGGCTTTCCCACGGCGAACCTTCATTGGGAACAGGAACAGCTGCCGGGCCATGGCGTCTATGTGACTGAAGTGCACAGCCGATATTGGGATGCACCCCGCCTGGGACTGACGAACATCGGCGAGAAACCAACCTTTTCAGGGCGGGCCTTATCGGTGGAAACGTTCCTACCCGGCTTCGAGGGGGATCTGTATGGTGCTTCATTGGAGCTGCGCTTCCTGCGCCGTATCCGCGGCGAGCGGCGGTTCGGGGACATCGAAGCTCTCCGTACCCAAATTGCCTCCGATGTGGCGGAAGGCCAGGCTTGGTGGGATAATCAAGGGTTACGTTGAATTCACTTCACTTCATCAAGGAGTTTCAGAATGTCTTTGAAATCACTCTGCGTCGCAGCCGCTGGCGCTGCCGCCATACTTTCCGGAACGAATCTTTTCGCCGATACCAAGCAGTCCACCACTGCCCCCAAGCCGGCAGAAAAAACCGCGGTCAAGCCGGCCGCTGCGCCGAATGCCGCGAAGGTCGAAGCCATCAAGAAAATGCTGGCCGCCTCCGGTGCCGTGGATGCCAATGTGGATGCCGCCCGCAAGTCCATCAAGGCGATGATGAAGAACAGCTCCAACATCAATCCGAAATTTTGGGAAGAGCTTACGAAGAACGTCAACCATGCCGCGTTTGAGCAGATGTTGGTGGTAGTCAATGATAGAAATTACAGCTTAGAGGAAATCAAGGACCTCACGAAATTCTACGAGTCCCCTGTCGGGAAGACCTTCCGCGAGAAGAATGGGAAAGTGCTGGCCGAATCAGGACAAATCATGAAGGTATACATGGAGAGCAACTCCAAGGAACTGATGAAAAAGTACGGCCAGCCTGCTTCGAAGACAGATCCGAAAAATAACTGAGTCAACACGAATCCCAACGCCATCCTTCAAGCACGCGAAACCGTTCGCCCATCATGCTTGGCATGGTGAGCTGCAGCAGGTTCTCCATGCGTTTGATGCGAATAGCAGTTTCCAGGGCCTGCCATTGGGCTTCCCATTCCGTGAGCGGCGCGTGGGCGCGGATCCAGCGGCTTAGTGATTCGTGGGCGACCTCCACCAACCCCGTGTCTTCAAGAATCGTCGAAAGCCGTGTGAAGTCCACATCTGCGGTGAGATCGCATTGGCCCACTTCCTCCCACCACTTGCCATCCACCGTATGGCCCTTGTAACGGCGAAGATCTGCGCCCTTTGCCAGCAGGCGGGGCGCCAGATCGCCGTAGTCGATAGTTATGAAAAGACCCGCCCGCAGGGCATTCGCAAGGGTCGAAGCGACCATGGGAAGGGACTCGCACCACACGCTTCCATCGCCCGATTCAATTGAGCCATTTTGGGATTCGAACCACGCCGCGCTCATGGGTTCATGATGGGCCTGCCACTCTGGGCCTGTCTCCGTGAGCATTTCCCGGACCCATTGTTGGCCATCCCAGCGCCAAGGCTGCGCAGGAAGGGCATCGAACAATTCGTTGCTGAGGACCGCCCCGAGGAAGGGTTCGAGGCATTCGCATTCACGCATGAACCAGGCGCGGCCTGTGGCAAGAAAGGGCGCCAGTGCCTCTTCTGCCGCTGTCCGGGCCGCCTTATTGTCATCGAGGTGGATGTATCGCAGCGAAGCAGCGAAGGGTCCGGCTGCCGCGTTGAGAATATCCCTGCCCAGCCACCCTCGGCCCGCGCCAGCCTCCAATATGGTGAATTCAGCAGGCCGTCCCAATCGTTCCCAGGCCTGTTTCAACCGCAGCGCCAGTGCCTGCCCCAGCAAGGGACCAAGGTCGAGCGCGGTGTAGTAGTCCTTGCCTTCAAACCCCCAGGGTCCGACCGCACGGCGGTAGTACCCATGCTGCGGATGGTAGAGCGCCAGAGCCATCACATCGGCCGCGGGAAGGGGTCCCGCGGCGAGCAGGGTGTCCAGTTCAATGTTCAACGGGTTCAACCTTTTTCCTTTTGCAAGGGCCATTTCTCCAGCAGCCAGGGCAGCACCCACTGGGTGATGAGCAGGGCAAGCGCCACACCCCCGACGCAGGCGATGCCTAGGCTCCGGAGGCCACGGTAGCTGCTGAAAATAAGACCGCCGAATCCCGCCAATGTTGTACCTGCGCAAACAGCGTTGACCCGCGCCACTTTAGCTGCGGCGTGAGGTTCCATGCGGGCGCGGTGCAGCAGGTTCAAGGCAGTGTCCACGCTTACCCCCAGCGCGATGGGGATGGCCATGAGCGATAGGAAGCTGAAGGGCTCGTTGGTCCAGGCAAGCATGCCGAGCAGACCTATCTGGCCGGAGGCGATGGGAACCAGGGCCAGCACCACGAAGCGCAGGCGGCGACCGAAAAAGGCGACGATGAGAAGGACCAGTGTGAGGGCCACGAACACGGAATCACGGGTGGCTTGCCGCGCCACATCCTTGATGGCGGAAAAGAGAGGGCGTGTTCCCACCAAACGCGCTCCATCGGACTCGAGCAATGGCGTGAGCCTGAGCTGGGCTTCTTCGGGCAAACGGATGGGAATGGTGACAGTGGGCGTTTCGGGAATGGCAGCCTTGGACTTCAGCGCTCCGGCCAATGTCCAGCGCTGGGCAAGCACCGTCTTTTGAGTGGGTGGAAATAGTTGTTGCAGCGATGCGGGCACGGCGAGCGGATCTTCAAGGCTCCGGCTGAGGGCGGCCAAAGGGTGTTCCAGGGCCGTGGGATCAAGGCCTGCGGCGGAGGCAGCATCCAGTGTGCGGCGGCGCCAGGTATCAGAAGCCAGTACAAGCCGCAATTCTGGGCTGGTCTGCTCCCAGGCCGGCAGCGGCATGCCTTCGTTCAGCAACCTCTCGGCGGCACGATTCCATCGGCCGGGTAGCTGAGCTGCATCATCCAAGGTGAACTGCAATGCAAGGGGCTGAAGACTGGACCCCAATACTTTTCCAAGCTTTTCCTGAAGCTCGAGGGCAGGGTTGCCGCCAATGCGGAAACGGCGCAGATCGTCTTCCCAGTGCAAGCGATAGGTTCCAAGCAGTGCGATGACCAGTAGACCCATGGCCAGCATGGGTTTCCAGGAAGCAAGGTGGCTTTGCGGGACTGGTTGATCTGGCACTGGCGCGAAGGCTCCACGACCTTTGTCCAGGGCCAGAAGGAGTGGCGGCAACAGAAGAAAACTAGCGAGGAGACAAGCCAGAAGACCAAGTCCCGCAGTGATGCCCAGATCCCTGAATCCAGGGAATGGCGCCACGATGGCGGAAAGGAAGGCCAGTGAAGTAGCTAGGCAACCCATCACCACACCGGGTCCGGTGCCCAGCATGGCTGCCCGCAGGGCGACCGGTTTGGTCCGCCCTGAACGGCGCTCGTCGCGGTAACGGCTGTAGAGCAGGATGCCGACATCATCGCCTATGCCCAGCAGCACCGCGCCAAAGCCGGCGCTCATCATGTTCAATTCGCCCAAGGACCAGCCCACCAGACCCAGGGCCCACACCATGCCGACCAGCAGCGGGCCCACCACGAACCCAAACCCCGAGAGTGTCCGGAAACCAATCCAATAGACGAGTCCGATGAGTATGAAACTGAGGGAAAGGCTGACCAGAATTTCCTTGGTGAGCCGTTGGGATTCCCAGAATGCCACTGCATGGGCACCGGTGATCTGCAGGGGAAACGCACGATCGCCATGAGCCGAGAGCGCGCCCTCGATATCTTTCAGCGTCGCCCGAGCCGGCAGTTCGCCTGTGCCGCCCTCGCCCAGCCAGCGGATGATGCGAGCAGTAGCCTTGGCATCGGCGCTTGGGAAATCCACCACCAAGGGCACAAGGACATAGCGGTCATCCTTGGTTTCGAGATACCCGGTCTTCATTCGAAGCGGAAAATTCTTTCCAGCAGAGGTGGCGCGGAGCAGTGCCTCCTGGTCGCTTGGAATGAGATCCCTCAGGTTCAGGGGGTCGAGTTGCGCGAAACGAGCCTGAATCGGGTTGGGGGATGCCAGTGCTTTGGCGGTGGCTGTCAAACGCCGATGCACTTCGGCGGAATCCAGGAGAGGCGCCAGGCGGTCGCCGAGGAGCGCGGGCGCCAGGGCATAGAGCTGTTCAGTGATGAGCCGACCCACGGCCGCATCTCCATCCACGAGGCTTCCAGCGGCCAGTAGCGGTGGCCAGAGCGAAACACCTTGAGGGCCTGGAACCGGCTGCGGGCTGGAGAGGCGCCCTTCGCCGCTAAGTCCATTGAGAGGCAGCGTGCCGCGATCAAGCAGGCGGCCCACCATATTTTCCGCCCACTCTCCGCGCGACTCGATCGTCGCGGCATCGCCTTCGGCCACCAGCCACAATAATTCCTGCTGGCCCACTCCAGCTTCAAGGCTGGCGCGCACTACCGGGTGATCGGTGGGCAGCAAGCTCATGAGATCCAGCCGCCGCTCTACGCGCAGCACGCCCCAACCCAAAAAGGCGGTGAGCAGGGCAGCGGAGGCCACGATGCGCCTGGGATATCGAAGATGGAGCCGCAGCAGGGCGCGCAGCAGCCGGTTCAGCATTGAATCCTCACACGTTTCACAGATGACTCAACAGGCGATCCAGAGTGGGCTTAAGCAATACTCGATGGCTTTGGCCCAGGCGCCGGAGCAAACTCGGATCATTGAGACGCCCCAGCGCATAGCCTTCATCATTCTCCAGGCTCTCGGCCCAGCGTGAAGCGGTGATCAGCGTGGGCCTCAGGGCCGCGTACCGGAAATCCAGCAGCTGGGCCAAGGCCCGGGCCACCCGGATGTCTGTGTCAAGCCGATCCAGATCATCCAGCACCAGGCAGGGTGCGTCCTGCAAGGGGGCCATGCGATCCCGTTCGGATTGGAAGCCTTGATTCTGGAAGCTGCGCACATCGTAGTAGGTGTCTTTCAACTCCTGGCTGAAAGTCCGGACCGATACAAAGAGTCCTGGCTTTCCTGTGCGTGCGCACCATGCGCGCAGCGCCGCGGCAACCAGTGTGGATCTGCCACTGCCGCTGGGGCCATCAATCCACCAGAGATCTGTATTGGTGCGATCTTTTTGAGCCCAAGCCTGGAAAGGCTGGAAGCCCGACGGCTCTTGGGCGGGCCTTATGGTTTTCCAAGTGGTTTCACCTGGTTTCTCACCGCTCTGCGGAATCAGTGCCCCGCACTTGTGGACGATGTGGTCCAGCTTGGATGAGATATCGGACCCAAGCGATTCCCGGCCGGCAGGGTGGTCCAGGAGTTCCAGGGCCTTGCCCAGGTTCAAAAGCACAGACTGGCGGGGATGCCGGTCCTTCCACCACTCCCAAAAATTTTCAAAGGTGGATTCGGTGTAGCGTTCGGGGATTCCCAGCTCGCTTCCTGGAGATATCGCGGCATCCGTGCAGCCGCAGGCCACTGCAGGCTTCATGGGATCGGAATCCAAAATGAAGCCTTTGCCGCCGCACTTCGGGCAAGCGGGATCCGGCTTCAAGGCAGTTCTCCCCGCAGAAAATCGCCAAGCACTTCACGTCTGCGCTCACGAATTTTGTTGAAAGCCCGTTCCTCGATTTGGCGCACACGCTCCCTTGAGATGGGCGGCACAAAACTGCGGCCGATCTGCTCCAGCGTCATGGGCTCGTGGTTGTTGAGCCCGAAGTGCAGGCCCAGGATGCGCCGCTCTTTTTCAGAAAGGCTGTCCAGGCACTTTTGGAGTTGCGAAAGAAAAGCCTCGTGATCCAGGGACCGCATGGCGCTGGGTTGCACTTCCTGCTCAAGGCTGTCGCCGACCGTTAGGTCCGTGTCACCCATTCCCTGTTCGGTGGAGATGGTGTTCGTGGTTTGCTGCAGCACCTGAAGGCGGGTCACTTCTTCGGGTGAGAAATGGCTGGCTTCAGCTATCTCCGCCACGGTCGGCTGGCGGCCGAGAGACTGGGCCAGCTTGCCGGTATGGCGATTGAGCTGCACCAAATGGCCGGCCACTTTTTGGGGCAAGCGGATTTTGGTGCCGTGCTCGGCCAGCGCATGGAAAATGGCCTGGCGCACCCACCACGACGCATAAGTCAGGAACTTGTTTTCGCGCAGAGGATCGAAGCGCTTTGCAGCTTCTATGAGGCCAAGATTGCCTTCGCTGATGAGATCCAACAGATCCAGGCCCATGCCTTCGAATTTGCGAGCCTCTTTCACGACGAAGCGAAGATTGCCTTCCACCAGTTTTCGCAGGCCCTCAGCGTTGCGGTCGTCTTGCCACATGTGTCCGTAGAGCCGCTCCTCCAGGGCTGTCAGCAGTGGCAGGTGGCGGATCGAATCGAAATATTTGTCGAGCGCGCGCTCTTCGAGATGCCGAATGGGCACAGGGATTCCTGACGGGGTGATTCCAGCATACAAGAGGACCGTTGGAAATTTCGATCAGCGATTCACCGCTTGACGAGTCCTTGGCGTGGCAACCTGACCAGCCCGGTGGATTTCGATGGAGCGCGGGACTCACCGGGATCAAGGCCGGCATCTCGCATGCGCTGCTTCATGGCTTCGATGGCGCCACCCATTTCATCCTGCATCTGCTGCATCCGGCTTCGCAGATCCAGCACCACCTCCACGCCCGCGAGGTTAACGCCCAGGTCGCGGATCAGACTCAGGATGAATTCAAGGCGCTCCAGGTTTTCATCGCTGTAGAGACGGGTCTTGCCCTCCGTGCGGCTAGGGCGCAGCAGTCCTTCGCGTTCATAGAGCCGAAGGGTTTGAGGATGGATGTTATAGCGCGCGGCCACCACGCCGATCATGTACACGCCTTGTTTCGGATCACGGCGCATCAGGTTCTCCAAGACTTCGCGCGGATCGCGCCATCATTTAGTTCACCAAGTTCCCGCAGCAGCTCCTTGCTGCGCTCATCGTGGATATCAGGGGTGAGCACTTGGATTTCCGCAATGAGATCTCCCCGTTGATCACTATTGGGAATGGGCATCCCGCGGCCCTTGAGCCGTAACTTCCCGCCGCTTTGGGTGCCTGGCGGAACCTTTATGGTGGCCGTGGATTCGGGGGTAGGGATTTCCACTTTTGCACCGAGAGCCGCTTCGCTGAAGCTTATGGGAAGTCGTAGGTTGAGATTGGCTCCCCGGCGCTCGAAGCGCGGATCGGCATCGACCTGGACTTCCAGGAAGAAGTCTCCTGGTCCGCCGCCACGGCGACCAGCTTCGCCTTTCCCCTTCACCCGCAGCTTTGTGCCATCTTCGACCCCGGCAGGAATGGCTACGGTCACGGACTCATGTTTTGGATTTCGGCCCCGGCCCTCGCAGGCAGAACAGGCGGGAGCTTTCTTGCCTGTGCCTCCACAATCCGGACAGGTTTGGCGGGTCTTGAAGAAACCCGAACCCTGCTCAAAATGTCCGCGACCCCCGCAGGTCTGGCAGGTGCTTTTCGCGCCACCGCTTTCACCACTGCCATGGCAGGTTTTGCATGTCTCTGTGCGATGGAGGTTCAATGTGACCTTCGTACCTGTGAATGCCTCCTTGAATGGAATGCGTACGGTGTGCGACAGGCTTTCACCTTTCACGGGCCCAGGCCGATGACGATCGCCACCGCTGAAAAGATCTCCGAACATGCTCCCGAAATCGAATGTCTGGGAACCGCCCCCTTGGCCGAAATCCGCGGCTGAAGGCATTCCCGACGGATCCCCGAACTGGTCGTAATTACGACGCTTCTCGGGATCGGACAAAACATTATTGGCTGCGGTCAATTCCTTGAATTTGGCCTCGGCCTCTTTGTTGTTGGGATTCAAGTCGGGGTGGTATTTTCGGGCCAGCTTACGGTATGCCTTCTTTATTTCCTCGATCGAGGCGGTCTTGGGTACACCAAGAAGCGCATAATAATCAGGGTGGGCCATGGTTTCACGCTAGCACGATTTGCGTGTTGGGGACTCAGGTTATAGGAGTAAAAAAAAAGAGGCCGGATGTTCTCCGGCCTCTCCTGGTTCCTCGTGTTAGTTCACGACTTCCGCATCAATCACGTTGTCGTCTTTCTTGGGTTCCTCGGCTGAAGGCGCCTGGCCCGGCGCCGGTGCGCCTTGCTGATAAAGGTGCTCGGCCATCTTGTGGGACTTGGTGTTGAGGTCGTCGAGAGCCTTCTTGATGCGGACGGCATCAAGGCTGCTGAGGGCGGCCTTCGCTTCGGTCACAGAGTCCTCGACCTCCTTCTTGTCGGCCTCGGGCAGCTTTTCACCACTTTCCTTAAGCAGTTTTTCCACTTGGTAAACGGTCTGATCAAGTGTGTTCTTGTCCTCGAGCAGCTTCTTCCGCTCTTCGTCCTCTGCCTTATGGGCCTCGGCTTCCTTGACCTTGGCTTCGATGTCGTCCTTGGACAAGCCGGTGCTGCCCGTCAATGTGATGCTGGCGTCCTTGCCCGTGGCCTTGTCCTTGGCGGTGACGTGCACGATTCCGTTGGCGTCGATGTCGAAAACAACCTCGATTTGTGGCATGCCGCGCGGGGCGGGTGGAAGTCCACCCAGATGGAAGTGGCCCAGCAGTTTATTACCTTCAACCAATGGGCGCTCACCTTGGAAGACCTCGATGTCCACTCCGGGCTGGTTGTCCACGGCGGTCGTGTAGATTTCGGATTTCTTGGTGGGGATGGTGGTGTTGCGCTGGATGATCACGCTCATCTGCCCGCCGTTGGCATTGATGCCGAGGCTGAGCGGGGTGACATCCAGAAGCAGAACGCCTTTCACGTCGCCGGCTAAAACTCCGCCCTGGACAGCCGCGCCCATGGCAACGACTTCATCGGGATTCACGCTCTTGTTTGGCTCTTTGCCAAAGATCGACTTCACAAGCTCCTGCACCTTGGGTGTACGGGTAGATCCACCGACCAGGATCACTTCGTCAATTTCGTGATGGCGCAACTTGGCGTCGGTGATTGCGTTCTCGCAAGGGGTGCGAAGCCGCTGGATGATGGGTTCGATCATGGCCTCGAAACGCGCCCGTGTTAGGGACTGGGTCAGGTGCTTGGGCACGCCATCCACCGCGGTGACGTAGGGCAGGCTGATCTCAGTCTGGGTGGTGGCTGAGAGCTCGACTTTCGCCCGTTCGGCGGCTTCCTTGAGGCGCTGCATGGCCTCTGGTTGCTTGCGTAAATCGATTCCTTCGGACTTCTGGAATTCCTCCACCAGCCAATCCATGATCACCTGGTCGACATTGTCTCCGCCCAGGTGGGTGTCGCCATTGGTGGACTTCACTTCCACCACGCCTTCGCTCACTTCGAGGATGGAGATGTCAAAGGTTCCACCACCGAAATCGAAGACTGCGATGGTGCCGTCCTTTTTCTTATCCATGCCATAGGCCAAAGCCGCAGCCGTGGGTTCGTTGATGATCCGCATAACCTCCAATCCTGCAATGGCACCGGCATCCTTGGTGGCTTGGCGCTGGGCGTCATTGAAGTAGGCGGGCACCGTGATGACGGCTTGGCTGACCTTCTCGCCAAGGTAGGCTTCGGCGCTTTCCTTCATCTTGCCGAGAATGACCGCGCTGATTTCCTCGGGGGAAAGGTGCTTCCCGAGGATGCTGACAGCGCAACCGCCTTTGTCGGTGCGTTCCACGTCGTAGGGCACGAGTTTCTGTTCTTTATCCGAATCCGCATAGGGCAGACCCATGAAACGTTTAATTGAGTAGACCGTGTTTTTGGGCTGGGCCACGGCTTGGCGTTTGGCCGCGGCGCCCACGAGCCGCTCGGTGGTTTTTGGGTTGAAACCTACGGTGCTGGGGGTGGTTTGCGAGCCTTCCGCGTTGGGAATGACTTTGGGTGCACCCCCCTCCATCACAGCGACGCAGCTGTTGGTGGTGCCTAAGTCAATACCAATGATCTTTCCCATGGGTCCTCCTCTTGATGGTTGGGCAGCGGGTGACAGCACCCGTAGAACCCAGTTTAAGAAAACGGGATGGGTTGTCAACAATATCTTCATAAAGAAATTCATATTTTATTATTCAGAATCACTCAATTAAAATTTCAATTGTATCGATTTCATCCTTTACAGCATTCAATTCAGGCAAAAGGTGAGTCTGAAGTGCAATATTTGGGTTATAACAAAACAAACCGAAAAACACGGCCCATTCGCAACAGCTAGACTGGACCTCATGCCCACCATCCGCCCTTGCCCGCTTTGCCGGAAACCCACTGCATGGGAAGGCAATGCATGGAAGCCTTTCTGCTCAGAGCGATGCCGCACCCTGGATCTGGGGGCTTGGAGTTCCGAAAGCTACCGGGTAGCAGACAAGGCCGAAGAAGAAATGGGTGATGGATGGAATTCTGAGCCTGGTTCTGGGGACGGGCCGGATCTATGAGCCTTTGACCACATGAGCGATCGTTCTTTTTTTGAAAAGCTTCATGCCAGGCTGGACGCGGAAGAAAGCCTGACGCTGGGCGCCTTTGTAGAAAAAGCCGGCGATCAGACGTTCGGCCTGCTGGTATTGCTGCTCTCGCTCCCGAGTTTGATCCCGGCCGTCAATGTGCCCTTGGCGCTCCTTGGAGGATTGGCCTTGATAGGACTGGGCCTCCAGATGGCGCTCGGCTCTGGAAAACCTGCCTTGCCCCCCCGCCTTCGTCGCCAGAGCCTCCATAAGGGCAAAATCAAAGAAGCCTTAGCGGCGTTTGAACGACAACTCGACCGCCTTCCCAGCGGCCCACGGCGAGCCCTGAATCGGCGCTGGGTGGGTCTCTGGGTGGCCTGGACCGGCTTCCTGCTATTCCTTCCCGCGTGGCCACTACCCTTTGCCAACATCCTTCCAGCCGCTGTCCTATGTTTGCTGGGGGCGGCACTGATGGAAGAACGACCGCTTTGGGGCTGGTTTGGGGTTGCTGGAAGCCTTGGTGTCACCGCCTATTTCGGCTATTCCTTCGACATTGTCCTAAAGAGCCTTCACCACTTTTCAGATTGGTTTCATGCGCTTTGATGCCCTGACCCTTTTACCGGACTTCTTCGAGTTCCCCCTGCTCGGGGTGACCGGGCGTGCCTTTGGGGAACTGGGCCACGAGTTGCATACCCACAACTACCGGCCCTTTTCTGGCAATGCTTTCGGGCATGTGGATTCAGCCCCTTTCGGGGGCGGGCCAGGCATGGTGCTTCGGCCCGACGTCCTACGGGACACCCTTGCAGCGGTGCCGCGCCAGGCTTCTAGCCGCGTCGTCCACTTCAGTCCGGCGGCGCCACCACTGGACCACGCGAAAGTCCTCGAATTGACGAAAATCGATCAACTGATTCTTGTATGCACTCGGTTTGAAGGTTTGGATCAGAGGGCGGTGGATCTCTATGTGGATGAGGAACTGCGGGTTGGGGACGCCGTGCTCAGTGGCGGCGAACTCCCCGCGCTGTTCTTGATTGATGCTGTCTGCCGCTGGCTGCCTGGGGTTTTGGGAAACGATAGCTCAGCATCCGAGGACAGCTTCGCTCAAGGCCTTTTGGATCATGCACATTTCACGCGTCCAGCGGTTTTCGAAGGGCGCGAAGTCCCGTTGGTGCTGCAGGGCGGCAACCACGAGGCCATCCGGCTCTGGCGCCTGCGCGGAGCCATGGCGCGGACCAAGGCGTTGAGGCCCGACCTGTGGGGCAGCTATCTGGTGGAACACTTGGGAAACCTGGGCCGGGCAGAGCAGTGGTGCGCCTGGCAGGTGGAACACCCCGAGGCTTGGGACCACCCCAAACCCAAAGGATGGAAGGGGATTCGTACCAAATAGGCTTTCATTCCTTAATAATTTCGATACACTGGTGGACTCCGCAATGCGGAGCTTTCGTGTCTCATGTCCGCTGCTTCCAAGAAGGAACTGGACCGCTGGGCCCCCTGGAGAATCCATGAACATCATCGACAAACTCGAAGCTAGCCTTATCCGGAAAGACCTTCCGAAGTTTGCGCCGGGCGACACAGTGAAGGTCCACGTGAAGGTGAAGGAGGGCGAGAAAGAGCGCATCCAGATCTTTCAAGGGTTGGTGATCGGCATCAAAGGCGGTGGCATGCGCACCAGCTTCACAGTCCGCAAGATCTCCAGCGGAGTGGGCGTCGAGCGCGTCTTCCCGCTGAACAGCCCCACCGTTGACAAGCTGGAGGTCATTCGCAGTGGCAAGGTGCGCCGCGCCAAGCTCTACTTCCTGCGGGCCAAACTCGGCAAAGCCGGGCGCCTCAAGGAACGTCAGCACCACGCTGCCGAATAATAGGACTGGCAACTTTGAAACGCCCCCTTCTTTTCGGGGCGTTTTTTTTATTTGAACTCTTGTCCATTTCCGGCCATTCCTAGATAGCGGCCGCCTGATGCGGTCTTGATCTTTGGAGCCGTCATGCGTCCCTTCAATGTTCGATTTTCACGTGTACTGCTGGTCCTGGTGGGATCCGTCGCGGTGCTTCAAGCTCAGGATGTGCGCTATGGCCTCCAGGCCCATGGAAACCTCCCCATGGGCGATTTGAAGGAGGCCGCCGATAGCAAGGCCGGCTTTGGTGGTGGCGCTCATATGACCATTGATTTCGGAGATGGCCATATGTTGCGGCCCCGCCTGGATTACGTGGTCTACCCGGAAAACAAAGCCTTCGGGGGTGCAGCCTCTGTGAAGTCCAAAGTGAATGACGCCTCGCTGGGACTCGATTACATCTACGATTTCGGCGGTAAGGATGGTGGCTTCTATCTCACGGCCGGGCTCGCTTGGCATCGGTGGAAGGCCGAGTATGACTACGCTGTTCTGGTCGGAGGCATCACAGTAAGCAACCGTACCAGCAGTACCAGCAGCAAGGCCGGCGCGGCGGCTGGGGCAGGATTCAACTTCAATCCCAGCTTCGGCGTCGAAGCCCGCTACGTGGCCACGAAATTCCAGCAGGGCACCGCAGATCGAACCGCTGGGGCGGTGCAAGTGGCCGCTTTGTACCGTTTCTGAACCAGGCCGATACAAGAAAAAGGCCCCGATCGGGGCCTTTTTCTTATAGTCCGTATTCGTTCCAGCGCATCGTTATTTTCTCCAGCAGCTCACCGGGAAAGACCAGATCCCGTGGCCACTCGCGTTTGAATCCATCAAATGGTTTGTTCTTGCGCGTGGCGTCGATGCCCACCTTGCTGCCGAAGGCGAAGCGGTCCGAGGAATGGTCCAGCACGTCCAGCGGGCCCTCGGTGAAGAGCATGTCTCGGCGGGGGTCCACATTGCTGGTGATGCGAAAAAGAACCTCATTCATGTCGTGGGGATCGATGTCTTCGTCTACCACCACCACGCATTTGCTGAACATGATCTGGCCGGTACCCCAGATGGCGCTCATCACCTTTTGCGCATGGCCTGGATACTCCTTCTTCAGGGAGACGATGACCAGGTTGTGGAAGCCGCCCGCGGCGGGCAGGTGCATATCGCGGATTTCAGGAAGGACCATACGGAGCAGGGGCAGGAAGATACGTTCGGTGGCCAAGCCCAGGTAGGCGTCTTCCTGCGGTGGGCGGCCCACGATCGTGGCGGGATAAACGGCGTTCTGACGCATGGTGATGGCTTCCACATGCAGCACCGGATAGTCATCCGCCAGGGAGTAGTAGCCCGTGTGATCGCCGAAGGGGCCTTCAGTGCGCAGTTCGCGGGGATTCACATAGCCCTCGATGATGATCTCGGAATCGGCCGGAACTTCCAGATCGTTGGTGATGCACTTCACCATCTCGATGCCGCTCCCGCGTAGGAACCCCGCGAACATCAGCTCTGAAAGAAAGGGTGGCAAGGGTGCCGTAGCGCAGTAAGTCAGGTTCGGGTCGCCACCAAAGCTCACGGCCACGGGCATCTTTTCCGTGTCGTCGTAGCCGTGGCGGTTGCGCGCGCCATCGTGATGAAGCTGCGTGTGAAAACCGAGGGTCCGGTCATCAAATACTTGCAGGCGGTACAGGCCCACGTTGCGGTGGCCAGTCTCTTTGTTGCGGGTGTGGCTCAAGCCCAACGTGATGAAGGGCCCACCATCTTCGGGCCAGGTGGTGAGCACCGGCAGCCTTGAAAGTTGCACCTCGGCGCCCTGCAGCACAATTTCCTGGCAGCTGCCTTTGCGAACGGATTTCGGCATCCAATTACCAACCTCCGCGAGCATGGGAAGCTTGGCCAGCTTGTCAAAGAAGCCCAAGCCTGGCTTGGGCATGGCCTCCTGGATGAGCTTTTCGATCCTGTCCGCGATGGCATCCAGGCCGCGTTCTTCCTTGTCAACGCCCAGGGCCATGGCCATGCACTTGTACGAACCATAGGCATTCATCACCACTGGCATGGAGTGACTCTTGGGTCTTTCGAAGAGCAGGGCCCTGCCCCCGCCCGGTTGTTTGGAAACGCGATCCGCGATGGCGCCCATCTCCAGGAAGGGATCCACCTCCACGGGAATGCGGTGTAGTTCCCCGGCGGATTCAAGCTGTTGGAGGAAGGTCTGAAAATCGTGATTCATCAAGAGTCCCATATGGATGGGGCGCAGCGCCCTGGAGGGAAGGTTGCCCAAAAGAGCGGCGACTCCATTGGACATCATCCCATCCCCGTTGGTACTCCGATACAGGCCCTCCGTGCGAAACCCTGGACTGATTGGGCCTGTGGCTGGATGCTGCTTCCATGGCCTATTCTGCCAGCCAACGCCACAGCTACATTCGCGAGCACCCTCTGCGGTGGGCCCTTCAAGCCGTTAGCGTTGGCGCGCTCGCCGGCATGGGCGTCGGGTTTTTCTTGGGGGCGCACAGTCCCCTCGATTTTGCGATGAATGCGCTCGTTGGAACCATTTTCAGCAGCGTGATGTGGGCGGGCTTCGACATCCTCCACAGTCCCTTTGAATCCTATAAAAGTGGCTGGTCTCCAGAGCGTGTGGGCCTCATGTCCATCCTGTGGATGCTGTTGCTCTATGGGGTCCTGCTCCTGGTAGCGGTGGGCCTGATCCGCCTTCTGACGGGATTGAACCTGCTCGGGAACCGCAGCGCTCTCGTGTTCACTGTGCTGGTGGGCTTGGCGGTATCGGGGTTCATCGCCACCAAGGAAACCATCTCGGCGCACGTGGCGACGGAGCGAAGATTAGTGCAGGCCGAGGCCCGGGCCAGTTTCCTGAGCCTTCAAGCCCAGATTCAACCCCATACCCTTTTCAATGCGCTGAATACGATCGCCGCCCTCATCCCCGAAGACCCGCGCCGAGCCGAGGAGGCAACCGAACGGTTATCGGCCCTGCTTCGCCGAATCCTAGGCGCCCTGGAACAACCCGTCTGGAGCTTGCAGGAGGAATTCGCGCTCCTGGAACACCTGCTGCGCTTGGAGGCCCTGCGCTTCGGCGAACGCCTCAACTACCAGCTCATTTTGGAGCCCGCCATGGCCGAGCAGCAGATCCAGCCTCTGCTCTTGCTGCCCCTGGTGGAAAACAGCCTCAAGCATGGCTTCAGGCCGAAAGTCGAGGCGTGCCATCTCACGGTGCGGGCCGAGGGGGGGTACATCCGAATCGAGGATGACGGAGTTGGCCGGGCGGAGGGGGCCCCCGATGGCGTGGGCCTGCGCACCGTGCGTGAGCGGTTGGAGGCTTCTGGGGGTTCGCTGCATTGGCTTCCGGCGGAGGAGGGTTGCGCCCTGGAGGTGAGGCTTTCATGAAGCCCATGCGCTTTGCCATTATCGAAGACGAGCCGCCGGCCAGGGTCCGCCTCAAGCGTCTCGTGGCGGAGTTGGAACCGGAATCCGTTTGCGTCGCCGAAGCCGGGGATGGCCGCGCGGGTCTGGCGTTGTTGCGGGAACATCCAGTGGACCTGCTCTTCCTGGATATTGAATTTCCCCCATCAGGAGCCTTCGGGTTATTGCGCGAGGCCCGGGAGGCTGGACTCCGGCTGCCTCCCATCGCCTTCGTCACGGCCTTCGACCAGCATGCCCTGGTGGCTTTCAGATGGGCTGCCTGCGACTACCTGCTGAAGCCCGTGGAGCGGGAGCGGCTCAGGGAGACCCTGGATCGCCTGGTCCCTATCCAGCCGGATTTCGGCCTGCTGCTCCAGGCCTTGGAGGCCGCCCAGCGCAAACAAATCCCTGAGCGGTTCTCGGTGTCCGTGAAGGGCCGGTTGCGAGTATTGAACTGGGCGGACGTGAGCCACCTCTCCACTGAAAACCGCCTTCTCTTTGTGCACACCACCGAGGGACGCTTCGTGCTGGACCGCACGCTCGATGAGTTGGAGGGTCTTCTGGCCCCGCGGTTCATCCGCACCCACCGGGGAGCCATGGTGGCTATCGAAGCAGTCAAGGAATTGGTGTCGGATGCCGGGGGCACAGGTGAGTTGCGATTGAAGGATGAGGCTCGCGTGCCCGTGAGCCGAGACCGCATGGCGGAGCTGCGAAAGTGCCTCGGAGGCTGATATCCCGCCTTTCGTGCGGGGGATCCCCCCGTTGGTGCGTCAGGGTGGGCGAAGGGGACGGTAACTCAGGAATCTGGCTCTGTCGCGCCGTGCGCGTTTGGAGTCCACCATGCGAATGCATCTGCTCTTGTTGCCCGTCCTGGCTTTCACCTTAAGCGCCCAGGAACCTGACCTCCCGACCCAGTTGCAACGGACCCAGCGCTTGGGCACCGAAGCCCTGCAGGATCTTCAAGCCAAATTGGCGATGGATCCTGCTACCTCTGAACAGAAGGCCTACTTCCAGGCCCTCGTGGGCTACACCCTGGCCTCCCATTTGCAAAACCGCGATGCCAAGGCCTCCGAAGCGCTCCTGGATCGCACGTTGAAAGGTCTTGAGGGGCGTAAGGACGCCGAGAGCCTTGCCCTGATGGGTGCCTGCTTCGGTTTGAAAATCGGCTTCGCCCCTGCGTCGGGAATGACCCTGGCGCCGAAAGCCATGGGGCTATTCCAGCAGGCGCTCAAGCTGAGCCCAGGGAACCCCCGAGCGCTCTTCTTTCAAGGTCTGCATGTCTATCACACGCCCGCCTTTTTCGGTGGAGGTGGGGAGAAAGCAATGCCCATCCTCGAAGCGGCCGGGATGGCGGCCAGAGATGAAAAGCCCACCGAGAACGCTTGGGCACCGCGTTGGGGCAAGGCCGAAAGCCTTGCCTGGCTGGCGTTGGTGCAGCTCGATCAACATCAAATCGAAGCCGCCAACCAGAGCATCAACGCCGCCTTGGCGGTGGATGGGGACTGGGCTTTCGCGGCAAAAGTCGCGAAACCAAAGATTGACGCAGAATTGGCCAAGGCTGCGAAGTGATCCCCATCCTGCTGCAGTCAGCGGCCCTTCTGGGCGGCGTGGTGATGGGCTCCGGCGGCGCGCCTATCGCGGGTGCGGTGGTGGCGGTAGGAGAGCAACAGGTGCTGACGGACGCCAAGGGAGGGTTTTCCTTGAAGGTGGCGGGGGCGGTCGTGCTCCGCATCTCCGCCAAGGGTTTCAGTCCCCAGGAGCGGGAAGCGAAGCCCGGGGAGACAGTGCTGGTGCTTCTGGAGCGGGAAGCCCAGGGCGCCACCGTGGAGGTGGTGGAGGGTTCGGGTTACTCCAGCGAGGGACCTTCAAGCTCCATCTCCAGGCTGGAGATCTACCTGACTCCGGGGGCCGCGGCGGATGTTTTCCAGGCCACCAAGGCTCTGCCCGGCGTGAGCAACGCCAGTGAAGGCGCTGAGCTTTTCGTCCGGGGTGGCAAACCTGAGGAAGTGGGCATCTATCTCAATGGGGGTCGCCTGCCGAGGCCCTACCACCACCCAAATACCCAGGGCGGCATCTTTTCCTCCGTGGACACGGCCATGGTCACGCGCCTGGACTTCATCCCCGGCGGTTTTTCAGCCAAGTACGGGGACGCGCTCTCGGCGGTGCTGGACCTCAGCACCGAGGAGAGCTCCCCCGTGCGCGCAGGCAGCGCCCTCATCAACCTGGCTGGCCAGGGCATCCAACAGGATGAACCGGTGGGTGGCGGCGTGCTGCGGGGTTCCTATCGACACGCTTCGCCGGTGTTGCTGGACAAGCTCTACGGGCTCGCTCCGAATTTCACGGATTCCCCCATCAGCGATGACCTGCAGCTGAACCACCAGACCCCACTGGGGACGGGCCGCCTCACCATGACCGCCCTTTTCTCCCAGGACCACCTCGCGGTGGACACCCGCATCGCCAACGAACTTGGCATCTACGACAACCGCAGCCGCACACGTTTTCTCACGGCCCAGTTCACTCAAACCCTGGGAGAGCGGACGGTGCTGAACTTCACGGCTTCCGACTCTCGCTTCCACGAGGCGTGGTCCTTCAAATCCTGGGGCATCATCCAGGAGGAACACGATGGTTTTATGAGGGCTGAAGGGGTCATCCAGGTGAATGAGTCCATCACCCTCGAATCAGGATTGGATCGCGACCAGCTGCGGCTGGATCCCAAGGGCCAGGTTCCCTTCGACCTGTCCAATTGGGCCCAGGAAGCGACACCCAGAATCTTCGCGTATGGCTTCGATGGTGATGGACTCATTCACCTGGATGACCCCT
>JANYJQ010000149.1 GCA_025358435.1 Holophagaceae bacterium
TCTACGCCAAGGTCTCCAAGCACGCCGAGAAGCTCATGGCGGCGCTCACCATGAAGGTGAAGCTGGACAGCTACAAGGCCATTGATGCGCTGAAGAAGGAAGTCGTGTCCGAGCTGGCTGCCGATGCCCCGGAAACCAAGAAGGACGTGGTCGCCTGTTTCGATCTGCTGAAGGAGACGCTCTTCCGCAACACCATCCTGAAGCAGAACATCCGTCTCGATGGCCGGGCCTTCGACCAGATCCGGCCCCTCAACATCGAAGTGGGCGTGCTTCCGTCCACGCATGGTTCCTGCCTCTTCACCCGCGGGGAAACCCAGGCCTTGGTGACCGCTACCCTGGGCACTCAGGATGATGTGCAATACATCGATGGCATCGAAGAAGAATACGAAAAGAAGTTCTACCTCCACTACAATTTCCCTGGCTACAGCGTGGGTGAATGCAAACCCAACCGGGGTCCGGGACGGCGCGAAATCGGCCACGGCATGCTTGCCGAACGCAGCCTCATGGCTGTGCTTCCCAGCAAGGAAGAAAACCCTTACACCGTGCGCGTGGTATCTGACATTACCGAGAGCAACGGTTCGTCGTCGATGGCCACCATCTGCGGCGGAACGCTCGCATTGATGGACGCAGGCATCAAACTAAAATCACCCGTCGCAGGTGTCGCCATGGGTCTGGTGAGCGATGGCGAGAAGTTCGTGGTCCTCTCCGATATCGCAGGCCAGGAAGACCACTATGGCGATATGGATTTCAAGGTGGCTGGAACCACCAAGGGCATCACGGCCTTGCAGATGGATATCAAAATCGGCGGCATCACCACCGAGGTCCTGACCAAGGCCTTGGCGCAGGCCAAACAAGGCCGGTTGCAACTACTTGCTTCCATGGGCGAAATCCTGGCCACGCCGCGCGCGGAGTTCGCTTCGAACGCGCCCCAGATGCAGAGCATCCAGCTTCCCAAAGAAAAGATCCGCGACGTCATCGGCAAGGGCGGGGCCACCATCCGCAACATCATCGAGGTTTCCGGCTGCTCCGTGAACATCGATGACGACGGCATCTGCCAGGTGGCAGGTCCGACCCAGGAAAAGCTCGCCATCGCGATGAAGATGATCGCGGACCTCACCCAGACCGCCGAAGTCGGCAAGACTTACATGGGCCGGGTCGCGAAGGTTGTGGAGTTCGGCGCGTTCGTCACGATCCTGCCGGGTCTCGATGGCTTGCTGCACGTTTCCGAAATGGCGCCCCACCGCGTCAAGAGCCCCGCTGATGAAGTGAGCGAAGGCCAGGAGATCATGGTCAAGGTCATCGGCATCGATGAAAAGAGCGGCAAGATCAAGCTCAGCCGCAAGGCGCTCATGGCTGCCGAAGCGCCCGCTGAGGGCTGATGTCCAAGTAAATTGTGAACCCGATGATTCAATGAAAACGCGGTCCTCCGGGACCGCGTTTTCATTCTGGAACCGTCACGCCTTTTCCATTCCGGATGCGTTCTTCGATCCGCGAAGTGCTGTGGCCGGGGATGAGAGGAATGATCACGACGTGCCCCCCATATGTTTCCACCGCGTCGCGCCCAACCACTGTGTCCAGCGTGTAATCGCCACCCTTGACGAGGACATCTGGCTGCAATGCCTTGATAAGTTCCAGAGGGGTGTCCTCGTTGAACCGCACCACCGCATCCACGCTTCGCAGACCAAGCAGAACTGACGCGCGCGCGGCTTCGTCCTGCAATGGCCTTCCAGTGCCTTTAAGCCGGGCGACCGAGGCATCGCTGTTGAGACCCACGACCAGAAAATCCCCCAACGCTCGCGCGTCTTCCAGATACCTGACATGACCTGGGTGCAGCAGGTCAAAGCATCCGTTGGTGAAGCAAAGCCTCGCGGTGCGATCCACGTGCGCCGCGAGGAAAGCCTGAGCATCATGAAAGAAGCGAGGATGAGTGTTCATCATGTGTCCGGGTTAAACTAGCAGATTGCGGCGTAAGCCGCTTGACTGAAAGGATGCCATGCCACTCTATGAGTACCGCTGTGAAGCTTGCGGCGCGAAAGAAGAAAGACTCCAGAGCTTTTCCGCCCCGACGACCCACGATTGCCCCAAATGCGGCCTGGCTGAGGCCATGCATCGTGAGATTTCGCGAACAGCTTTCGTTCTGTCGGGCAGCGGCTGGTACGCCGGTGGCTATGGAGGCAGCGAGAAGGGTATTGCCGGGGCCCCCGAGGCTCCCAAAAGCGTTCGGGAAGCCCAGGGTGGTGAACATGCCGCCAGGAACGTCCCCGCAGCCAAAACCGACACCGATGCCCCATCAGAATCGAAACCTGCCTGCGCCACAGGTTGCGCATGCCATTCTCCAAAAGTAGAAGCGATCACCAAGCCGGACTGACCAGTTCCCAGGATCCCTGATTGACTTCTCCCACCGCTGCGATAGGCTTATAAGTTCCCTGCCCATCCGGGCTGGTTGATTTTTTTCTTCTGTCCAACGTTGCCTGGCCTTCACCAAGGGCAGCCGCAACCTCTCGGGCCTCGCTCTCCGGAATCCTTCGGACGAGCCAACTATGGAGGATGGTGTGCCAACCATCAATCAATTGATCCGCCAAGGGCGGAAGACGTTCATCAACAAGACCAAGAGCCCAGCGCTCGACGCCTGCCCGCAGAAGCGCGGCGTGTGCACCCGCGTGTTCACGACCACGCCCAAGAAGCCGAACTCGGCGCTCCGCAAGGTCGCCCGCGTGCGTCTGACGAACGGCATCGAGTGCACCACCTACATTCCGGGTGTGGGCCACAACCTGCAGGAGCACTCCATCGTCCTCATCCGCGGCGGCCGTGTGAAAGACCTGCCCGGCGTGCGCTATCACGTGGTCCGCGGAACGCTCGACGCCACTGGCGTCGCCGGCCGCAACCAGTCCCGCTCCAAGTACGGCGCGAAACGGCCCAAGGCCGGCGCTGCCGCCGCTGCGAAGAAAAAGTGAGGTAGATGAAAAATGGCTCGTCGTTCCGCACCCCCAAAGCGTGAGATCCTCCCGGATCCCATCTACAATTCGCTCATCGTCTCGAAATTCGTGAACATCCTCATGGAACGCGGCAAGAAGGCCACCGCCGAACGCATCGTCTACGGCGCGCTCGAGATCGTCGCCAAGAAGAGCGGCGAAGAGGCCCTGGAAGCCTTCACCAAGGCCCTGACCAACATCAAACCCGCGGTGGAAGTGAAATCCCGCCGTGTCGGTGGCGCGACCTACCAGGTGCCCGTCGAGGTGCCCCAGAACCGCCG
>JANYJQ010000167.1 GCA_025358435.1 Holophagaceae bacterium
CTTCACGTAATCCATGTTCCGGTCCATGGGATAGCGGAAAACGATGATGTCGCCGCGGTCGACTTTCCGCATGGGAAAAAGCTTGGCTTCCCAGTCCCACTGCGGCGTCGCGAAGATGAATTTGTTGGCCAGCAGGTGGTCGCCGATCATCATCGTGTTCCGCATGGAGGCCGACGGGATCGTGAACTGTTGTCCCACGAAGGTCTTGAAAAAGATGATCAGCAACACGGCGAAGCAGGCCACTTCCAGATTGTCCCGGACCGCGCCCTTGGCCACGCCCACAGGCAGCTCATGAAGAGGTTTGGTGTCGTCCGCCATGATTTTCCTCAGCGCTTCTTATTGAAAGGGAGGTCTTCGAATCCGTAGCTGAAGAGCCGGTTGACGGTAAGCCATTTGCCCTCCTGGAATTCCTGGGTCTCGATTTCCCCAAGCCGGGGCAGGAAGAAGCTGCGGCGCCTGGCTCCTTTGCCATCCATAGTTTCAGAGAGAACCCAGACGCCTACGCGATTCATCGTGTCTGGCAGGCGCAGACCCGAGTCCGGCATGGCCGCCCGGCCCTCCACGCGATACCGGCGGCCGTGCTCTTCCCACGCCAGGACTTTGGGGAAGCGGGGAGGCAACACGACCAAGGCTGTCGTCTTGGGATCCCTCATCAAACTCACACCGCCGTTCTCGTAGGCGAACAGCGCATCCATCTGCCCCTCAAGCGTGGTGAAGGTCTTGGTCACCATCAATTTACCGCCCTCTTGCTGGACTGTGGAGATGCGCACCTGCATGCGTTCCTGGATGCGCCTGGACTGAGGCAGGCTGGGGTTTTCATAGGCGAGGGTCAACCCTATTTCGGATGGGGCGAAGAGTTCATCTGGAGCAGTCCGTTCGCAAGCCAGGCTGGATGCCAGCAGTGCGGCAATGAATGCGACCTGTCTCACTTGTGTCCCCGATTGAACTTTGCAAGCAGATCAGAGAGGCTCGCAGGCTCAGAAGAATCCTTCGTGCTATCGGGCGGTGGTTCGAAAAGCATCCGCTCAGGTCTTGATTCAGGCCTGGGCCGATCCCCTTTGGAATGCTCGCGGCGGGGGCGATCAGGCCGATCGGTTCTGGCAATGTGGGGCCGATCGGGCCGGTTTCCATCCTGGGGAGCGTCGGGGCGGGGCCCGCGGGACGCTGCCGGACGCGAGGGCCTGGAATCCTGTCCTGGACGGTCCGCGCGATCTGGACGCGGGGGCCGTTCGGATTTCGGCGTGCCCTCCCGACGGGCCAGTTGAGCAGGCCTATCGCCAATCGGCAGAATGGGAACCGCAGGCCGCGGTGTCCGCTCAGGTCTTGGCCGAGGCTTCTTCTGCACCACCTCAGGAGCCGCCAGCATGGCTTTGATGGATAAGGCTATGCGCTTGGCCGGGTGGTCCAACGCCATGACCTTGACCTTCACCACTTGGCCGACGCTGACGACCTCCGAAGGATTCTTCACGAAGCGATGGCTCATTTCGCTCAAGTGGACCAGGCCATCCTGATGGACGCCAATGTCCACGAAAGCGCCGAAATCCGTCACGTTGGTGATGACGCCCTGAAGCTCCATGCCGACTTCCAGGTCCGAAGGCTTGTTCACACCTTCCTTAAACTGGATGGCTTCGAATTTGTGGCGGGGGTCGCGGCCCGGCTTCCTTAATTCCGCAAGGATATCCTTCACGGTTTCCGGGCCAAAACGCTCATCCGTGAATTGCGCGGCGCTCAATTCATTTAGCACGGACTCATTGCCGATGAGCTCGGCGACAGTCTTGTCCACGGCAGCGCAAATACGCTCGACGATGGTGTAGCTTTCGGGATGCACGGCGCTGGCATCCAGGGGATTTTCGCCTTCCCGGATACGCAGGAAACCGGCCGCCTGCTGAAAGGCCTTCTCGCCGAAACGGCTGACTTCAAGCAATTGCTCGCGGCGCTTGAAAGCTCCATGTTCGAAACGGTGTTGAACGATATTTTTCGCCAAAGTCTCGCCGATGCCCGCCACATAGCTCAGCAGCCTGTAGGAAGCAGAATTAAGGTCCACGCCGACGCGGTTCACGCAGGATTCCACCACACCATCCAGCCCCTTTTTCAGGGCGGTCTGATTCACATCGTGCTGGTACTGGCCCACGCCGATGCTCTTAGGTTCCACTTTCACCAGCTCGGCGAGAGGATCCTGGAAGCGCCTGGCGATGCTGATGGCGCCGCGGACGGTGACATCCAGTTCGGGGAATTCTTCCCGTGCCACGGGGCTGGCGCTGTAGACCGAAGCGCCGGCCTCGCTCACGGCGACGCAAGTGATAAATGCGCGGTCGGAATCCCGCAGCCACTCCTTCAAGAAAAGCTCGACTTCGCGGCCCCCGGTTCCATTGCCCACAACAATGGATTCCAACGGATACTTGGTGGCGAGCTGCTCCAGAATGGCCCTGGATCCATCGATGTCGCGCTTGGGTTCCAGCGGGTGGATCGTGGCTGTTTCCATGAATGCACCAAGGCGGTTGATCACGGCCAGCTTGCAGCCCGTACGGATGCCGGGGTCGACGCCCAGCGTGCAGACCTGGCCCGCGGGCGGCGCCAGGAGCAGGTGGTCCAGGTTGTTCTGGAAGACTTTGATGGCCTCGGCATCGGCCTTCTTCTTGGCCTCGATGCGGACGTCCACTTCGATGGAGGGCGCCAGCAGCCGGTCATAGGCATCCTGGGCCACCTCATGCAGGAATCGGAGATAACCCGAGGCAGGGTCGCAGGAAATCCGCGTCAGCAATTGGCTGACCAGATTTTCGCGGTCCACCGCCAGTTTCACATTCAGGATTTCTTCCTTTTCGCCGCGCCGCAGAGCGAGCAGCCGGTGTGAAGGAATCTTCTTGATGGCTTCCTTGAAATCGAAATAAGGCCTGAAACGCAGGGCCTCCTTGCCCTCCTTTTTTTCATCCCGGAGGAAACTCACGAGCACACCCGTGTCGTGGAAAACCTGGCGCAGCCATGCGCGATTGCCCGCGTCTTCAGAAATCCGTTCGGCAAGGATGTGGCTGGCGCCTTCCACGCATTCGCTGGGGGCGTTCAGCCCTTCTTCACCTTCCTTCACGAACGGGACAGCCAGCAGCAGGGGGTCGGCTCCGCTCGTATCGGCCAGCAGCGCGTCCAGCAAAGGTTCCAGGCCCCGTTCCCGGGCGACGGAAGCCTTCGTTTTCTTCTTGGGTTTGAAGGGGAGATACAGATCCTCAAGCTCCGCTTTGACCCAAGCGCCCTCGATCTTGGCCTTGAGTTCCTCGGTGAGCTTGCCTTGGTCGTCGATGGATTTGAGTACCGCCGTGCGGCGCTCGAGCAAGTCTTTGTAATAGGATGCGCGGTCCTCGATGGCGTGGATGGCCTCGTCGTTGAGGGACCCATGGGCCTCTTTGCGGTAGCGCGCGATGAAGGGCACGGTGTTGCCTTCATCCAGCAGCGCGATGACACAGGCCACGCCCGCGCGGGGCAGCTTCAATTCGTGTGCGATTCGGTCGAGCACTGACTCCACGGGTCTCTCCTAGAACTTTCGCCTGAAATTTCGCGAGGATCCGGAGAGCTGTAGGTCCAGTACCGGCGCTTCCCAGATCAGCGCGACCGGACATGATAGCGCGGAGGAATCATCCGAGTCATTCGATATGGATGGATTGACCAACATGGATTTCCGGTTTTCGATTGAGCCCCGGCGGAAGCCGCGGGAACCCAATCGCCAATCGAAAATCAAAAATTGTTCAAAGAGGGCTTGATCCTTGCTAGGCCGGTTCGTGAAAGGCCCGTTAACCTGAAGAATCCAAATGCTGAGTTCCAGGGCCCAAGCCCTGGAACCATCCTTCCCACTGCTCCACGCGCAGCAATCAGCAATCAGCAATCAACAATCGAAAATCCCGAGTCCAGCCCCCCATGCACAAGCCACTTCAAAAATTCCGCATCATTGATCTGTCCCGCATTCTGGCTGGACCGTTCGCCACTCAACTGTTGGCCGATCTCGGGGCGGATGTGCACAAACTGGAGCCCCCGGAAGGGGATGCCACCCGCGGATGGGGCCCACCTTTCGATGGCGACGAAAGCGCTTATTTCCAGTGCTGCAATCGCGGCAAGACCACCGAGGCCATCGATCTCCATTCGGATGAAGGAAAGGCCCGGCTCTTCGAGCTGCTCAAGGACGCCGACGTGCTGGTGGAAAATTTTCTGCCCGATTCCGCGGACCGGCTGGGGCTCGGGTGGAAAGCGCTGCACTCGAAGTTTCCAAAACTTATTCTCGCCAGCATCCGCGGCTTCGCCAGCGATGTCTCCAACTCCCGACGCCCAGGCTACGATTTCATACTCCAGGCCGAAAGCGGATGGATGAGCATCACAGGTGAAGAGGACGGCCGCCCCATGAAAGTCGGCGTGGCGCTCGTGGATGTGCTCGCTTCGCTTTACTGCGCCAACGGAATCCAGGCGGCGCTGCTCCACCGGGAGCGCACCGGCGAAGCGCTGCATATGGAAGTTCCTCTCATGGAAGCAGCTCTCGCCGGCCTGGTGAACGTGGGCGCGGGAACGCTGATGACGGGCCTGCCGCCGAAGCGATATGGCAATGCCCATCCCCAGATCGTCCCTTACCAGACCTTCGCCTGCTGCGACGGCGAAGTGGCCATCGGCGTGGGTGGTGATCGCCAATTCGAAGTGCTCGCGCTCATGCTGGAACTGGATCTCGACAGCCATCCCGAGTGGCGCAAGAACCGCGGCCGCGTTGCGGATCGAGCTCGGCTCATCGGGGCCATCACCGAAGCCCTCGCACCGCGCTGCGTAGATGAGGTGCTCGCGTTTTGTGAGCAGGACGCCATCCCCGCTAGCCGGGTCCGCACCGTTGACGACGCGCTGTTCAAACAAGCCGGCCACCTGCACCAGCTCATCCAGCCTCTTTTTAACGAAGACAGCAACATGATGGTGCCCACCCTCGCCAGCCCCATTCTGCTGAACGGCCAACGGGCCTGCGCCTCGATGCCACCCCCGCGGTGGAAGCCTTGAGGCCCCTGAAACCCATTGCCGAAGCAGGCCTCAACGGTGGGCAGATCGCAGCCGCCAACCTTCGAGCCGAGGCCAAAGTCCGCCGCGCCTGGGGCCTTTCGGTGGGGCCCTCGTTGCAACGCCATACGGTCTTTCTGCGCCTGGTGCAGGGCCGCATCGTAGTCGGCGCCTGGGAACTCGCCATGATCCCAAGCCTCAGGATTTCCGCCAAGGCCACGTGGCCCCAACTGAAAGAACGTCTGGAACGTCTGACCGGCATTCGACTCACCCGCCTTGAATTCGTGCCCACGGATCCACCACAACCCAGCGCCCCGCCCCCACCCAAACCCAAGGATGCCTTCGCCGAAGTCCTCACCTGTTTTCAAAAGGCACGCACCTAGGCCTCGGACCGGATCAGGCTTAGAATCAACACTGGACTAAGCCTTCAGAACCATCTAGCATCAGAAGTCAAAGAAGTTTTCGGGGCGTGGCTCAGCCTGGTAGAGCGCTCGGTTCGGGACCGAGAGGTCGGAGGTTCGAATCCTCTCGCCCCGACCAAATAGATATGAAACGGCACTCCACCATGAGAGTGCCGTTTCCATTAAAAGGGGAAGGATTCGAACCTCCGATCGGCAACGGCGCGCAGGTAGCCCAAGGCTGAG
>JANYJQ010000171.1 GCA_025358435.1 Holophagaceae bacterium
AAACCAAATCTGAGCTGCAACACACGCCGCTCACGGAGGGTGAGGGAACGGAGAACGTCGTCCACCTGCTCCTTCAGAAGCTGGTGAGAGGCGGCCTCAGCCGGAGCTAGCGCCGAGTGATCCTCGATGAAGTCGCCAAGATGGCTGTCTTCTTCCTCGCCGATGGGGGTCTCCAGAGAGATGGGCTCCTGGGCGATCTTCATCACCTTGCGGACCTTCCCGACGGGCATGTCCATGGCATTGGCGATTTCCTCGCTGGTGGGTTCGCGGCCCAGCTTCTGGACCAGCTCCCGCTGAGTTCGGATGAGTTTGTTGATGGTCTCGATCATGTGCACCGGAATGCGGATGGTGCGCGCCTGGTCGGCGATGGCGCGAGTGATAGCCTGGCGGATCCACCAGGTCGCGTAGGTGCTGAACTTGAAGCCGCGGCTGTACTCGAACTTGTCCACTGCTTTCATCAACCCGATATTGCCTTCCTGGATCAGGTCCAGGAACTGAAGGCCGCGGTTTGTATAGCGCTTGGCGATGGATACGACCAGGCGCAGATTGGCTTCGATAAGTTCGGCCTTGGCGGCCCGGCTGATGGATTCAGCGGCTTTCAGATGGTTGTAGTCGATGTGGAATTTTTCTGATTTGGTCTCGTACTTCTCGAAGAAGCGGGCCAGTTCCTCATTGATGTGTTTCGCTTCCTGGCTGTACTTTTCTTTCATCTTGGAAAAGGCTGGATTCTTGACCCGGTCCTTGAGTTCGCGCGTCTTGCGTTCACCGGCCATCACCTGGTTGTGGTGATGGGTGATGCGGTCGATCAGGCGGGTGATGGCCAAGCTGTTGAGGCCCAATCGGCGCACTTGGCGGCTGACCCGGGCGCGGGCCAGCAGGACCTCGCGGCCCAGCTTACGGCGCTTGCCGACGGTCTTTTCGCCAGCGTCCACGGCCCGCTTGAGATCCAGAAGGTCCTGCAAGGCCTGGTCGTAGACCAACAGCTTTTCGAATTGATGATGAACGTGCTGGGTGGCCGAAGTGCTATCGGCATCTTCGTCCTCGTCCACCTCGTCGCTCAAGCCCACGACCTCGCGGATTTTGCCGGGGTTTTCTTTAAGCATCTTGCCGATATCGATGAGGAGGCTGGAAGCCAGTCGCGACCGGGAAAGCGCGCGCATGACCAACCTGACGCCGATTTCGATGCGTTTCGCGATTTCCACTTCGTTCTCGCGCTTGAGCAGCGGAACCGTGCCCATTTCCTTGAGGTACATCCGGACGGGATCGTTGAACTTGTCGCCTTCGGAACCGTCGATGTCGACATCGCCATCCTTGCCCTCTTTGGTCTTCGCACCAATGGGGAGCAGTTCTTCTTCGATCTGATCCCGGGCTTCAAGCGCCTCGGCTTCGGTGGCGCCGATGCCCACCGCGAGGCGGTTGAACATGTTCATCACCAGTTCCAGATCCTTGGGGGAACTGGCGGTGGGCGGCAGGAACGAGTTCAGCTCGTCGATGAGCACATAGCCGCGGCGCCGGCCGATCGCGATGAAAGCCTTGGTGAGTTCAAAATAGGATTCGCAGGCGGGCGTTTGAATCATCGAGTCCTCAAAGAACCTCAGATACGGGGAGCCTCAGAAACTGGGGCGGTTGCGCACTTGCGTCAGTCGTGATCCGTGGCTCATGGCCAGCAGTACGTAGCTTGGGGCAGGGTTTTCCCATTCTGTAGAAAGCCCGGAACCATTCAGTGTAGGGTACTTCGCGCTCCAGGCAAGGGCAAATTTCCAACTTTAGGGCTGCGAAGCACCCCGCAATTGCCGGGCCAAAGCGCTTTTCCGACGCAAAAGCGAGGTCTGCCTAGACTCCAGGTGGCGGGCCAGCTGCGGATCTGTGGAAGAGGCCGGGTCCTGCAACTGCTGGTTCAGTGAACTCAGCTCCCGCTGGACGTAGGCAGCTTCCAGTTTGGCGAAGATCCGCTCAGGCACGGCTTCCGAGTCTTCCCGCATGGCTTTCTGGGCCTCCAGGCGCCGGATCAGGGCCAGGATTTCATCAGGCAGGGACTCCTCGTCGCCCTCGGCGTCCAGCAGGGCCTGCAGGACAGGTGCCCCCAACAAGCTTTCCCACCAGGTATGGGGGAGTTCAGCGACGGATTGACGGGTCTCGGATTGTTGGCAGAGGTGGAGCAGCGGCCGCAACAGCTCGTCTACTTTCGGCTCGGTGGAGTGGGGTATTTCATGGACAACCTGGGGCGGACGGAGAGTTCCCGTGCTGCGGTTGATTTCCGAGAGCGGGATTTGCAGCTGATGGGCCAAGCTCGCGAACAGCTCCCGCCGTTCGGGCGTGTTGGGAAGGTACGGCAGGTAGGCCTGCAATTCCTTGAACGCCTCCATGCGGTCGGCAATGCGCCGCATATCCTTCCCTGCAAGCGCCCGGGCCAACATGAAGCTGGTCCAATCCGGCGACCGGCGCAGCAGCTCCCGAAAGGCTTCAGCACCCACACGGAGGCACCAGGTGTCCGGGTCTTCCCCCTCGGGCAGTTCTAACAGCCTCACATCGAAACCGAGCGGCAAGGCCAAACGTAGGCTCTTCTCGAAGGCGCGGCGGCCGGCGGCGTCGCCATCGAAGCAAAGCACGAGGCGCTTCGTGAAGCGAGCGATCATCCGCAGATGTTCTTCAGTCAGCGCCGTGCCCAAGGGCGCCACGGCCTGGTGGATGCCTTGCTGGTGAAGCTGCAAGACATCGAAATAGCCTTCCACCACCACCGCGCCATCCCGCATGACGCCCTTGGCGCGGTGCATGCCAAACAATGTCTCGCCCTTGTGGAAGAGTGTCGTCTCGCGGGTGTTCATGTATTTGGGCTTGTCGTCTCCGAAGGCGCGCCCTCCGAACGCCACCAGGCGGCCCCGGGCGTCGTGGATGGGAATGGTGAGCCTGTTTCGCAGGAAATCCACCAGCGAGCCGCGCTCGGTGCGCGAGGCCAGTCCAGCCTGCTCGATGATCTCCGAGGAAAATCCATGCCCCTTAAGTGTGGTGATCAGGCCATCCCAGGAATCCAGCGCCACCCCAAAGCCGGCTTCCTTCGAAAAGGCTTCATTGATGCGCCTTTTTTTCAGATAGGACAGGGCATCCGCATGATTGCCCAGCTTGAGTTCATACCAGGCCTGGGCCGCGTCCAGCACGCCGCGCAGGCGGCTTTCCTGGTCGACCTCCGCTGTGGGGCGCTCTTTGTATTTCGGCACCTCGATGCTGGCCGCATTCGCCAACTGTTCCAAAGCCTCGGGAAAGCTCATCCCCTCGCGCTCCATGAGCCAGGTGAAGGCGTCGCCGTGTTTCCCGCACCCGAAACAGTGGTAGAAATTCTTCCCTGGCACCACTTGGAAACTGGGTGAACGCTCACTGTGGAAGGGACAGAGACCCGAGTAGGCAGCGCCAGCCTTGCGCAGTTTCACCGCCTGGCCCACCAGCGCCACCAGATCAGTGGCGTCCTTCACGCGTTCAACCAGATCGCGGTCTTTCATGGTTCAGTTACCCAGCCAGATGAGATGACTGAGACCTGGCAGCCAGGCATTGGCTTGAAGAGTGAACGAAAGGAGCAGGCCCAGTATCCAGTAGCCTGCGATGGCTCCGACGGGCAGAGGTTTCGGCAAGGGCCCCCAAGCGCAAGCGGCGAGGATACCCATCAACCCGCCCCAGATCATGCCCCAGGAGGGGGAGTAGAGCAGTCCCACCACCGCGAGGACGCAGATCAAGATCCAAGCTGGAACCTGCCTGTGCCATTCTTTGAACAATTTGATGCTGGCGATGCCACCACCCAATCCGAAGGCCGCGAGAGGCAGTACGGAATCTGGCTGGAGTCCCCAATCCCACCAAGGTCTTGGCAGAAACAATCCGAGCAGGAAGGGAAACACCCAGAGCGTTTTGCCGTTTCCAGTCTCCTGGGTTGTTCCTTTTGTTGGAACCTTGCCCCAGTGGAAAACAAGGGGAGCAAGCCCCGCCCCCAACAGGCCCAGCACTGGATCCCGGCCCGAAAGCAGCATCCAAAGCGCGACCCAAAGCCAAGGGCCTGGCCCGCGGTCATTCGGGCAATCATCGCTTGCGAACATCGCGATTCCAAGGCCCATGAACACCAGCATGATCGTTGGCGGAAATGAAGCCGGATCCCAGAAATGCAAGAGGGTAAGGCGGACGAAGAGCAGGGAAAGCAGAGCCGTGATGGCTGCCATTGTCCAGCGGACAGAGGAGCGCTCGGGTGTGCGGAGCGTCCCCGGAAGAAAACGATGAATCGCCACAAAGGCCAGAGGCGCCAGCACCAGGATCGTTGCCCCACGATGAAAATTCAGGCCGGAGATGGTCAGGAGCCGCACCCAGGAGCCGAGAAACAGAATGAGCCAAGCCAAGGCCATCAGCGACCCCCGCCATGTGCGAGCAGCGGCTCGCTGGCGATGGGATCGGGCTTTCCATCCCCATCAAGATCAGCGGTGTAACTGAGCAGGCGGCCATCTTCGAAAGTCAGCAGGCGCCACCCGAAATAGGACTTTGGCCAGCGTGTCACGCGGCGGATTTCATTTCCGAGCGTCGTGGTGACGATGAACTTGGGACCGGGGAAATCGGGAGTGTCGTCCCGCAGCCGGCCCGTGGAATCGAAGACTGCATCACTGTGCCAATGTCCAGCTAGCACCGCCACCACGCCATGATCCACGCAGGCCTTGATGAATTCCGCCCGGCGGGCCCCGAGGATTCCACCGCTGCCTTTGGCTTCCCCGCTGGGCGCAGTTTCGCTGGGAAAGACTGGATGATGGAGTTGCACCAGCACGATGCGTCCCGCGGAATCTTGCAGGGATTGGCGGAACCAACGGAATTGCGCAGGTGTGAATTGATCCCGGCCATGTTCGGAATCCAGGCTGAGCAGGGTGAATGGGCCGAACTCCACGCGATGCCAGGTATCAGGTCCAAAGTGCCGCAGGTACTGGATCCAGGCCTTGCGCTCGTGATTTCCGGGGCAGGAGACCACCACCGCGCCCTGGCGTTCCAGCTCCTTGAAAAAGGTGGTGATCCGGTCGAAATCAGCAGCTGTTTCTCCGTAGCCCAAATCTCCCGAGGCCAGAATCAGATCGGGTTTCACTTCAGACATCCGGGCGATGAAGGCTTCCAGCAGATCGTCTCGTCCGGGTGGGGGAAGGTCCGCGATGTGAACCACCTTCCAACGGCCCGAGGGATCGCGGGGCTTCAGAGGTTTTACTTCAGCCGTGGAGCGCGCTTTCAGTCCTGAAAGGGTCCATGAAATAGGTGTGAATCCCTGGGTCCTCAGGTCCTTCCGCATTTCGCCTGGAAGGACAAAAGGCAGTGAAAGCGTGGCTTCCATTTCCCCCTGCTGGCTCATCAAGGGCAGCCCGATCATGGGCCGATCCACGCGGGCTTTGGGCGGCCATCCCGCCGCCAGGAGAGCGATGAAGGTCAGCAGAATGGCGTAGGCCGCTCGTTTCATGGGTGGGCCTTCAACGGTTTATTGTGGCTCAACAGGAATCGGCTCCAGGCATCATAGGCCTTGGCCAGTTGCGACATCCCGGCGGTCCGGGCGGGGTCGGCCACGGCCAGGTTCTTGGGGTCCGGCTGGTCCACCGCGTACAGTGCCGGGCGGCCGTCCGGCTCCAGGTTCACGTACAGAGCATCCTGCAGCAGCCCCAACCTGGGCGGGCGGCGGAAAGTCGTGAAGGTGAACGCACAACTGCCGGGGTCAAAGCTGGGATCGAAGAGGTCCCGGCCGAGCGTCTGGGTTTCGCTTTCACGCCCCAGCAGGCTCAGCAGGGTGGGCAGGATATCCATCTGGGAACCAATGGCGTGGCGCCTCTGGGGCTTCAGCAGTCCTGGAGCATAAATGATGAAAGGGATGTTGTAGATCGCCAGGGTCAGGTCACCGAATCTGGGGTCGGTGCTTCCTCTGGAAATGCCGTGGTCGCCCCAAAGCACAAAAATGGTGTCCTTGTAGTAGGGCTGCCGGCTGGCCTCCTTGAAAAATTCATTCAGGGCGTGGTCCATGAGCCTAAGTGCGTTGAATTCGTCGCTGCTGATGAAGCCTGCGGTTTTCAACTCGGCCGGGCTCGGCTCGACCCGCTGGAAATCTTTGATGTGGGAGGGAATCGTGAAAGGCGGATGGTTGCCGCTGGTCTGCAGGTAAGCGAAGAAGGGCTGCTGCTCGCGCGACAGCGCCTCGTTGGCCTCAAGCAGCAGATCCTGGTCGCAGATGCCCCAGACATCGACCTTGGGACTTTTGAAGGAACCTTCTTCGTGCAGCACAAGATCCGGGAGATTGTGGTGGAGGGCGGCCCGGATCTGGGCCCAGTTGGCGCTTCCACCCAGAAAGTAATGTTTCCGGTAGTCCGTGAGGTAGCTCAACAGTGTGTGCTGGTCCACCAGCAGAGGATTCCGCGTGGCGTTCTGAACGCTGCTGACATCAGGGGTTCCGAACAGGGTGGCGAACATGGAGCGGCTGGTGTTCTCCATCGCCACATAGAAACGATCGAAGAAAATGCCCTCCCGGCTGAGGCGCTCCAAGGTGGGCGTGGGATCCAGGGGATTGCCGAAGGGGGATGTCTTGAACGCCGCCAGGCTTTCACATTGGATGAACACGACGTTGGGACGGCCCTGGACCTGGGGCCGGGGGGTGATCCGCCGCAAAAGCGTGGGCAGGCCATCCTTGTCATTGGCCGGCGCGATGTGGAAGTGGGCGGACATCAGGGCCTGGCTGGCCTGCACCGCTTTCAAATCGTAGCCACCGTCCATCTCTGTCCGTGTTTCCAGAAAAAACAGAATCGGATTCAAGGCAAGGTGGCAGTGGAAGGGGATTGGCGCTTCAAAGGCTTCGCCCCACCGGAGCGGGTAGAGGCTCCACTTGCCCCACATCGACGCGATCAGAACCACTGCTCCGAGCCAAGCTACGCCCCATCTCTGTCCCTTGGATTGGATCGGTGGCGCCAGATTTGAGGCCGCCTTCCGCAGGAGCCAGGCGGTCAGCCCGATGAGTGCGGCCATCCCAAGCATCCCGGGGATGACCGGGTAGCTTTCCCAGACCATGCGGGCACTGGTGCCAGGATTTTCCAAGAACATCAGCAGCGTGCCATTCAGCCGGGTGTGGATGTACGAAAAGGTCCCGAAATCAAAGGCGTAGCAGAGCAGGGTGAAGGTGAACGCCAGGCATCCATAGGTGCTCCATATCCTGGCTTCACCCTTGGAAAACCCTGCGGGCTTGCTGGCCCATCGGGCCAGCCAAACCAGCAATAAAAAGGCTACGAGCCACCCACGGCCGCGCCTGTCATCCATCATGCCCTCGGCCACCAGGCCTGCATAAGCGAGCAGGGACACGATCAGCGTGGAAATCGCGAGCCACCGCCGCCGAGAGGCCACTGGACCTGCGGCGCCAGTGGCACCAGTGGCACCGGTGCGCAGCAGAAGCCAAGGCGGAACCAGCAGGATCGCCACCCAGCGCGCGTCGAATTTGAAGCCCAGGTAGAGCGCGTGGCCCAATCCCGCCTCCCAGGTGAAGCCATGGAAAAGCCCCAGGAAAGCCAGTCGGCCAAGCGTGAGCAACAATAGCAATCCAAAGCCAGCCAAGGCCAAGAATGCAGTCTTGGAACGGGATGATCGCGTCATCGTTTTATTGTAAGGCGGTGGCCTGGATCCATGGGCCCGCGAGGTTGTCCAGAACATGAACGCCCGCATCGAGCGGTTCTGGATCCGGCGCGTGAATGGTGGCGTGGAGGACTACCGTCGCGGTGGGGAAGGCGCGGAGAAATTCATTCGCGTTGGGGGGCTCGTTCTCGAAGGCCAGGATCACTTCGCCTAGACCACGCAGTTCCTCGAAGACCTGGATCTTGAAAGCCAGGTCTTCTTCTTCCCAGGTGGGCTTGAGGCGCAGGATCACGTCGCCGCCTTGTTCCTCGGGCGATGAGGGTATGGGGAAACCAGCGGAAGCAAGGGCTTGAAGGGTGCCTGGCCGCATGCCCGGGTCGTCCCGGCCCGTGAGGTAGAACGTCAGGCAGCCTGCCTTTCGCAGGGCCTGCACCAATTCCACCGCGCCTGGATAGACGCTGTCCATTTTCACGAAGTGATCCGTGAAAAAGGTGGCCCGCCAGAAATGGCGAAGCTCGGTGAGGACATTCTTGTCAGAGAAGCCGAGCTCTTGGAGATCCGCCATCACGTTCCAGCCCATGCGATGGGATTCGAGTTGATCCACGTAGGGCCGCAATTGTGGTCGGAATTTCGAAAAGGCGCGGGCGATGGCAAGATTCCGCGGTCCCGTGCAGAACAGCGTCGAATCCAGATCGTAGACCGCAATCGGCTTCGGGGCGTCGGCAGGCCTGGATTTCAGACGTTCAAGCGCTTCGAGGATTGGGCGATGGGGGGACATGGATTCCTGATTTGGGAAAGAACCACTCTCGCAGCGAAGTCGACGGGAAGGCATTGGAAACGGAGGCGGCCATCTCGTCACTCGGTAGGCAAATCTATGATTCTTTGGTTGATAGCTATCGAAATGGCTATAAAACAAACTGTTTAATACCAAGAAGAGGATTGTGACAAACATCACCCAGGAGGGTCTTGAATTTGATGACCATATTTGTATTGTTATTAAATCAGTAATCCTTTTTGGAGAACCATGATCGGCATCGGTAGACACACGGATTACGCGGCTCGTCTGGTCCTACATCTGGCCAGCCTGGCTGAGAACACCCAGGTCACCATCGCTGAGATTGCCGAGGAACGAATGCTTCCAGTGGCCTTCGTCCGCCGGTTGATCGGGCCCCTTTCTAGCGCGGGCATCCTGGCCACCGTGGTGGGAGCGAAGGGTGGCATCCGATTGGGACGTCCTGCCTCCGAAATCACACTGTTGGATCTGGTGAACGCCATGGAGGGCGGGATCACCCTTAACCACTGCGTCGGCAATGATCATTCGTGCCCGCTTTCCAGCCATTGCCCAGTACAAACCGCCTGGGCGGGCGCCACACGGACTCTGGAAGAAAATCTAGCGTCCGTCACTTTTGAAGCCTTGGCCCATGGAGCCGAGGGACATGTGGAGGCCCATCGGGAACGGCATGATTCACATGCAAAGACCCCAGCCCTGAAAGGTGGACGCCATGCGAGTGTGTGAGCGAAATCTCCCGGGAATGAAGTTGGGAACCGCATAACCATGGAACTGACTTGGATCTCCATCGCCGCGAGCCTCTTCATGGGGCTGGGAGCGCTATTCATCTTCGTGTTCGCGGTAAAAAAGGGTTGGTTCAGGAACAGGGTCTTCGGGAAATCGTGTGGGTAAATCATAGGGTGTAACCCGCCAATAAGCTTTGTGGGTGTTGGCATTCAGCCATTTCACAGAGGCTTTTGATTTGGCATGATGTTTTGATGCCTACTCTTTCGAAGCGGAAGCGCC
>JANYJQ010000199.1 GCA_025358435.1 Holophagaceae bacterium
GTGCGGCAGTACCAGGTGAATGTGAATCCCAATTCCCTTGCCAGTTACGGCCTTGGCATGGATGCGGTGGTGGAAGCCATCCGCAAGGGCAACAACGATGTGGGCGGGCGCCTGGTGGAATTCTCCGGCCGGGAATACATGGTGCGGGGCAGGGGTTACGCCAAGACGGTGGGTGATATCGCAGGCATTGCGCTGAAGGCCGAGAATGGAACGCCGGTCCGCATCGGCGACGTGGCCTCGGTCAACCTCGGCCCCGAGTTGCGCCGTGGTGTCACGGATCTGGATGGCAAGGGCGATGTGGTGGGCGGCATCATCGTCATGCGCCAGGGGGAGAACGCGCTGCATGTCATCGAACGGGTGAAAACCAGGCTCGCGGACCTGAAGTCATCATTGCCGGCCGGCGTTGAAGTCGTCACTACCTACGACCGGTCGGATCTCATCGACCGCGCCATCCACACCGTGAAATGGAAACTCATCGAAGAAATGATCATCGTCTCCATCATCATCCTGATCTTCCTGTGGCACGTGCCCTCGGCCATCGTGCCCATTGTGACCATCCCCTTGAGCGTGGCGCTGGCCTTCATTCCGATGTACGCCATGGGACTCAATGCGAATCTGATGTCCCTGGCGGGCATCGCGATCTCCATCGGCGTGCTGGTGGACGGCGCCATCGTGGAGGTCGAGAATGCCTATAACCGGTTGCATATCTGGGATTCCGGCGGAAGAGTTGGCGACTTCCACGCTGTGCGGCTCGAAGCGCTGCTGGAAGTGGGGCCGTCGGTCTTCTTCTCGCTGCTGGTGATCGCCGTGGCCTTTGTGCCGGTCTTCACCCTGGTGGATCAGGAAGGCCGCCTTTTCAAGCCCCTGGCTTATTCCAAGAACCTGGCCATGGCCATAGCGGCGGTGCTGGCCATCACCTTCGACCCGGCCATGCGGATGCTCTTCGCGCGCATGGACCCCTTCAAGTTCAAACCGCGCTGGTTCGCTCGAGTGTGCGACACGCTGTTCATCGGCACTTACTACGCCGAAGAACGACATCCCATCAGCCGGCTGCTGCACCGCATCTACGAGCCGCCCTGCCGCTTCGTGCTGAAGCATGCGAAGGCTACCATCACCGTCTCCGCTCTGCTGGTGCTGGTGACGATTCCGGTTTACCTGAAACTCGGATCGGAATTCATGCCGCCGCTGGATGAAGGTTCCATCCTCTACATGCCCACGACCTTCCCGGGCCTGTCAGAGGCCGAGGCCGGGCGCGCGCTCCAGATCCAGGACCGCATCCTGCGGAGCTTTCCTGAGGTGAGCCGGGTGTTCGGCAAGGCCGGAAGGGCGGAGACGCCTACCGATCCCGCGCCGTTTTCGATGATGGAAACCACGGTGCTCCTGAAGCCTGAAGCCGAGTGGCGCGAGAAACGCCGCTGGTACTCATCCTGGGCGCCCGATTGGATGAAAGGGCTGCTCCGTTCCTTCTGGCGGGACCGGATCACCCACGAGGAACTGGTCACCGAGATGGACAAGGCCTTGCGCGTTCCGGGCTTCAGCAACGCCTGGACCATGCCCATCAAAGCGCGGCTCGACATGCTCAGCACGGGCATCCGAACCCCGGTGGGTTTGAAAATCAGTGGCGCGGATTCAAACGAAATCGAGAAGCTTGGCGTCGAAGCCGAGGCAGTGCTGCGCATGGTTCCTGGGACGCGCAGTGTCTTTGCGGAGCGGGTCCAGGGCGGTTATTTCCTGGATTTCGTGCTGAAGCGGGAGCAGCTGGCCCGTTACGGCCTGAGCGTGGACGAAGCGAACATGATGGTCATGACCGCCATCGGCGGGGACAACCAGAACACTGTGTATGATGGCCGGGCCCGTTATCCGGTGAACGTGCGCCTGCTGCGGGATTACCGCAGCGATGCTGCTTCGCTGAACCGTGTGCTGGTGCCGCTTCCCAAAGGCGGACAAGTGCCGATGTCCGAACTGGCAGAACTGCAGATGGTTCAAGGGCCCGCCATGATCCGCGATGAGAACGGCCTGCTCACGGGCTACGTGTTTGTGGATTTCGACACCTCGAAGATCGATGTCGGAGGCTATGTCGATCAGGCGAAGAAGGCCCTCGCCAGCGGCCTCAAGATGCCCACGGGCTATTCGGTCCTCTGGAGCGGGCAATTCGAGAACATGGTCCGGGTGCGTGAGCGCCTGAAGTTGATCCTGCCCATCACGTTGGTCTTGATCTTCGGCCTGCTCTACCTGAACACGCGCTCCGCTTTCAAGGCGAGCCTCGTGATGTTGGCAGTGCCGTTCTCGGCCATTGGCGCCGTGTGGCTGCTTTACTTTCTGGGATACAACATTTCCATCGCTGTCTGGGTGGGCATGATCGCGCTCATGGGGCTGGACGCCGAGACCGGCGTCTTCATGCTGCTCTTCCTGGACCTGGCCCACGACGAGGCTGCTAAAGCGGGGCGTTTGAATACGAAGGCCGAGCTCCGCGAAGCCATCATCCACGGTGCAGTCAAGCGCGTCCGGCCCAAGGCCATGACCGTCTGCGCGGCCTTCATGGGCCTTTTGCCGATCCTCTGGTCCACCGGCGCCGGCGCCGATCTGATGAAACGCATCGCCGAGCCCATGGTGGGCGGACTTGTCACTTCCTTCATCCTGGAACTGCTGGTCTATCCGGCCGTGTACTACCTGTGGAAAGGCAGGGGGATCGCCGAAGAAACCATTATCATTGAATCTTCATTGGAAATTGTTTGAACAACCCCGGGGCAGCACGCCTCCCATTCCAAAAGGAACATCCCATGCTCACACCTCTCTTTTTCAGTGCTCTGCTTGCCATCGCCGGCCCCGATGCTGGCGCTCCCACCAACACGATCTGCCCGGTCATGGGAAACGCTGTGACACCGGGCAAGAGCAACATCGTGAAAGTGAAAGGGCATCAATACTACGTATGCTGCCCGGGCTGCACCCCGAAGCTGGAAAAGGACCCCGATAAGTACCTCGACCAGGACGGCCGCCCGAAAAATGCTCCGAAAGTTTGAGCTTTTCTGGTCCGGCCGCACACTGGACTCATGCTGAAACGCGCGCTGACGGCCCTTCTGTTTTCGGCATGCCTGCACGCAGGTCCCGGCGGATGGACTCTCCTTTACGAGAAGGCGGGCTTCAAGGCCTATGAGCAGAAAGGCCCCCCTCTCGCCTACAAGGCCGAAGGCACGGTGGATGTTCCCCTGGCGGAAGTTGCGGCGGTGCTCGTGGATATCCCCCGCCAAAAGGAATGGGTCCATCGCCTGGCCGAGAGCCGCATCCTCGAAGGGGACCCCGTTACACACAGCGTGATCTACAGCCGCTATGCACTCCCCTGGCCTGCCAAAGACCGGGATGCGGTCATCGAGAGCTCAGTGGAAGAAGATATCAACCGGGGGGAGGTGCGTGTCCGCTTCTCGACCACGACCGCTCTTGCCGCTCCGCCCCGGCCGGATTGCATCCGCGTCCCCTTGAGCGATGGCACCTTCACCCTTAAGGACTCGGGGCAAGGTTCCACCTTCGTGAGCTACACCATCCGCTTGGATCCTGGCGGTTGGCTGCCTGTCTGGATCGTGCGTCTTTTCGTGCGGGATGCGCCCCTCGCCACCCTGCTGGCCTTCAAGACCCAGGCGATGAAGACCCGGGGGCAATACAGCGCCTTTATCGCCGCCCAGAAGGCCCGTTGGGCACAAGGTCCTTAAATACATCGATGAAAGCGCTCACGCTCCCGCCAGAAGGCCATGGATGCGGTCGAAAAAGACGGCTGGGGCCTCCACCGCGGGGAAATGGCCCGCGCCTTCCATGGGCATGATTGTCGCCTGGACGAGGTGGCGGGGCCCCCAACACGGATCCAAAACCTTGATTTTGTTTTCGCCCGTCAGGCGCCAGCATGATCGCGCTGAAGCATGGAATCTGTCCGTGGAGCCGAAAGCCTTGCCATACCTCTTGAAGAGGCGGAGGTAGTGAAGGGCGGCTTTCGCATCAAAACCGAATAATCCATCCAGGAATGCTTTGGAATAACAGGTCTGAGCCTGGAGGATGGCCCGGCGAACCATGAAGCGTCCCACCTGGGTTCCCTGAGCAATGCGGAGGGCAGCGCGCCCAAGGCCCGGAACCAGCAATGGAGTGAGGATCAGGGGAAAATGCAGGGGACTGTCCACCAGGACCGAACAGCGGACAGAGCCAGGATGCCGCTCGGCAAAGGCCCAGGCGGCGATACCGCCCATACAGAATCCGACCACGGGGATGGGGCGTTCCGGAAGCGATTCCGCCAGCTCATCTAGAAATTCGCCCAGGAATTCAGGCAGCTGCTCCTCGGTGGATATTCCAAGCCCTGGCCATTCCAGGATTCCGCAGCGATACCGCTCCAGGAAGGAAGGGGGAAGCCAGGAAAGCACCGCTGCGGCGGTGGTATTCCAGCCAGGGAAAAAAAGGATCGGTTCGCCGGTGCCCGACCATTGGATGCGTAGTGGCATGGACAAAAAATACCATTCCCTCCATCCATGCGCCAAGGCAGCGCTGAATTGAAAGTCCAGTCTTCAACCATTCAGCGAACCTATCAAGTTCTGGTAGCGCGGGTGGGAACGGATGGGATCCAGATCGCCGTCATGGAGAATCCAATCCTTTTGGGAGAGACCTCCGGCAATGGCCATGGTCAGACAGTCCAGGGCCTCTTCAGGCTCGCTGGCGAGGGCGTGGATGCACCCCAGGTTGTAGAGAAGCATCGGATCGTCCGGGTCCATGCTCCGGGCCATCCGGGCCCAGGCCAGACCCTTCTCGCGCTCACCCAGGGCCACGAGGGCGTTGGCCCCCAAATAGCGGGCGCGCACATCATCGGGGGCGTGTTCCAGGCGTTGTTCCACCAGCGCCAGCCCCTTTCTCCTGGCGAGCACGGCTTCATCTTCCACGCCAAGGCTGTGGTAGACCTGGGCCACCAGCAGGATCGCCTGGAAATCCTCAGGGCGGAGCACCGCGGCCCATTCGAAGAATTGGATAGCCATTTCCAGTTTGCCGGCGGCCAGGCAATGGCGGGCATAGAAGTAGGCGCCTTCGTAGAGGCTGGGATCCAGGCAGAGTGATTTTTCGAAGGCGGTTTCGGCCTCCTCGGCCCGCCCTGCCGCCGAAAGGGCCACACCCCGCGAGGCATGGGCTTCGGCGAGGTCGGGATCCAGCTCCAGGGCCTTCTGGCTGCAGGATTCCGCCAGTTCCCGTTGGGCGTCGGTCCGCTCGATGTAGATGTACGAATAGGCGGCGCAGTTGGCCAGGCCCGCCCAGGCTGACGCATAGTCAGGATCGATGTCCAGGGCATGCCTGAACATCTCCTCGGCAAAGCCCATACTATGGCGGTTGAACTGGAAGTAGTACTGCCGCCCCCTCAAGTAGTATTCATAGCTTTCCAGATCCACCGCGTTCCATGGCCGGATGGATGCGGACAGGTGCAGCGCGGAAGCAACGGATGAGGTGATGTCTTCCAGGATCGAAAAGAGGTCTTTTCGGTCAAAGTCATAGGACTTTGCCCAGACTACCTGGTCTGACGCCACATCCACCAACTCGGTTTTCAGGGTCAGCAGGTTCTCCTTCTTCAGCAGGGAACCTCCCAGAATGGCGTGCACATGGAGACGGCGACCTATTTCCGCCAGGGACAAGTCCGACCCCCCGTAGAGGAAGGAGGTTGTTCTTGAGATCACGCGCAGATCCTCAATTTCGTTGAGGGCCTGCAGAATCTCTTCGGCGAGACCTTCGCTGAGATATGCGTCGCCACTTTCCTGGCGCAAATCCAGAAAGGGCAGGGCGGCCACCGAGAGCAGCCCTTTCCGTGATGCCGGGTGGATCGGGGTTCTTTTCAGGGCCGTTGCTCTTCGGGATCGGAGGGTCTTGGCCAGCCGCAGTGCCATCTTCCACTCCTGGGGTGGTATCCAAACATGGGGTGGTCCCGCTGTTGTGCAAGGGCGTATCGCCGTTCCTTGCCCTAGGCGACAATCTCCCCATGGCCGACGAGAATTCCCAGTGGAAGCGGCGGGTGCGTTACAAGGGCAAAAACCCGCGCCAGTTCCAGGACAAGTACAAAGAATTGAATTCCGACGTCCATTCGACGGAGATGCAAAAGGTGCGGGCGCGGGGCCACACTCCGGCGGGCACCCACCGTCCCATTTGCGTGCGGGAGATCCTGGAGATTCTTGCGCCAAAGCCAGGCGAGACAGGCCTGGATGCCACCCTGGGCTTCGGCGGCCATGCGTCCGAAATTCTGCCGCTTATACTGCCTGGCGGCCGCCTCTTCGCATTGGATGTGGACCCCATCGAACTGCCTCGCACCGAGGCCCGCTTGCGTGCCGCGGGTTTCGGCGAGGATGTGCTGGCCGTGCGACGCATGAACTTCGCGGGATTGCCGCATTTGCGCCATGAGATCGGCGAAGGCTTTGATTTTGTCCTGGCGGACCTGGGCGTTTCTTCCATGCAGATCGACAACCCTGCCCGCGGGTTCACCTACAAGTCCGAAGGCCCCCTGGATCTGCGCCTCAACCCCCAGCGTGGGCGTCCCGCATCGGCGCTGCTGCAAAGCCTCAGAGAAGCCGAGCTGGCGGATCTTCTCGTCGAGAATTCCGATGAGCCCCATGCCCAGGCTCTTGCGCGAGCCATCCTGGCGGCCGGCGAGGATCGCGCCATCGCCACCACCACCCAGTTGGCGAACCTCATACGTGCGGTGGTCAAGGTGGCCTGTCCAGCGGAGTCCCTCGACGAGGAGACCCGGGCGACCCTTCAACGCACCTTCCAAGCCCTTCGCATCGCCGTGAACGATGAATTCCAGGTTCTCGATCAATTCCTGTCCTTTCTGCCAGGGTGCCTCAAAGCCGATGCCCGCATCGCCATCCTGAGTTTTCATTCCGGTGAAGACCGCCGAGTCAAGAAGGCCTTTCAGCAGGGATGCCGCGACGGCGTGTACGCCCGCATCGCCCCGGAGCCGATTCGGCCCGGCTTCGAAGAGCGCCGGGACAATCCGAGATCCTCATCAGCCAAACTGAGGTGGGCTGTCAGAGCAGGATAGGCGTGAATCCGGGCACGCTACCCCCGGCTGATACCATCTGTCTGAAAACCTCGACACGTTGGAGGAATGCCATGAGTGTTCATTCACTGAGGACTCTTCTGATCTTCACGACCATAGGGATCCTCGCCTCTCCGGCAGCCCAGGCAGCCGAGGGCAAGGCCGAAGGAACCATAACGGTGAATGGCAAGACGACAAAGCTCTCCTATGCCTACGCGAAAGCAGTCGAGGGCTTCTTCGACAAAACGAAGCAAGACGTGGAAGTCATCCTGAGCGACGTCCCGCTCAGTGCGAAGCTCCGGGAAGATGTGTTCGAACTGATGCGGATGAAGGATGCGGGGAAACTTCATACCTTCGAGATCACGCTGGATTCCGAAGGCACTCCAATCTCCACTTCCTGGCGGCACAACGGATTCAATCCTCCGAGCCCCAGCGGCATCGCCTAATTTACGGACAAGCTCTTACTCGTTCGACGTTTCGTTCCGGGCAGACATCTCACGCTAGGCCTATCCCCGCCCGTCACTTCCGCCTGAAGGTCAGGCTCTGCTCGGCGACGGGTTTCGCCTTGGCTTCGATAGCGGCAAGGAGGGTTTCGTTGAAGGGGTGGAAGTCGCGGGCGATGGCTACGTTCTCCTGAAGCTGGGCGATGGTGTCGCACCCGATGATCACGGTTGAGAAGGGAAAGGTCAGCACGTAGCGCATGGCCTCTTGCATACTCAGCGTGCCTGGCACCAGTTTCAGCGGCGTCGTCTGTTTTTCTTGCGGGGGCGGGTTGAAGGTTTTGAGCAGACGGGAGCGGGCAGGCACTTTCATTCCGATGATTCCCATCTCTTTTTCCACGGCGTAGGAGAGCAGCTTGCGGAAGCTGAGGTGCTGGGGATCCGCGGCATTGAAGGCCATGAGCACGGTATCGAACGGGAAACGGCGGATGCCTTCCATCAGCACATCCGGATCTGCGTGGCCCGTGATGCCCAAGTGCCTCACCAGGCCCTGTTCGCGGGCTTGGAGAAAGGCTTCCAGGGCGCCGCCCTTGGCGCAGACCTTTTCCATATCGTCCATGGTCTGCATGTTGTGGAGCTGCCACAAATCCAGGTGATCGGTTTCCAACAGCTTCAGGGAGATTTCCAGGTTGCGCAGGGAACCATCCCGGGTGCGGTCATGGGTTTTGGAGGCGAGAAACACTTCGTTCCGGCGTCGTTTCATCACCTGGCCAAGGTAGCGTTCGCTCCAACGATGCTCGCCACCGTACCGGGCCGACGTGTCGAGGTAGTTCACGCCGAGGTCGAGGGCCCGCTCGATGAGGGGCACGGCCACCGCCTCATTGTCGGGCTGTTCGATGCTGGCCTGGCCCCCCAGGCTGAAGATCCCCACGAGATGGCCGGTGCGGCCCAGGTTGCGGGTTGGCATGGCCCGGGCAGTGCGGGGGTTGTGGGGCAGGGGTGCTTTGGAAACAGGCATCGGGGCCTCCCGTCCTTCCAGTTTGGAAACCAGGAGTCCCGCCGCTGTGGCAGCCCCCAGTTGCATCAGTTCCCGTCGTCCAATTCCGTTCCTCGCCATGGGGACCTCTGCTGCGCTGGAGTATCGCGCCAAATCGATAGCCTGGAAACCTGATCGCCGGGAGGCGACCCGTTCAAAGGGATCGTTCGGGGCCTGAACGGCTTGACGTGTCATAGAAGGATGCAATCCTGATTCCATTGCCAAGAACTCTGGATTTCTGGTTCAAACCAGGAATCCAACCCCGTTGGCTTGTCCCTGAAGCGCACCTGCCAGCGCTTTGAGCCTAGATCTTCCCCAACCAAAAGGAATGCCATGTTGAATTACCGACCCCTTCCCCTTTCTGCGTTGCTCGTCCTGGGAGGCATGCATGCCGCTGCCGCCTCCACGCCAGGAATTGAAACGGCCTCCAAGGTCCATCCTGCAAAGGGTGTCGATCTTTCTGCCATGGACCGATCCATCGCACCGGGGGATGACTTCTACGGCTTCGCCAATGGAGCCTGGACACAGCGCACCACTATTCCTCCGGACCGGGGCTCCTACGGCCTGGGGGTAGAGGTGAACGAGCGCACCAATCAGCGCATCGCCGAGCTGATCCGGAATGTGGCCCAGGGCAAGGTGAAGCCGAGCGCTGAAACCAAAAAGATCAGGGATTTCTACTCCAGTTTCATGGACGAAGTCACCATCGAAGCCCGCGGCCTGAAGCCGGTCCAGCCGGCTCTGGACCAGATCGCCGCCATCCCCGACCGAAAAACCCTGTCCCGGATGCTGGGAGACACCCTGAGGGCCGATGTGGACGTGCTCAACGCCACCAGCCTGACCACCCGCAACCTGCTGGGCCTATGGGTGGCCCAGGATCTGAACGATCCTTCCCGCTACGTTCCGTTCCTGCTTCAGGGCGGCCTCAGCCTGCCGGACCGGGACTTCTACCTGTCGACCGCTCCGAGAATGGAGACGATCCGCACGCGTTACCTGGCCCATATCACCACGATCCTGAAACTGGCGAACCTCCCGGACCCAGAGGGCAAAGCCACACGGATCCTCCAACTGGAGCGCCGCATGGCCGAGGCCCACCGGAGCCGCACGGAAACCGGGGATGTGCTCAAGGGCAACAACCCCTGGACACGCCAGGACTTCGATACCAAGGCGCCCGGCATTGATTGGGAGGCCTACTTCGCGGCGGCGGGACTCCAAAGCCAAAAAGATTTCGTGGTCTGGCAGCCCGCCGCAGTCGTTGGCCTGTCGGCGCTGGTGGGGTCGGAATCCGTGGATACCTGGAAGGACTACCTCACCTATCAGACCTTGGACAAGGCCTCCGCCGTGCTCCCGAAGGCCTTCGCCGAGGAACGGTTCGCCTTCTACAGCCAAGCGCTCCAAGGCGTGCCTCAACAGAGGGAGCGCGCCAAACGAGGCATCGATCTCACCAGCCGGTCACTTGGCGAGATCGTGGGCAAGCTCTACGTGAAGCATCACTTCCCCGCAGCCGACAAGGCCCGGGTCGAGTCCATGGTGGCGAATATCGTGAAGGCTTTCGAATACCGCATCGATAAGTTGGAGTGGATGGCCCCGACGACCAAGGCCAGGGCCAAGGCGAAACTCGCGGTCATGAAGGTGGGCGTGGGCTACCCTGACAAGTGGGTGGATTACACGGGCCTGTCCGTTGATTCCAAAGACATTCTCGGCAACCTCGAACGGATCCAGCGCTTCGAACTAGCGCGGAATCTACGCAAGCTGGGAAGCCCGGTGGATCGCTCCGAATGGGTGATGACGCCTCAGGTCGTGAATGCGGTGAACTTGCCAGCAATGAACGCCATGAATTTCCCGGCGGGCATGCTGCAGCCGCCCTACTTCGATCCCCGGCAACCCGATGCCATGAATTACGGCGCCATCGGCGCCATCATCGGCCATGAAGTCAGCCACAGCTTTGATGACCAGGGCGCGCTCTTCGACTCCGCGGGAAAGTTGAACAACTGGTGGACGAAAGAAGACATGGCCCACTTTGAAGCCAGCACCGCCAAGCTGGTGGCCCAATACAACGGCTATCACCCCCTTCCCGATGTTGCCGTCAACGGTCAGCTGACCCTGGGTGAGAACATCGCTGATGTGGCTGGCTTGGCCGTTTCGCTGGACGCCCTCCATCTTTCCCTCAAGCCGGGAAAACCGACCAAAGTCCAGGGCTTCACCAATGACCAATTGTTCTTCCTCAGCTATGCCCAGAGCTGGCGGCAGAAGACCCGCGAAGCCGTGCTCCGGCAGCAGCTCCTCACCGATGGGCATACTCCCGCCGAGTACCGCACCTACACGGTTCGGAACCAGGATGCCTGGTACGAGGCCTTCGATGTCAAACCAGGGCAGAAGCTGTACCTGGAAGGGAAGGACCGGGTGAAGATTTGGTAGACGCCATAGTCGGCTAGCTGCGCCTCAGGCGCGGTAAAGGGCCGCTCCCCAATGCATGCCCGAACCCAGGGCCGTGAAGGCGATGAGCATGCCGGGTTCCACAAGGCCTTTTTCCAGACACTCATGGTAAAGGATCGGCAGGGTGGCGGCGGTGGTGTTGCCGTATCGTTCGATGTTGTGGGGGACTTTCTCAGCTGGGAGGCCCAGCGCCTTCTGAACGCCTTCGATGATGCGGAGATTGGCCTGGTGCACGAGGACCAGGCCCAGCGATTCCACCGCCACACCTGCGGCAGAGCAGACATCTCGCACGGCTTGGGGCATCAGGGTCACGGCCGAGCGGAAAACTTCCTTCCCCTGCATCACGGGAATCGTTTCGCCGGCTTCGATCTGGGCCGGGGTCACGAAAGGCCGGGTCTTGAAACTGGCACCCTTCATGGTGAGTACGCCCGCTCCCGTGCCGTCGGTGAAGAGCAGAGTCTTCAGCAGCCCGGCCGAGCCTTCTCGGGCCTCGATGACGGCCGCACCCGCGCCATCCCCGAAGAGGACGGTGCGATCGCGGCTCAACGTGTTCTCGGCTTTCTCGGCCTCGGTGACCTCGCGATCCGATTCACCGATGACTGTGTCCCAGCCCAGGTGCCAGGGCATGAAGCCCGTGTGCAATTCGGCCCCGACGAGGAGCACGCGCGGGTAGCGGCCGCTCTGGACCAGCACGTCGGCGAGTTCCAGCCCATAGAGGAAACCACTGCACTGCTGCCTGATATCGAAGGTGGGGATGTTCCGCAGGCCGAGAGCGGCCTGCAGCAGCGGGCCGTTGCCGGGCAGGACGTGGTCGGGTGTCATGGTGGCGAAGATCACCGCGTCGATGTCGGTGGGCATCAACCCCGCCTTGGCGATGGCGGCTGAGGCCGCAAGCGATCCGAGCTCGGCGGAACCTTGCCCCGGTGCGGCGTAATTGCGCTGTTGGATGCCGCTGCGCGAACGGATCCATTCATCTGAGGTATCCATGATTCTGGCCAGATCCTCATTCATCACGACATGGGATGCCAAGCCGATTCCCGTTCCGGTGATCACACTTCTCATTGTTTTCCTCGAATGAGTTGGTGCATCAGCATATACGGGACGATGGGCGGAATTTCAAGGGCTGCCGCAAAACCATCATCCGATGAGCTGGTTGCATAGGTCGCACACCTAAAGGCCGGCATGGGATTTGGGTGGGGCGTTTCCCAAGCCTGCTCAAGTCCCGGTCCCATTGGGCTCAATTCGCCGTTGCCAGCGGAATGTAGGGCGAAAACGCTTCCAGGGTCAAGGTCCAGGCTTTCAGGAGGGCCAGGGCGGTCCGGCTTTCAGTGGCCTCTCCGTAGCCTGCCAGGAGTTCACGGAATTCTGTTTCCTGATCCGCGTTCCAGGCCGCGGCCTTCAGGTATTCGTGGTTCACGTTCGCGTCCTGGTCCCGGCGGAGGTAGAGGGTGCCACCGGTCATGCCCGCGCCCACGTTCGAATGAACCCTGCCGAGAATGGCCACGGCGCCCCGGGTCATGTACTCGCAGCAATGGTGCCCTGTGCCCTCGACGACGGCGAAGGCCCCGCTGTTGCGGACAGCGAAACGATCGCCTGCCAATCCGTGGACGTACATCGTTCCGCCCGTGGCGCCGTAGAGTGCCCCATTCCCGATGATGGCGTTCTCCTCTGGCGGATAGGCGCAAGCGGGGTGCGGGCGGATGGCGACTGTACCGCCGGACATGGATTTGCACACCGAATCGTTGGCCTCCCCATGCAATCGCACACTGAGTCCGTCCACCAGGAAGGCTCCGAAGCCTTGCCCCGCGCTGCCCAGGAAGTCCAGATGGATCCGCCCATCGAAAAACGGTTCTGGCCCCCCACCCAACGACTCCATGCGCCGTTCGTGGATCCTCCGGGCGATTCCGCCTGACAAGGTTGCGAGGACGCCCCGGTCCGCAGTGGTGATTTCATAGGCCAGATGAAGCGTTCCGCCTTCCGTGAGCACGCCCCTGGCGTCGTCAAGGATGCGCTGGTTCAGGTCCCCCACGCCCTCCGCCACATGAGGAGGAACGGAGTCTGTGGAAGGGGCAGGATCGATCAGGAAGGCCCGGAGATCCAGCTTTCGGTCATGGACGAAGCGCGCGTGATCAGGTGCCACCATCAGCAGGTCAGTGCGGTCCCTCAGCGTCTGGATTTCCG
>JANYJQ010000016.1 GCA_025358435.1 Holophagaceae bacterium
GAGCCTGCGCCGCTTGGCCCGCACCTATCAAGCTGACACCCCCGAACTAGCGATTCCCACCTTGGGCTTTCAGCCCACGTGGCGCCCCGCAGGGGCAGCGGGTCTTATGTCGGCCGCAGGCCGACGCGATGGGTGGTGCTCAGCGGAAGATCGAAGGCCGCTACGGCCCTTCAGGTCAAATGAAGGCCGACCCCGATACTATTGTTTCCACTGCTGGAGCATCTGTTCCAAAGGACCTGTGACCGCGCCACCCTGTTTTCTGGATTTTGCCAGGGACAAGGCCTTTTCCAGGAGTTGAACAGCCTGGGTCCTGTCTCCCTGCAGGTAGAGCAGCCGGGCTTTCACCGAGAGATTTACAGGCTGTTCATTAAGCTTGATGGAGCGTTCGACCCAGCCCAGCGCTTCGCCCATATGGATTTCCTGATCCACGCAGTACAAGGCCGCGTCGCTCATCAGCTTCCAGTCGCTCGGCCTCTCCCGCATGGCCTTGCGCATTCTAGCGGTGACGATTTCATCGACGTCCACTTCCACGAGAAGGCTCACACGAAGCTTTTCCCAATATAAATCCACATAAGCAGTAGCGCTGCTGGCGGGGTAGATTTCGTAAGTCAGCCATTCCGTGGGGGGGACCGATTTGGGTTTCACGTCCAGACGCAGCACGTCTTCGCGAGGGTCGTATTCCCAGGCGCCCTGTTGGCGGGCGCGCTTGTTCAGGATTACAGTCCAGCGGTCTTGATAGGGGATGGAGAACAACGCGTAAGTACCGGCCGCGACTTTTTGCCCGTTGACCTGGACCGCATCGCTGAAGCGGATGGTGGTGGCCTCGTTGGCGCCCGTGCGCCAGACCTGTCCGTAGGGGACGAGGCTGCCGAAGATCTGCCGTCCTCTGATAGCGGGCCGGTGGTAAAGGACTTCCACCGTTGTGGTGCCTATGGTCTGCGACACGCTGGCCGATGGGCTTAGTTGCGGAAAGATCGGAGGAGTCTGAGCTGCAGCGGGACCAGCCAAAGAGGCAGCCAGGATAAGACAGGCGAGGGTTTGCATCAGGAGCCTTTGACTCCGAATTTCCATGCAGCCAGTTCACGCTCCCGGTCCGCGAACCACTCCTTGGGTGGCTGTTTGTCCACGGGAAGCCCACGGGCGGTCAGGATGGCCCTTTGCATCCATATAGCTGCTTCGGGGTGGTTGCCCTGCCAACGAAGGATGCGGGCCTTGGTCTCCTGGTTCCAGAAATTGGTGCCGGCCTTCAGGCTTTTGTCGATCCATACGCTGGCCAGGTCGATGCGGAGCTCATTTTTCTGGCAGTAATCTGCCGCCTGATACCAGGGCACCCAGTCTGCGATCGACGTGACCGCCAGTTTGGACTCCAGGTGCTTCCAGTAGATGGCCTTGGTGTCGAACATCACGGGGAAGCCCACCTGCAGAGTTTCCCAGGACAGTTCGATCCGGGCGCTGGCTTCACCCGTCAGGCGGATGCGGATATTCATCCATTCTTCATAGGGCACGCTCTCCGGGCTCACCTCGAAGCGCAGCAGGTCATCTTTTGCTTCATATGAGAAGGCGCCCCACTGCTGGGCTTTCTTGCTCAGGATCAGAGTCCAACGGCTGGGTCCGGGGATGGCGAATAGGGCGTAGATGCCGGCTGGGACATCCTTACCAGCCACCTTGCACGGATCACTGAAAGTGATGGTCGTGGCGGCGTTGGCGCCTGTGCGCCAAACCTGGCCGAAGGGCACCAGATCACCCCATACGACGCGGCCCTTAACCGCGGGCCGGTTGAAGGTCAGCTTGATGGAACTGATCCCCACATCCTGGGTCAAGGTGGCCGCAGGGCTGATGCGCAGGAGTGTGAGACGAACTGGCTCGGGAGGCTTGATAGCACCCTTGGCAACTGGGGCCTGACCTTGGGCTGCAAGGAGGGCTGAGGCACAGAGCAGGGAGATAGTGAGGCGCATTCTGGCTCCGGGGATTGTCTGAAGTTTAGCCCTTTGATGGAAAAATGAAACGCATGGGCCGCTCCACCAATGCCGCGCGGAGGGTCCGCCCAAGATTTTTACGGGCGCTGGAATCCAGTCCCCGAGCCCTCTCCGCCGTGAACAGTGCGAGGCCGAAGGACACCCCGAAATTCATCATGCCGATGAGCCCAATGCCTGCCAACCCCCATGCCAGGTCGGCCCATGGGATGGCGCCTCCGGGTTGGAAGGGCAGGATGCAGAGCGCGAGCGAGGCCGCCGAAAGCGTCACGTGGCGCACTTCCATGGGCAAACCCATGAAAGTCAGTAGGAGTGGCAATAGGCCGAGCAAAAGGCCTAGGACCAGGTAACCGATGATTCCGCTGAAATGGTGCTCAACCAAGGGCGCCAACCGCGCGGCTCGATCCGGCCCAAGCCATCGGCGGATCCCAGGATGCGCCGCCAGGGCTTCTGGGAACCTGCGATAGGCGCTCCAGTTACCTGCCCAACCCGCGGCAAGGCTAGAGAGCCAGAGCAGCACGCCCGTCAGGGCCGCGAAGGGAAGGGCCCAGGAGTGTATGGGATGCAGGTCGTTCAGGCTGTGAGCAGCCATGGCCGCCGTTAGGACCGTGTGCCCCGAAAGGGTCCTCCACGCCAAGTCCAGCATCAGTGTCGCGGGAATCGTGGCGAGCACGTTGCCGAGCGTCGCGGCCACCTGCGAGCGCGTTATGCCTTCGCTAAGGCCTACCATCGCCTGGGCGGACTCATTGTTCTCCAAGGCTCCGGCAAGCGCCGAGGCGGTCATGGCAGGTTGCTTGGAAGCCAGGGTGAAGTGGCAGAACTGCATCAGGATGAAGCTCACGGCGTAATTGACCGCCAGAAGGATGCCCATGGGCATCGGAGCGAAAGGCAGGGCCGCGATGCTGTATTTGATGGCCGCAGTGAAGGCTGTCATTGCGCCGCCGCCACCGCCGGACCCGAAGGTGCGCCACCATTCCTTCCGGCTCCGCGCCACATAATGTTCGCCTGTCTCGCCGGTGTGCTCGACTACTTTGCGCGCAAGGCGTCGCAAAGTGCCGCGCACCAAGCCCGATAGCGTCCGCTGCTCGGCGCCTTGACGGATGAGCAGGGTGGCCAGTTCCAGGCCATCCCCTTCCCCCAGCGCCAAGTCCACGAGCCTTTCCAGACGCTTCAGTTGGGTCTCTAGCAAATCCAGGCGGTACACAAGATCAGAGGAGACGCCGTGCTCATCCAGGTGTGCAAGAGCCATGCTGAGCCGCTCCCTGCAGGTGGCCAGAAGGTCCTTCCACGATCCCCTGGACTCGCCCTCCACAGGCTTCGATCGCATAGCCGCAAGGGCTTCGGGAAGTCGGCTGAAAGGAGAATCCATCTCCCGGGCTTCTGGGCTCAGCCCCAGGAGGTCTCTGGACAAGCCCAAGGCAGCGCAGCGGAATCCGATCAGTTGCGCGGCATCCCAGTAACTGTCCAGTGGGAGCGCCAGCAATTCCCTCCATGGGGTGAGGTCCTCAAGCTTTGAAGTCATCAGCCACTGGGCGTCACCCTCGTCCAGGCGGAGTCCTTCCAAAAGGGCGAAGAGATCCTCGGATTCATCCAGGCGCGGAATGTAACGGTCGACCAGCCGTTTGAAGGCCTCCCGTATAAAATCCGTGTGGTGGGGAAGGCCTGTCTCAGCCAGCATCCGGACCGAACTGACGCGTAGCCAATCGTCCCGGAAGCGGGCCCGGAGGGTCTCGGCCTGGGGGGCCGCAGCCAAAGCCGCGTTCAGGCTCCGCAACCGATCAGTCCGGGGAGCCCGTCTAGTCCAGCTTTTTGGTTCTGCTTCCACAACCCAAAGCAAGATCGATTCCAGTGGAGGCGGGCCTTTGCTGGCTTCGAACAGGGCGGTGGCCCCGTGGTCGCGCTTCATCCAGACTCCTAGTAGCCACGCTGGCGGTTGACGGCATCTTCAATGGGGCGGCCCTCGGCGAAGCGGTGCAGGTTTTCAAGAATGTCGGGGATCAAATCCTTCGGCGTGGAAGGTCCGCTGTGGTGGGGGGTGATGGTGATTTTGGGGTGGTGCCAGAGCGGGGAATCTGGGGGAAGGGGTTCTTCAGGAAAAACATCCAACACGGCGTGGCCCACAGTCGCCATTTCCAAGGCTTCCAGAAGATCATCCAGGACCACTAGATTTCCCCGGCCCACGTTGATGAGCGTCAAGTTGGAATGACCGTTGCGCAACAAGCCCCCGTTCACCATGCCTCGGGTCTCCTCGGTGGCGGGCGCCGCGAGGACCAGGCACCGGGCGGTGGGAAGTAATCCAGGCAAGTCTGCTGAGGCTCGCAGCGAGAACTCCGGGTCCTTTCTGGCCTCCCGGACCAAGCCAGTGACATCCATTCCCAGCTCCCTGAGCGCTCTTCCGATCTGCCTTCCTATGCGGCCGAAACCAAGAACCAGGGCGATTTTTCCACCGAGATCCTCAGGGATGAGCTTAGGGTCCCAGTGGGCTAGGGACTGTGCTTTGGCACATTCGTCAAGATGCTGGGCCTCACCAAGCAGGTGACCGCATACATAACGCGCCATCCAAAATCCAAAATGGCCGTCGGCCCGGGAGACGGGAATATGGCTTGGCAGTTCGGGATGGGCCACCAGATGATCTACACCGGCGCCGCTGTTCTGCACCCAAGCGAGTTTGGGCATCCTGGAAACAAGGCCTGTCGGCAACATCCAACAAAAAAGCCCTTCGGCTTCAGCTAGCCAGGTTGGATCCATCGACTTCCAATCGCGGGGGTGGACGCCTCTGATATCGAGCCGGGGGTCCGCCTCTTCCAGGGTCGGAACCCAATCTGCAAAGCGATGATGAATAACTGCGAGTTTCCGCCCAGGTTGACTCATGGCATCCAGTTTCCAGAATGGGGTTGGAAGGGGTGATGGTTCTATTTGTTGTCGCAGGTCACATCGAATCCTGGAATGCTATTCAGTGATGGGCTGAAGCCCAAGGAGGATTCATGAAGAAGGTATTACTCTCAGCCCTGGTTGCTGCATTCGCCGTGTCCGGTTTCGCCGGAGAGACCAAGAAGTGCGATCCTGCGAATTGCAAGGATAAGGCCTGCACAGAGAAAGTCGACAAGAAGGCCTGCAAAGAAGCATGCAAGGATGGCAAAGCCTGCAAAGACAAGAAGAATTGTGAAGAGACGAAAAAACCCGAAGCCACGACGGCTCCCAAAGCCTGAATCTCCTGAATGACGAAAAGCCCCGGACCGGTTGATCAATCAACCATCCGGGGCCTTTTTCACGTGCGCGTTTCCCAGAGCGAGGCAGCTTCCAAACTCTCCCTGGCGTGGTAGCTGCTCCGCACCAGCGGCCCGCTTTCCACCCGCTGAAAGCCCATTTCCAGTCCCTTTCGCTGATACATGTCGAATTCGGCCGGATCGACGTAACGCTGAAGCGGCAGGTGTGAACCCGTGGGAGGCAAATACTGGCCCAAGGTTGCGATGTTCACGCCCACGGCCCACCAGTCCTTCATCAACTCCAGCACTTGTTCCGGTGTTTCACCCAAACCAACCATGATGCCGCTCTTGGTCCGAAGGTCGGGTTGGGCTGAATCGCGGAATCTGGCTGCCCGCCTGAGAACCATCATGGATTGCTCGTAGTCTGCATCAGGGCGTACGCGCTTGTAGAGGTGGGGCACTGTTTCCACGTTGTGGTTGAGCACTTCGGGACGGGCGGCCAACACTGCATCCAAAGCACTCTCGTTGCCACGAAAATCCGGAATCAGGACTTCTACGCCGCAGCCTTCATTCAGCGAATGGATCCATCGGATGGTCTGGGCAAAGTGCGCCGCCCCGCCATCTGGAAGATCGTCACGATTCACGGAAGTCACCACTGCGAACTTCAATTTTAGCGAGGCCACAGCTTCGGCGACCCGCTGCGGCTCCTCGGAATCCAAATCGCCAGGCTTCCCCTTCCCCACGCTGCAAAACCCGCAATGCCGCGTGCAGATGTCGCCCATCAGCATGAAGGTGGCCGTGCGGTGCACCCCCCAACATTCGTTCAAATTAGGACACCGGGCCTCCTCGCAAACTGTCACGAGTTTCTGTCCGCGCATCAGGGCGGCGACTTCCTCCACAACCTCGGGCGATGGAATACGGATCTTCAACCAATCGGGGCGTTTGCCTAGTAGGACGGGAGGTCGTGCCATCCGATGATTTTCAACAGAGCCGCGGTGAAATTGCCAGTGCTTTTCAGCCTGACCAGGATCCACCTGCTGTCGCGTTCCGCAACGGGACGCAACCGACGCGTGCAAAATGCAAAAAAACACCATGCAGAATGAATCATTATAGCGACTCATTCTAGTAGTTATATCTTGTAAAATAATAACTTAAGTGAATTGTGACCATTTCCTGAGGTTTGGCCCTTCTCTTGCCATTGATAAGGGTGTAGAAATTTAGGAGGCCCCAAATACTATTGGCAACCCCGAAAGGTCGCCAGCAGTAGAAAGTACTAAACGTTCCTGGCAACCAACCCCCTTGCCTTTTTCGGGCAGGCTTTTTCAGAGGCACTTATGCGTCGTACTCAACTCGCTCTTCTCGCTGCCGTCGCGATTCTCGCGGTGGGCAGTCCCGTCAATGCCAAGATGCCGTTCGTGAAGAAGGCCAAGGATGCTGGCTTCACCTTCATTGAAAACTGCGCCTCCTGCCATGTTGACAAGATGCCCAAGAAAGAGGCCAAGGGAGAGCCTTACAACGAAGTCGGCAAGTTCCTGCTCGCACAGAAGGCCAAGAACAAGGCCACGGAAGTGGACGTCGCCTGGCTCAAGGACTACAAAGGCAAGTGATCAAAAGGTTTTGATTGGACTTTCCTCAAATTTTACTGCGATCTTTCACTCTATTTGCATTCATCCACTTGCCCAGTCCGGCAGGTTTATTCAGAGGTACCGATGCGTCGCACCCAACTCGCTCTTCTCGCTGCCGTCGCGATTTTCGCCGTTGGCAGCCCCGCCGAGGCCAAGCTGCCTTTCGTGAAGAAGGCCAAGGATGCTGGTTTCACTTTCATCCAGAACTGCGCTTCCTGCCACGTTGACAAGATGCCGAAGAAAGAGTCCAAGGGCGAACCCTTCGGCGAAATCGGCAAATGGTTGAAGGCGGAAAAGGCCAAGAACAAGGCTGAAGAAGTCGACGTGGCTTGGTTGAAGAACTACAAACCCAAGTGATCAACAGATCCTGCCAATAACTTTCCGGTTTGATCGGATAAAAAACCTGGACCCGGTGGCAATATCCTGATCAAGGGATTTGCCCGGGTCCATGGTTTGTTTGGTGATCCGCTCGGGTCAATCAACTAGGGCCTGGTGGCCCCAGCCTGCCGGAATGGCTTAATTGTTGATCTTGGCGTCTTCGACAATCACAGAGTAGGTATAACCAGATCCGAAATCCTTATTGATCCGCACGATGCCCTTCACCAGGATCACATCGCCTACGTTCGCCGTGCCTTGGGTTGTGACGGTGAGGTCGTTATCACCCTTGCCGGCGTTACCGCTTCCATCACGAAGATGCATCCAGTTCTTGTTCATGACCTGAGTAGTGAACTTGACGACCTTGCCATGAATGGTGACCGACCTCTCCTTAAGCTCCATCTTTTGGGCGTGGATCTCGGCGATGGTGCGGGCATCGGGGCCCGTAGCCTTGTCGATCTTCACATCCGGGGCGTCAGCGGGTCCTTTGGCGGCTGCGGCGTGTTGAACGGCAGGGCTGGGGGCGGCGGACGGGGCATCCATGGTCCCGAAGAAAACCACATCGAACTTTCGTTTTAGAGTCTTCGACTCGAAATTATCCATTTGCATGGCATTGAAAACGGTGACATCAGCTCCCTTCGTTAACTTTGTTTCGGGGACGGCAGCCCATACCTCACCCTTTGCCGTTTGAATTTTGAGGTAGCTGTAAGGTGAAGCATCAATCCGCTCAAGGAGCTTGCCTGAAATATTGTTGGCAGGGGCGGGAGCTGGAGCTGGAGCCGTTTTTGATGCGGCAGCTTGGGCAACGGTGGGCGGATTGTTTCTTTGGCATCCCACAAGGGTTGCGATCAGAAGGAGGGTTGGAAATTGACGCATCTGAGAAACTCCAGGATGGATGGACAGTTATGGGCTTTACGCCGCGTTGTTTAACAGAATAAACCATTCCGGCTCTGGATCTCAGAGATAGCGGCCACACTGGCCAGAGTGCTTAATTTGCCTTTGGGATGAATAGATTTATTGATGAAATGATGCCCCGGCTTTTTCCTGGGCCGGGGGGGTGGAAGGTTGCTGCGCTATAATTGTTCCATGTCTGAACTACCCGTCCCAGAACCCATTCTCGAGTCCCAGCAAGCTTCTGCAGCCACATCGCGGGTCTTCGATCCCCCCAAGGGCTTCGAGACCAAATTCCGGGACCTGCCTTTGCATCTGTCTGCCTTCGAAGGTCCGTTGGATTTGCTCCTGCACCTGATCCGGGAGCAGAAACTGGACATCGTGAATCTGCCTATGGCCGACGTCACCCGGCAGTACATGGATTACCTCCTGTTGATGGAGGAGCTGAACATAGAGATCGCTTCGGAATTTGTGGCCATGGCTGCCCAACTGTTGCAAATCAAATCGAGGCTCATGCTTCCCCGTGCCCCCAAGGAAACCGGGGAGGCGGATCCCCGCGAAGATCTCATCCAGAAATTGCTCGATTACCAGCAGGTCAAGGAGGCAGCAAGGGAGCTCTCAACCCGTGAATCTGCTTGGCAATCCGTCGTCTACACCAAAGGCTTGGATATCCAAGAGCATGCCCGCACTGAAGAGGAACCCATTCGCGCGACGCTTTTTGATCTGCTATCTGCATATAGGGATGCTCTGAAGCGGTTGCTGCCACCACCACCGGTGGAGGTGCGCACAGCGCCGAAGAGCATCGAGCAGCGCATCAGGGAAGTTCTCGCGCAGCTCGCGGATCATGGGTGGCGGCCCTTTGGCGGATTGTTGGCCGATGCTTCCACTCGCGAAGAACTAGTGCTCACGTTCCTGGCCTTGTTGGAACTGGTTCGCACCGGGCGTATCAATCTTGTTCAGGTTGAAGCCTTCGGCGAGATCCGGGTGCAGGCTGCCTGAGGTGCATCATGGAACCCATGGATCCAGGTCTGGTGGTGGAATTGCGCAAACACGTCGCGCTGGCTCGCGCGATCGGCTTCGCGGTTTGTTTCCTTGCACCGGCCATATACCTCATCCTACTGGTCCAAATAGCCTTCCATGGTGACTCTCGCCCGCTGCTAGCAGGGTTCCATACAGTTCCCTGGGGTGATCTGCGGATCATCGTCCTATCCATGGCTGGCCTGGCCCTTTTGGCGGCAGGTCCCTTCGTGGTGCAGCAGTTCTGGATCCGGGCCAACGTGGCCGACACCGCAGCAAGCCTTTTTTCGAATCTCCGGACTGGCCACATCATCCACTGCGCCCTCCTGGAATCTGTGGCGGTCTTCGGTCTGGTGCTGGGCCTTTTGATTGGTCCCGCAGCGGGTCCGGTGTCCTTGGTCATGCTGCTTGCTCCACCGGTCGGATACTTGCTTTTCGTGCCCGGAGCCCGTTCCCGGATGCGCCTGCTCTCGCTGCGGGCGGCCAACTTTTCCGGGGGCCGGCCGGCCGGCCCGCCAAGCACCCACTCAGGAGATCGCATTGGCACCCCTTGATGCAGCGGAACTCAGCGCCATGCACCGCTCTTATCGGTGGGCCTACCTAGGGGGCCTAGCCCTTTGTGTCTTCTGGCCATTGATGCTCCAGTTGCTGTTCACCAGCTTTATCACACCGGGGCAGAATGTACCTGGTGGCGTGGTCAAACAATTGGGTTATACCTTCACAGGGCTTGTGCTGCTGAGCACGGCCTTCGTCACCTGGCGCTGGGGCAAGGTCCGAATAAGGTTTTGCGACCTAGGTCCTGACGAGAGGCCTAAAGTGATGGTCAGAGAAATCCTGCTGTATTCGGCTCTGTTCGAAGTGAGCTGCTTTTTTGGTTTGGCCTACTGGGCCCTTGCGGGGATTGAGGGCGTGCGCTTCGCCCGCAGCTTCATCGTTCTGACCAGCATCATGTTTTTCTGCTTTGTGCCGCGATTTGATGCGTGGCGCCAGGCTGCCGAAGGCGAGGCGTGAAGTCGGCATCCGGCCTGTTCAATCCTGCTTGTCCGCAGACTTCGTGACCAACTTGTTTTGTCGCATCGGCCTACTCAAGGTTATGCTTGGCCCTTACTCTCATAGCTCCCATGGCCCAAAAACCCCAAAAAGATCAAACGACCAAGCCCACTGAGGCTGATCGGACTGTGCGCCTTCCCCGGAAAGACTTGGGGCTCGAGAAGGACGAGCCGACTCAGGCTCTCCAAATGGGTGTGCCCGCCGCCGAATCCACCTTGCGGTTGAAACGAGATGAGATGGCTTTTGAAGAGCCAACGATCGCCCTGAAGGCCGGTGTACCCGCAGCCGACGCCACACTGCGGTTGAAACGGGAGGAAATGTCACTGGAAGAGCCCACCGTTGCCCTGAAGGCCGGCCTACCTATGGCTGCATCCACCCTGCGGTTGAAGCGAGATGAGGTGTCGTTCGAAGAGCCCACCTCGGCACTGCAGGCAGTTGTCCCTCCGGCGGATTCAACGCTGCGGCTGAAGCGGGATGATATTCCCTTGGAAGAGCCCACCCAGGCCCTGGAACGCCCCAAACTGCGGACCGCCATGGAAGTCATCGACGAAGCAACCAAGGTTGAACCGCCCCATATCAAGCCTTCGGTGATGATGCCGGACGCCACGGATATTCCATCCTGGGAAGAGACCACCCAATTCTTCACACCACCTTCCAGTGGCCATTCCGAGACCACGGTCCAGGTGTCTCGCTCATTGGAGCCACGCCCCACGCCAGTGGACCCCAGCGATTCCATGGATGAAACCTTCTCCAACGTTTCCACGCCCTTGCTCCCACAGGTCAAATCACTCACGCCCCCAGGAGCGATTAACCTGGCGCTGGTTACGGAAATTTCGGAGACAGAGGAAGACACGCTAGTTCTCCCTGATATGCACGAGCTGGACGAGCTTCCGAATGCCATGAACTCCACGGTCGCGATGCCCGTGATGGACGCCCCGGCGGTTCCACAAGAACCAGCGGCGATGGAAAAGACCACGATCTTGCTGGTGGAGCCAGCGCCCCCAGCCACGGAAGCGCCTGTGGCTGCCGAAAAAGCAGAGCCGATGGAAAAGACCGTCATCTTGCAGCTGGAGCCAACACCCGCGACCACGGAAAAGACCATGGTGATGCCGGCCATGGAAGCGCCTGCGGCTGCCGAAAAAGCAGAGCCGATGGAAAAGACCGTCATCTTGCGTGTGGACCCGGCGCCGGCGACCACGGAAAAGACCATGGTGATGCCGGCCATGGAAGCGCCTGCGGCCGTCGAAAAAGCAGAGCCGATGGAAAAGACCGTCATCTTGCGGGTGGACCCAGCCCCCGCGATCACAGAAGAGACCATGGTGATGCCGGCCATGGCAGTGCCTGCGGCTGCGCTGGAGCCTGAACCGATGGAAGCCACGACCCTCATGGCCATTCCGGCCGAGGAACCCTCTGCCTATCTCACCCGACAAGGCCAATCGCCATGGCCTCCTTCCTCAGAACCACCAAAGTCTTCACCCGTCTCCACTCACCTGGTATCTGAATCCCTGCTCTCCAAAGCCAAAGAGTTGACAAGCCTCAATGCTGATTCAGCACTGGCTCCTGTGCCGCCAGAGGTCACGGCCATGGAAGACGATTCCCCATTGGCCAAGGTTGCGGATATTCCTCCCAAACGACCTGTGAGCGCAGTACCGGATAGGACCGTGGATACTTCGACTGGCATGGCGATGACGCCTTCCACCTTGCTCATGCCCATTCAGTCCCCTATGGACCCGACAGTGCCTGTCAAACGTCCGATGTCGACTCCCAGCCCTTCGGCAGCTAACGAGGGGCTGCCCCCCACGCTGAAGTCATCACAGCCGATGCCCCGGTCGTCACAACCGATGCATCCGCGGCCGGAATCCAAACCTGGGGAATCCACGGCCGCCCTTGCACCAGCTTCCGTTCCGGGGTACCCGGACCGCAAAGTCCCAGCGCCAGCCCCTGAGACAAAATTTCAAACAAAACCCATCGTGAGCCAGGTCCGACCTGCCACTCCTGCTCCAATTCCAATGGCGCCCCAAGCCAGCCTGGCTGGCAGTGCGTCAAAGATCTGGATTCCTGCGGCCATCGTGATTCTGCTTCTGGTCATTGGCGGGATATATTTCGCGTTTTTCAAGAGTTCCCTGAAACCCAATTTGCCGCTTGTCGCATTGCCGGGGCAGACGACAGAACCGGGCTTGCCGGTTCCGGCGGATATGCAAGGCACGCTTGCTCAAGCCAAGGCCGGTGACAGCAAAGCCATGCACATGCTCGGCGTGAGCTTCTACTACGGGCTCAATGTACCCCAGAACAAAGCTGAAGGCCTGCGGTGGATGCGTAAATCCGCCGAGGCGGGCAATGAAAAAGCCAAGAGCGATCTCCGGCAGATGGAGTCCAGGCGCTGATCGGGGTCGTGGCGCCTAGGGTGCAGAGAGGCGCCAGGCAAGCACCTTCGAGGTGGCGGCGGGGCCAATGGCAGCGCGGAGATCGCCTTCCGGGACGGTTCTTATTACACTCACGCTTCCGAAGGATTGAAGCAGTTTTTTAGCTGTTGCAGGGCCTACTCCTGGAATCTGTGTCAGCTCTGTCTGAAGGGTGCGTTTAGCCCTAAGGTTCCGGTGATAGGTGATCGCGAACCGATGGGCCTCATCCCGGATGCGCTGGAGCAGCTGGAGCACTGGAGAAGATTTCGGAATGCGGTAGGGTTCGCTCCGGCCTGGGCGGAAGACCAGTTCTTCTTTCTTCGCGAGGCTGGCTAACTCCAGATGATCAAGCCCCAACGCTTTCAACGCCGCTTCTGCCGCGTGCAATTGGCCTAGGCCACCATCGATGAGCACCAGGTTCGGAAACTCCTGGCCTTCCTCCTTCATGCGCAGGTAGCGGCGGGTGACCGCCTCGTGCATGTTTGCGAAATCATCGTTCTGCTCATTGCTCATTTTGAACCGGCGGTACTTTGCTTTGTCGGGGACGCCTTCATTGAAGACCACGCATGAGGCGACGACCTCGCGACCCTGGCCGTGGCTGATGTCGAAGCACTCCATCCGACGTGGCACGTGGGAGATGCCAAGAAACGCTTGCAATCCTTCCAACACGGCCTCGTTCAGGCGCACGGGCTCGAACTTGCGTTCCAGGGCCATTCGAGCGTTTTCCTGGGCCATGGAAAGCAAGTCGACTTTTTCGCCCTTTTTCGGGATATGGATATTAGGTTTCGTTCCTCTCAGCGTGCCCAGCCAGTCCCGCAATAGGTCCGCGTGTTCGGGTTCCACTTCCACCAGGATTCTTGCCGGGACGGTTTCCACGGTATAGACCCTCTGCAACACCTCAGCCAACACCGCGCCGTCGAACGTCTCTATCTCGTCAAGAATGTATTCATGCCGGTTCACCATGCGGCCTTCCCGCATGACCAGGCGATGCACGCAGGCCCGGCCGTCCAGCACCGCCGATCCATACAAGTCTGTATCCTCCTGATCGGAACTGGCTGCCTTCTGCCGGGTGAACCAGGCGTCCAGCTGTTGCAGCGCGTCGCGGTGATGGGCCGCCAGTTCGTATGCGGACACCTCCGCGGCCTTCCACATGGCTGCTTCCAACCTTGATTTCAGCTCATCGCGCTTGCCTTCCAGAAAGAGCTTCGCCTCTTTCGCCTGCTCGGCATAGATTTCCTGCGACACCACGCCGATGCAGGGCGCCGTGCATCGGTGCAGCTGGTACTTCAGACAAGCGCGGCCCCTTTTGCCATCGATGTCGATGTCGCAATCTCGAATCTGGAAGAACCGGTAGACCAGTTCCGCTGTGCGATAGGCTGTGCTCGCAGGAAAAAAAGGGCCGAAGTAATAGGCCTTGTCCTTGAGCACTTTCCGGGTCACGTAGACCTTGGGGAAGGCCTCCCGCGTGAGCTTCACATAGGGATAGCTCTTGTCATCGCGGAGCAGGATGTTGAAGGGTGGTCGATGTTCCTTGATCAGGTTGTTTTCAAGGACCAGGGCTTCCAGTTCCGTCTCGCAGACGATGAATTCCAGATCCCAGATGCGGGCCACCAGCCGCCGGGTCTTGGCGTCTTTGGGTGCTGCGGTGAAGTAGGACTTCACACGGTTCCGAAGCACCTTGGCTTTGCCGATGTAGAGCAGATTCCCTTCCACATCGTGATAAAGGTAGCAGCCGGGCTGCGTGGGCAGATCCGGAAGTTTCCGCTGGAGAAAGGGACTCGTTAAGAGGTTCGTTCGGGGCGCCACTCTCTGAGTTTAACGGCCTATGAGCGTTTGAAGGCCCGCCGGATCATGATCAGCAGGAAGAGCGCGAAGGCACCCATCACGATCATGCCCCAGTTCTCATTGGAGAAATCGCCGAGGTGCGACCGGTAGTTGGTGGTCTTCTGGGCGGGGTCGCCGGTGGAATCGCTGGGGGTTTCCTGCAACAAGGCAAGGACGGGATGGGCTGGGAGCTGCATGGCGGACTTTCAGGGACTGGGGTGTCGATTCTAGCGTGCCGTGAGCATAGGGATGGCCAAGATGACCATGGGGAGCAGGCAAAGCAGTCCCATGACGAACCAGGCCGCAGGCCGGGCGAAGTTCAGGGTCCAGCCCATGCCGAGGCGCTTGGGAACCCAGAGCCTGGGATCCCCGGGGTTCACGTAGAACATTCCCCACTTCCAGAGCCTCCTCACCTCCTCGGAAGCGTGGAGGTAACCAAGGCGCACCATTAAGCCAAGCCCAAGAAAGAGCAAGACCAGGAATACGCTGAGGATGGGCCAGAAAACGGCGAGCCCATGGACCGGAATCAGCACCATCAAACTCATGAGCACGAGAACACCCAGCACTGTGAGACCGCGCATGGGAGCCATGCAGCGCCGCTGCAGGGCGGATCGCTCAAGGTCCGAGGGCGCCGACCAGGTCCCAACCAACACCAGCAGCACCCAGAACACGAAGGGAAGACCGAACATGAGCCAAGGGGCCATGGCTTTGGGTGTCCAGCCGTTGGGCTGGCCATTCAGCCCGAAGTGGGTGGGCAAGGGGTCAGGCAGGCGATCCCAGAGGGTCCGGCATAGCCCCAGCAGGCCTGCGGCTCCCAGGAGCGGCAGCAGGTCCCAGCGGCCCAGCACTGTGCCGCGTCCGGATTCTGGTTGAGTTGGGTTCATTCGGGTTCCTCCGCCTCAACCGACGATAGATCATTGCCGTGATGCATCAAGCGGATGCCGGCAAAATCGGAATCTCCTCCGCCGGACCGGGGCTTCCGAGCGGCAAGCGGTTTAATCTGGGGTCATGTTGAAACTCGACTCTTTCCCCGTGGGTCCCCTTGGGTGCAACTGCAGCCTGCTGTGGGATGCGGATACTGGCATAGGAATTGTCGTGGACCCTGGTGGCGATGGCCAGAAGATCCGCACCCGCGTGGAGAAGGCAGGCTTCCGTGTGGAGGCACTGTTGCACACCCACGCCCACTTCGATCATGTCGGCGCCACCAAGGAACTGCAGGATCTTTGGCAATGCCCGGCCTACCTGCATCAGGGTGATGGCTTCCTTATCGCGAATCTGGATCTGCAGACCGGTGGATTCGGCTTCAAATCCATTCCCAGGCCCGAGATGCGGGACCTCAATGCCGGTGATCATTTCGAAGGTCTGACAACACTTCATACACCGGGCCATACACCAGGCTCCTGTTGCTTCCACGGCGACTTCGAGAAGGGAAAGGTGGTGCTGGCCGGCGACACGTTGTTCTGCGGCGGCATCGGCCGCACGGATCTCTGGGGTGGAGACTTCGGGCAGCTGGAACAGAGCCTCCGATCCCAGCTCTATGTGCTGGACGAAGGGGCGCTGGTGATTCCAGGCCATGGGCCAGCCACCACCATCGGCGATGAGGCTGAAAACAATCCCTTTGTTCGGAGAATCTAGCTGCTTCAATTTCTCGAAGGTGCTGGTTTGGATGGCTTGGGATCCGAAGTAGCGGCCAGCAGGTTATTGAGCAATGGTTGGCCAGCAGGGATGAGCGTGATGGCTGCGCCACTCTCCAGGATCCGCTGGGTCTCCAGGACGTTGAACATGGCTTCGGACACAGCGGGATCGCGGGATATCTCATTCAACGCGGCGCCGACAATCTGGGGCCGGATGGCGCCGGCCTTGCCGAATTCCGCCGCAGCCTGGCGCTCGGCGGTGCTGCTGATGATGTTCACCTGATTGGTGCCGTCCTGCTTGATGGACGAGGTCACCTGGCGCAGCCGGTTCACGACCTTGCTCTCGATCTGGCGGATCATGTCGTGATCCCGGAAATGCACCTTCCGGATGTAGATCGAGCCTAGCCGGTAGCCCCAGTCATGGGATTGCGGTGACACCTCGTCACGCACGGTCTGGCTCATGGTGTGGCGGTTGGCCATCATGTCGCTCAGGGGCATGTTGCTGAGGCAGCGCACCGTGGAATTGCTGACGTTCGCGGCAAGAGAGCCTCTTGGGTCAGTGTTCTTGAACAGGTAGGCCACGGGATCGCTGATGAACATTTCGTACCAGATGCCGATGCCCATGGGCGCGCCTTCTTCAGAGTTGACGGGTTGGCTGCGGAGGTATTCCTGGTCCAGCCGCAGGTCGATGTCGTAGCACCGGCCGACCCAGTTGATGAACAAGGCGCGCCAACCGAGCTTGATCCACAGGAAGTGCAGGCCAGGCTCGTCCAGCACGGCGATCACCTTCCCGAAGAGCACGTAAACCTTGCAACGGCGCTCCTGGACGATGGCATAAAAGCCGAACATCCGGGAAAGGGCGAAAAGGATGGGCACGCCGATGAAGCAGGCGAGAAATGTCGCGGCGGCGGCGATGAGAGTAAGCATCACTTCACCTCCTTCATCAGGCGGCCAGCTTGGGCATAGAGCCCGAGCCCGACGTTCCTGACATAGGCACCCAGCGCGGCTTCACCCCCATTGGCCTTGAGCTCGGCGAGCTGCGAAGCCATGAGGCGGAGCGGTTCCACCTCCGCCTGGGCTTTGAGGGTTTCGATCTCCACGGCCCTTCTCGACTGGACGATTTTCTGGTCCGCGGAGGCCTGAGCCAGGCTGATGTCGGAGGACACCTGGTTGTGGGCTGTGTTGATTGCCGCCAGGGCCGATTCCACTTCCTGGGGCGGATCGATGCTTGTGATGAGCGATGCGTCCAGTTGGACGCCATAGCGGGCCGCGGAGGAACCGCACTCCTTATCCATGTGCTCGTTGATATCGCGAAGGTTTTTCCGCAGGTCATTTATGGAAATGCCCGTCTGGATGGCAGGCGTGCCGTCGGCGGCGTTCGGCGCTTCGAAGTTGGCGATGCGCTCCCGCAGCACCGACACGAAGTAGCCCATCACATGCGCGATGGGATTCTTCACTCCGAATATGTAGGCGTAGAGATTCCGTTCGCTGATCTTGAAACGGATCTGTCCCGAGAGACCCGTATTGAGCTGGTCCTTGGTGACGGCCTCCAGCACAGTGCCGCTGTTGTTGGCGCTGGGCGTCATGGGGTCGTAGGCCATGCTGACAGTCTCAGTGGCGATGGAGACCTTGTAGACCTGCTCCCAGGGCCACTTGAAGTAGGGCCCGCCGGGCGGGATCACACGGACTTGAGGATAGGTGTAGCGCAATATTTCGTCGGCATTGAGGGATGCCGAGATGGGATCCTCGGCAGTGGTGGCGTCCCCCAGGCGCTGGGCCCGGCCGAATGATGTCTTCACTGCGCGCTCGTTCTGGTTAACAGTGAAAATCCCCGCCACCAGATAGCGCACAAGAAACCAGGCGATGAATCCGATCAGGAGTCCAAGGGAAATTCCTGCAGTGAGTTCGGGCATCGGGTGACTCCATTGGTGTTGTTCCCTGAGTGTAGCCAAAGCAATTCGAACTGAACTGTGCTGTCGGGCACGATCAGGCAATCACCCTCGGTACTGGCGCCGGCAATATCCCCTTCATGCGAAGATAGGCCATCTTTCCGGAGGACGTTATGGAAGCCTTGATCGCTGGCCTGGGTTGTATGGGTCCCTTTATCCTGTTCATCGCCATCTGGGTGATCAGCTGCATCCGCGTGGTGAATGAGTACGAACGGGCCGTGATCTTCCGCCTTGGCAAGGTGCTCCCGCAGCCCAAGGGGCCGGGCCTCATCGTGATCTTCCGGCCCATCGACAAAGCGGTGATCATCTCCCTGCGCACGGTCGTGCTGGAAGTTCCGAGCCAGGATGTCATCACCCGCGACAACGTGACCTTGAAGGTTTCCGCGGTGGTCTATTCGAAAGTCGTGAATCCGCTGCAGGCCGTTGTCGGTGTGGAGAATTACCAATGGGCCACCAGCCAGATCTCCCAGACCACGCTGCGCTCGGTGCTCGGCGAAGTGACTCTGGATGAATTGCTGGCGGACCGCGAGAAACTCAGCGTACGACTGCGCGAGATCATTGATTCCGCCACCGAGCCCTGGGGCGTGGAAGTCACCGCCGTGGAGTTGAAGAGCGTGGACCTGCCTGAGCAGATCCAACGCGCCATGGGCAAGCAGGCCGAAGCCGAACGGGAAAAGCGCGCCAAGATCATCGCCGCCGAAGGTGAACTCATGGCCAGCCAGCAGCTCCTGGACGCCGCCAACAAGCTGAGCGAAAACCCCACGGCCATCCAGATGCGTTACCTGCAGACGCTCACCGAGATCGCAGTCGAGAAGAACAGCACCATCGTTTTCCCGCTGCCTATGGAATTCCTGAAGGCATTCGAGAAATTCGTAGGCAAGAAGGATTGAAACCGCCAATGGCGCGAAGGAACGCGAATTGGAAATTGGTTTTCTTCGCGTTCCTTCGCGTTAATTAGTGGTTCCAATTCTGTGAGAAAATCATTTCCGGAGGACCCATGAAAATAGGCCCCTGGGACGTACAGATCATTAGTGGCGGTACTTTCCGGCTGGATGGCGGCGCCATGTTCGGCACGGTGCCCAAAGTGGTATGGAACAAGATCTATCCAGCCGATGAGGAAAACATGATCCTCATGGCCACTAACTGCCTGCTCATCCGCGGCGAAATGGACGGCGTGAAGCACGTGATCCTGGTGGACAACGGCAACGGCGACAAGGAGACGGACGATTTCATGGCCCGCTTCAAATTCCAAGGCCGGGGCGTCCTGGATAGTGAACTCGCGAAGCATGGCGTGAAACCCCGTGACGTCACCCTGCAGATCCTGACGCATCTGCATTTCGACCATGCCGGCGGCAGCACACGATTCGATGAGAGAGGCCTTTTGGTTCCGAGTTTTCCCAATGCCCGCTACCTGGTGCAAAAAAAGGATCTCAAAGACGCTAGGCACCCGCATCTCCGGGTCAAAGCCAGCTATCTGGCCAAGAACTGGGAGCCCTTGGAAGCCGCGGGGCAGTTAGAAACCGTGGAGGGCGATGTCGAAATCCTTCCTGGTATTTCCGTGCGCATGGTGCCCGGTCACATCGAAGGTTTGCAAGCCGTGGTCATTGAAGGTGGATCACGAAAACTCATGTACATCGCCGATCTCATCCCCACCGCCCGCCATATCCAGCCAGCCTGGGTCATGGGCTACGACCTGGATGTGGTCACCTGCGTGAACGTTCGACAGCAATTGCTTTCTGAAGTGGCCGGCACGGACACTGTGCTGGTGTTCGAGCATGATCCAGAGATCCCCAGCGGCACGGTGAGCCAGGATGCCAAGGGGAGGTATGTGGTCACACCGGTGGCGGTGTGAGCACCTGGCATCCATCCCAGTATTTGAAGTTTTCCGATAGCCGCACACGCCCCGCGGTGGAGCTGCTGGCGCGGGTCCCACTTGATTCCCCCTCGCGCGTTGTGGATCTCGGCTGCGGGACCGGCAACAGCACGGAACTGCTAGCGCAGCGTTGGCCGAACGCTTCCATCCGGGGCGTGGACAATTCCGGGGACATGCTGCTGGTTGCTCGAAAGGCGCATCCAGATTGGGTTTGGGAAGAATCAGACATCGCCTCGTGGGTGCCGAAGGAACCGCTGGATCTCATTTTTTCCAACGCAGCCCTTCACTGGCTGCCCCACCACGAAATCCTGCTGCCGCACCTGATGAGTCGGGTTGCCGGAGGTGGCGCCATGGCCATACAGATGCCATGCAACTTCGCTGCCCCGGCCCACCGCCTGATCCTTCAGACCGCTGCAGATGGACCATGGCAGGACATCCTGGCTGATTTAGATGCATGGAATCCCCCGATGGAACCCGCTGGATACTATGCCATCCTCGCGCCCCACTGCCAGTCCGTTGACATCTGGGAAACTGAATATGTGCATGTCATGGACAATGCCGCTGTAATCGCGGAATGGACCAAGGGCAGCGCTCTGCGCCCCTTCCTGGATCGACTGGCAGTGGCCGCCCAGCGCAGTTTCCTGGCCCGCTACACAGAAGCCCTTCAAGCTGCCTATCCGCCTCAGCCCGATGGTCGTGTGCTGTTCCCCTTCAGGCGTATTTTTCTTGTCGCGCTGCGCAAATCATAGAGGAATGCCACGGCCGGACGAGCGGTGATGTCTCGATCCCTGGCAGGACAAATTCAGTTCCTGGATTCCGCCCTGACCACCAGCACATCCCCTTGCGCTGAGCGGATGACCCGGTCGGCGGTGCTGCCGAAAAGGAGCGAGTCCAAAGCCCCATGGCCCACATGCCCGACCACCAGCAAAGTATCGGCACCAGCCTCTGCCACCAACAATTTGGCAGCGCTGCCGGTCCGGACAATTGATGTGCTGCCTGGGTAGGGCGAAAGCCAGTCATCCAGCAGTTTTTTGGCATCGGGTTCGAACTTCTGGAACCACGAGGGATCGGCCATGGGGGCGTAGGGCTGGAACACAGCCTGAGAGGGTTGCGTCACCACATGCATGGCGATCAGTGGAACATTCAGCCGGGCGGCCCACTGCGAGGCCTGCTTGAGGGCCCGGCGGCTGGCTTCGGAGAAATCGACGCCTACAAGGACTCGGTTGACCATGGGAACCTCCAAGTGCCGACAACAACATAAGTCATCACATGTGTCGCTTTCATCACAACCTTCTTCTGCCATTTGCGTGGGAATCAGCGCTCCTGGAAATGGCCGACGGGTTCATCTGCCGGCCATGGGTTTCCCCGCCTGATCGCGTAGCGGATTGCTGCTAGGCTCTCCCCGTGCGGATGGCCACGTTGTTGAAGCTGCTGGGGCTGGCTCTGGGGGGCTACGGGGTGCTATGCCTGCTGGTGGTGATGGTCCAGCGCCGGCTCATGTACTTTCCGAGCCGCGCGCCGGATGCCGAAGCCTTGCGTGCAGCCAAGGGCCTGGGGTTGGAGGCGTGGCGTGACGAGCATGGAAACCTGACGGGCTGGCGGGCAACGAAGTCCGCACCGGGCATCAGGGTGCTGGTCTTCCATGGCAACGCCGGCAGCGCCCTGGACCGCGACTACTACCTTGACCTGCTGGGAAGAGACGGGACGGATGTGATTCTTTTCGAGTATCCCGGCTACGGCGCGCGCAATGGAGAGCCTTCACAAGCGAGCTTCGTCGACAACGCAATGCTGGCTTTGGCGCAGCTGCGGAAGGAAGCCCCAGGGCCTGTCTGGCTACTGGGTGAGAGCCTGGGCGGCGGTGTCGCCTCGCAGGTGGCTGCCAGAAGGCCCGCAGACATCGCCGGGCTGTTGCTGGTCACGCCTTTTGCCCGCATGACCGACGTCGCGGCCTGGCACTACCCTTACCTGCCTGTGCGGCTCCTGCTGCGGGACCGCTGGGATAATGTGTCGGCGCTCGCGGGTTATCCAGGCCCCATCGGCCTCTTCATCGCAGGTCGCGACGAAGTGGTCGGTGCAGCGCAAGGGCGACTGCTCGGACGATCCCTCGGGGCCCGGGCTCGAATCTGGGAGCAGCCCGAGGCCGGCCACAACACCTTCAGCACCCGCCCCGATGCGCACCCCTGGCCCGAGATCCGGGCGTTCCTGGCGGATCATCCGACTCATGCCAAACCAACCGGACCCTAACGGAAAATCTCCTCCAGGAAGTCCTTCATGTGGCGCCAGCTGCGGGTGGCGGCAGCTTCATTGTAGGCGGCCCCTTTAGACGGGTCGTTCCCGGCCTCTTTCTGGGTGAAGGCGTGCACCGCCCCCGCGTAGGCGATGAAAACGTAGTCCGCCTTGGCAGCCTTCATCTCTTCATGGAAGGCGGCCACATCCTTCGCGGGCACGTAGGGATCCACCGCACCATGGCAGACCAGCACTTTGGTCGCGATGGGCATCACCGCGCGTCCCTCGGGCACATCGAGCCCACCGTGGAAGGACACCACACCCTTCACAGGCAAGCCCGCGCGGGCCGCTTCTAAAGCACCCGTGCCGCCGAAGCAGTAGCCGATGACCGCCAACTTCGAGCCGTCTACGCCGGGCTGGGCCTTGAGTGCGCCCAGCGCAGCCTTGACGCGCGACTGGTAGAGGGCTCGGTCGCCCTTGAACTTGCCAGCCTGGGTCCCCGCTTCCTGGACATTCTTTGGACGGACGCCCTCGCCGAAAATATCCGCCGCCAGAGAGGCGTAGCCTAGCTTCGCCAAATCGTCAGCCACTTTCCGTTCATGGTCGGTGAGGCCCATCCACTGGTGGATCACCACCACGCCGGGCGCCAATTTTTTGGCCCCTTCAGGCTTGGCGAAGTAGCCCGCGAGACGGTTTGAGCCTTCCTTGTAAACGAGGGGTTGTCCCGCTACCAGGGGAACTGCAAGAAGGGCGAGGGAAAGGGCGGTTCTTCGCATGGAGTCCTCTGGGCAAGCTGAAGATTCTAGCCCCATCTGGCAATTCCATGGGGATGTGTCTGTTTATGAACAGAGAACATTCATTTGCTTCCCGTGACATTATATTTGGCATATTTGGCCCAGCCCGGTGCGCACCATGGCCTTCCTCGAAGGAACTCGGATTGGCCCCTACGAAATCGTGGGGCAGATCGGTGCGGGCGGTATGGGGGAGGTGTACAAGGCCCGCGATCCCAAGCTCGACCGCTTCGTGGCCATCAAGGTGCTGCCAGCCACGTTCGCGCAGGATCCGGAGCGGCTGCGGCGGTTCGAAACGGAGGCGCGTTCGGTCAGCGCTTTGAATCATCCGAACATCCTCACCGTGCATGATCTCGGCACCCACGAGGGGTCGCCCTTCCTGGTCATGGAACTGCTGGAGGGCGAGACGCTCAGGGAACGGATGTTGGGCAAGCCTCTGCCCTCGCGCAAGGCCGCGGAGATCGGCTTGCAGATCGCGCGGGGTCTCGCCGCCGCTCACGGCAAGGGGATCATCCATCGAGATCTCAAACCCGAGAACCTCTTCATCACGAACGAGGGCCACGTCAAGATCCTCGACTTCGGCCTCGCCCGGATCCGCAGCGCAGAGGGTCTGGGGTGCGGTTCGGAGAATGGTTCCACCGTGGCCCTGGGGACCCGTCCGGGGATGGTGATGGGGACGGTGGGATACATGGCCCCCGAGCAGGTCCGGGGGGAGGAAGTCGGGCCCGCGGCGGACATCTTTTCCGTGGGTTGTGTGCTCTTCGAGATGCTCACAGGACGAAGAGCCTTCCAGGGCGATAGCGCCGTGGCGGTTCTCAATGAAATCCTGACCCAGGATCCGATGGGGGAGGGTTCGGGTCTCGAAGGCGTTCCCCTCGGATTGGGGAAGATCGTCGAACGGTGTCTTGAAAAGAAGGAGGGCGAGCGTTTCCATTCGGCCCATGACTTCGCCTTCGCTCTGGAAGCGGCTTCGATGCCGGGTTCTGGAGCGGGTGGGCAAATCCCACGGAGAGGCCGCGGCTCGCGGAAGTTGCTGCAGGCCGTTAATGCCATCCTCCTTCTCACCGCCCTTGGAGGAACTGGCTGGTTCCTTGGGCGGCGTTCGACGCCCGGCCCGATGCCCACCTTCAAGAGCGTGACTTTCCGAAGGGGGACGGTGCTTGCGGCGCGATTCACACCCGATGGCCAATCCGTGATCTACACCGCTGCCTGGGAAGGGGATACGCCGCGTATGTTCCACAAGCTTCCCGATAGCGAAGATGCCGTTCCCGTGGGCCCGCACGGTGCGCTGCTCCTTTCCATCTCCGGCAAGCGGGAGCTGGCGATGCTCCTCGAACCCCGGATGTATGGGCCCTTCAGCCGGAGGGGCACGTTGGCCACCATGTCCATCACCGGGGAATCGCCCAAACCCATCGAGAACGACATCAGCGCCGCTGACTGGTCGCCGGTTACGGGGGAGCTTGCGATGGTCCGGGACCTCATAGACCATCAGCGGCTTGAATTCCCGCGGGGAAAGTCCCTCTATGAGAGCCCGGGCTGGCTGACCGACCTCCGCTTCTCCCCGGATGGAACCGAGATCGCCTTTCTGGAGCATCCCCTCCGGGAGGACGGGAATGGCTACCCGGTCCGGTTGCAACTCGCCACCGGCAAGGGCCGTTGGCCCAACGCCAAAGCCCTTAACACCTTGTTCTACGGCATCGCCTGGAGCCCGGATGGGAACGAGGTTTTCTCCGCCCAAGGCAAGCGGGTCACGGCGATCGATCGTGGGGGAAAGCTGCGCATCGTAGCCAAACTGCCAAGGGGGGTGGCTATCCACGACCTTTCCTCCGACGGCAGGTTCCTCCTGAGCGAGTATTCCATGGGTGTGGGGATGGCTTGTTTGGATGAGAAGGGCCAACGGGATCTCTCCTGGCTCAGCTGGTCTCTGGTGATGGACATGGCGCCTGACGGAACAAAGGCGGTGTTCACCGAATTCGGGACCGCTAAGGGGCATGGCGTATCGGCCCTACGGGGCTTCGACGGCTCGCCCGTGGTCCGCCTAGGGGAGGGCATGGCAACGGGCATCTCCCCAGACGGAAGCCTGGTGGCCGCCGTCAACCTCGAGACCAAGCAGATCGTCCTCCTGCCAACAGGCGTCGGGGAGGCCCGGATCCTGCCCTCCCGCGGAATTCTCGGCCCGGCCCATGTGCGCTTCCTCCCCGATGGGAAGGCCATCGCGTTCTATGGACACAACGAAGGGCAGGCCCCATGCATCTTCGTGCAGGGGATTGACGGCGGGGAACCAAGGGCCATCGGCGGAAAGGGGGCGGGATTTGGCATGCTGGCAGTCTCCCCGGCTGGTGATCGGATCGTCGCCATAGGCCCGAACCGCCGTCCCTGGATCTATCCCCTCTCGGGAGAGGCCACGCCCTTTCCCGGTGGTGCAGAAGGGGATTTCGCGATCCGTTGGAGTGCTGATGGGAAGGCGGTGTTCTTCCATTCCCTTGGTGCCATCCCCGTGCCCATCCGAAAGGTCGATGCGCTCACCGGGCGTTCCGAGGTCGTTCGCACCCTCAGTCCTGGGGACCGCTCCGGCGTGCAGTGGGTCAGTCCCGTCGCCATGACCGCGGACGCCAAGCGCTTCGTATTCAGCTACCAGCGCGTGATTTCCGACCTCTATGTGGTCGAGGGCTTGAAATGACCCTCGCGCGGGCAGCCGCATCAACCCTCCCGAAAATAAAAGCAAAGGCAAGATAGGCGCAGGCTACCTCCGATCGCAGGTTTTCCATGTACTGAACGATCAACTCCTGATCGATGTCCCTGACCCATCAGTTATGCTCGTTTGAATGGTCCAGACCCTTCACAAACATGAATTGGCCTTTGTGGTCGGCTACGATTCGGATCTCGAAAGCCATCACGCCAGGCTATCCCGGATCGTCCGGGGAGCAGGGCCATGTGCGGTGCTAGCCCTGGTTCCAGAATCTTTACGTGAAGAGCTGAGCACCGACCTGCTCGAACGCCACCCTGGGGTCATACCGGTTTCTGTCCGGTCGGTTTCCATGACTCATGTAGCTCAAGCCTTGGCGCAGCGGGTTGAATTCCGCGCCTTCGCCTTTGCGGGCGACCGGAAGCCAGAGGGACCCCTGGATTTGCGTTGGCTGCCCCAAGCTCCGCTAGCGCTAACGCCTTGGCTTCCCTGCATCACCATTCGAAATGATGGCCTCGACCAGTTTTCAACGCCGCTGCTCTCTTGGGTAGCCACGCAAGAGTTGCTGAAAGCGATTGGAGAACAGATCGTATCTTCGTCGCCGGCGGATTTCCACGCATTGAGCCGATCGGCGGAGAGCATTGACGATCGCTTCGGAGCTGTCCATTGGGGTAGCGCCATGGCGGCCGGGGCGATGCAAATCACCGAAACCGATGAAGGTGAAAATCTCAGAATCCGAATGCGCGCCCAATGCCACGTTCCGCCAAGGCCTCTGCGCAATGGAATGTCGGTTTGTGCCATCATTCCGCACTTTCAATGTGAGGCCTACCTTCACCGAGCCATCCGTTCCCTGGTGCAGCAAAGCCGGCGACCGGATGAAATCGTAGTCATACACGATGGGCCCGAGGCACCACCCATCGATATCGTCCGAGCCTTCCCAGGGGTCACTCTCATGGCTTCTGTAGAAAATGTCGGGCCTTACTGCCTGGTGCAATCGCTCATCAACGCCACTCGTTTCGACGCCTATATGCTGCAGGATGCAGACGATTTCAGCACCGTTGACCGACTCTCCTCGACGATGGATTTTGGTGAGCAGTTCCAGGCGGAGTTGGTTGGGACCCAGGAACTCCGGGCATTCCCGGAGAAAGAGAGAACTGTGGCGTTCGCCTACCCGATCCAGGCCCACCTGGCGTTGGCCATGAGGCCGGTGCGCCCAATCCTGCATCCCTCCAGCCTGATCTCACGATCCTTGCTTGAAGCCATCGACGGTTTTTCAATGGGGATGCGTTTTACTGGGGATACGGAGATGCATTTCAGGGCATTTCATGTGGCGCGTCTGTTCAACTCACCCGCTTTTGGCTATGTCCGCAGCATTCGCCAGGGTTCTCTCACCACAGCCCGGGACACGGGCATTGGATCACCTGCCCGAACCAAGATCTGGGAGCAGATTGAAACAAGATACCTGCGCAACCAGAGGGCTGCCCACATGGGGCAAAAGTTGGAACTAGACCCACTGGCCGCCGCCCCCGACATCGGCCTGGTGCATCTGGCAGGGCCAAAAATCCTCTGATTGCGGAATTTTTCGGAACGCTATGGCTGGTCTTCGGCGGTTGCGGCAGCGCCGTGCTGGCGGCCTTTCCTATGCTGCAATCGCTGCTGGGCTCATATGTGTCTGTTGAGGCAGGTCAACCACCTGAATGCCAAACCATCCTCCGTGCGGCCTTTCCACCGCAAGAAAAAGCGTGAGTGGGTGGGCTGTACGGCACCGAAGGTCAGCGCAGCATCAGGTGCAACCCGGCCACACCCCAGGTGACGAGGAGCACAAGGACCTGGCCGATGACCACGCGCAGCCAGAAACCACGTGGGCCTGAAGTCACAGCGAGCACCATCTTGGTGATGCTGTTGGTGGTCAGCGCCAGCAACACGCCGAGGATGGCTCCTGTAGAACCAAGTTGTTCGGCCACTGAGGCCACGGCAGCTGAGGACGCATGGGCATCGGCGAAACCCGCCAGTGCCGCTGTCACCACTGCCCCCGCGGGTCCGATGGCGCGCTGCGCCAGGGTGGAAATGAAGGCGATACCGGTGACCAGCAAGGCGAAGAGCAGTGCCGTCAAGATGTTGAAGGCACGCCCGGGTGACGGCTCGACTTCAGCCCGGCGCGCCTGCCAGGTCTGCACCGCAGCGTAGGCCAACGCCGCCAAGGCTCCGCAGCCGAGCGGCCAGGCAAGCGCCAGAAGCAGTGGCGGACTGGCGGCCCCGACCAGGATCGCCATCTGCACGAACGTCGCCACCGTCGATGCTGCGGCACCCGCGACCGCAGGCTGCAGCACCTCGGCGTCGCTCCGAGCGCGAGCGCCCATTGAGGCGATGGTCGCTGAACTCGAGACGAAGCCGGCTCCAAAACCGGCCAACGCCAGCCCGTAGCGTGGCCCGATGATCCGCTGGGCTATGTAGCCGGCACCACTCATTCCCATGAGCAGCACCACCAACCGCCAGAGTACGAAGGGGTTGAAGACGTGGAATGGATCAAGGGTGCGATTCGGCAGCAGTGGCAGCACAACCAATGCCGCTACGCCAAAAAGCAGCGCGTCGCGCAGCTCGCTTTCGCTGAGGACGTTGCGCATCACGCTGTGCAGGCTGGTGCGGAATGCGAGTAGCGTCGCTGTGCACAATCCTGCTGCCAGCGCGACTTTGGGTTCATGCTCCGCGAGCACGCCGAGGCAATACGTCAGGAGCAGCGCCACTTCGGTGGTGATGCCCGGGTCGCTGCGGTCGCCAGTGTAATAGCCGACAAGGGCAAGGCCACCGACCACAGCGGCCGCCACTGCCACCAACGCCGCACTGCCGGCCATGGCCGCTATGCCCCCAAGCAGACCAACGAGCGCGAATGTGCGGATGCCAGCTGGCATCCGGTCGGGACCCTCTCCTTTGCGCCGCTCGCGTTCGGCTCCGATGACCAATCCGATACCGAGCGCAATCGCAAGGCTACCCTCAGGGCGCTCGATGAAGATCATACTGTGACCAGCCTATCACCGGCACAGGGGGTTGGCGCAGGACCGGCGACATGAATAGGGAAACCTTGGTTTCGCAAGAACGGTGGCTGACCGAGGTGCCAAAAGCGCAGTGCTTCGTTCATCCGGGCTTACCTTCAATCAGCGGCTTCTAGGGTTTGGAAACAGTCTTCGCTATCGGTGGGTTCACGGCTCGATCGCGCCAGTTGATATAAATCACAATTCCTTCGGAT
>JANYJQ010000031.1 GCA_025358435.1 Holophagaceae bacterium
TTCCTTCGCAGAGATTGAGTTGCGCTCCTTCACCCAGGCCAGGGCTTTTTCGTCGGTGACACCCTCCAGCCAAAGATAGGGGTCATCGCTTGCAGCGACCGGGGCTGGCGCGGGATGGGCTTCCTGGGCCGGTAGGTTGAAGGCCAAGGCCCATCCGAGGGCGAGCGTTGTACAAAGCTGTTTCATACCGGTCTCCTGGAGTGAGCGATTTCAGATTACGTTGTTGCGACAAAATGAACTGGCCTATTCGGTTGGGTGCCGACCTACGACCAGCTACCCCTTTCTGGGCGTCACGAGGGCTGAAAGTAGTTTCGGTCAGAAGAAGCACGACGCGAAGCCCTAGAAGGAAGCGAAGGCATATAAGCTTGCTCCCGGCATGATGCATGGGCCGCCCTAGCTTCGCTGGGGCCGCGCGACTCCGCCCTTCAAACCGTTTGGCCCATGCGGAGCTTAAGAGAGCCCGGTTCTCCTTCGCGCCGATCTTCCTCTTCCAAAACCTTCGCGTCATTGGTTTATTAATAATGGACCTACCCTTCAATTTCAGGACAGGGTCCGATCAGCATCAGGCCCTCACCGCCCATAGAACCAGGTCGGAAGCCTCGGGAACCCACGGGTCTCCGGTCATGTTGCCAAAGGCATTGCGCACCTCGAACCCGGCGGCTGATAGGGATTCCTCCAGTTCGGAGCGCCTCCATCCGCGGAGATGGACGTTCTGCGCGGAGATCAGCTCAAGGGGCGGCTCCATCCCCGGCCGATAGCGGAAAGTGGCTGGGGTGAAGATCAGTGTCCCGTCCGCTCTGGGGGTCATCAGGCGCAGGAAGACGGTTTCCTCGCCTGCGGCCTCGCCCGGCCTCAGGATCAGGGGGAACGTGCGTTCACCCTGGTCCATGATCCGGTCGTAGTTGAGGAGCTGCAGAAGGAGCGGAGCGCCCGCAACCATGCGGCTGGCCAAACCAGAGAAGAACTGCTGGAGGGTTTCGATCTCGGTAAGGTGCGGCAAGGTGTTTCCCAGGCAGATGGCCCCTCCGTAACCTTGCGGAACCAGCGTCGCGAGGGATGCGAGGTCGCCATGGACATAGCGCGAGGGTCCGGCCTCTCCACCGTCGGGATCCACCTCGCGGGCAGCCTGGATCTGCGCTTTGGAGGCATCGACCCCGGTCACAGAGTAGCCCAGCGACTGCAGGAAACGGCTGTGCTCCCCCGTGCCGCAGCCGAGGTCCAGGACCACCGGCACCGGGGCCGTCCCCAGCACTCGCTCGAGAAGGGGGGCTTCCCGGCGAAGGCGCTGGGGCCAGGCGATGAGTCCGCGGTACTGGATCCGCCCGTAGGCGTCCTCGGATTTTCCGGTCTGCACAGGCCCCTCCAGGAATTCCTCAGGCATGGGATTTCCCGATGCCTTTCAGCCGCTCCAGAACCCACGCCAACAGGGCTTCGGCACCGATGACTTTCTGCTCTGCGATCCACAGGGGCATTTGAAGCACCGCCAAGTGGTCGATCCCAAGTTTCACGGCATCTTTTTCGGTGCAGACCAGGCTGGAAGCGCCTGCCTTCGCAGCGGCTTCCTGCACCAGCCACAATTCCCGGGGACGAATGACATGATGGTCGCGGAAGACTTTCGTTCCGGACCAGGAGAGGCCCGCCACCAGCAGGTCTGCAAAAAAGGCTTCTGGATGGCCGAGGCCACAGAAGGCAAAGCACTGCCCCAGGTTTTTCGCCGGCAAATCCAGCCGTCCTGGCTCCCCCTTGGCGTTGAAAGAGCGCAAGGCGCCGATGGCGAAGTCCACATAGAAGGTCGGCCCGCCGCTGCCGTATTGCTTCCACCAGCCTTCGACCTCATCCTTCGGGGCCAGGCCGCCCCGGGTCACCACAAGCGCATCTGCCCGTTTCGCGCAGTCCTGGGGCTCTCGGAGATCGCCCATCGGCAGCATCTTTCCGTTGCCCCATCTCCGCACGCCATCCAGCACGAGCAGGTCCAGGTCGCGATGCAGAGCTCGGTGCTGGAAGCCATCGTCCAGCAGCAGCACCTTGATTGATGGATGGACGGCCAGAGCTCTCGCGGCGCCAGCAGCGCGTTTCCGTGCCACCACCACGCGGCCCGCACCCAAACGCTGGGCCATGAGCAACGGCTCGTCGCCGGTTTGCGAGGCCTCCGATTCGGGATTGACGTCCATCACCTCGAAGACCCGTTTGCCACCGTAGCCCCTGGAGATCACGGCATTGGCCCAGCCAGCGACTTGGAGCGATTCAGCCAACCAGAGCGTCAAGGGCGTCTTGCCCGTACCGCCGGTGCTCAGGTTGCCGATGGAAACCACGCGCGCATCGACCCGCGCTGCTCGCTCCGGATGCCTATCGAAGGCCCGGTTTCGCAGGCGCACCACCGCACCATAGAAGGGCGAGAGCGGCGCGGCCAGCCAGCGAAGAAGGGACATGCCTATACCTTATTGGGATTTCAATTCCGGATGGCATCGCATTCGCAAAAGGATGGTTTTCCTTGGGTGGGCCCCCGGATAATACAAAGCTTTTCGAAGCCTCTTGCCCATTCCAGGCCGGGGCAGGCTAACCTAAAGCCATTCACTTGGACCCCTGATGGCCGATTCCAGTTTCATTGACCAGAGCAAGCTTCGCTTCCGCGAAGGTGAAGTGGTCTACACGAAGGGGGATCTGGCCCAACAGATGTACGTCATTCTCAACGGCAAAGTCCGCCTGTATACCGGGGACAAGCCCATGGGTGACTGGGCCGAGGAACTAGCCAAGGGTGAATTTTTCGGTGAGGGCAGTCTGCTGGAAGCCATTTCCCGGGCCCATACCGCCGTTGCCCTGGAAGACACGGAGCTCATCGCTATCACCCGGGGAACTTTCCTACGCATGATCCGGCAGAACCCTGAAGTCTCCGTGAAGATGATGCAGCGCCTGGCACAACGGAATCGCGAGTTGGCCATCCGTGTAGAGAGTACAGGCGGCGATCCCAACAAGAGCCAGCAGGTCATTGCGGCCCCGACCTTCGGCTCCAGCCTGGTGTCTGTCATCACGGGCAAGCGTTATCCCATCAACAGCCATGGGGCCCTGGTGGGCAGGTTCGATCCCGCTACGGGCCTCTACCCTGACATCGACCTGACCGATGAGGATCCAAATCTGAGCATCAGCCGGCGCCATGCCCGGATCCTGTGTGAACACGGCCGCTTTTTCATTGTTGAAGAGCCAGGCGTCACCAACGGCACCTATGTGAAGGGCGACCGCCTGCAGGCCGGGGATGCCCGGGAAACCATGCCTGGCGATCGCGTGGGCTTTGGCATGGTGGTGATGTTTTTCGAAAAGCAATCATGAACGTGGAAGTCTGGCGGGACGATCACGGAGTCACCTGGGAACTCGTGCAGCTTGGATTGGATGAGATCGGCGGCGCCTGCGTGATCCGCGAATGTTTCTCGTCTCTGGACAGGGCGGACGGCGATATGCGTGAAGGGTCCGAAGTCATCGCACGGTTCGGAGATCCGGAGGATGCTCGCGCCTTCTTGTACGCGGAGGGCTTCGAGCCCGTATGATGGGAGACGGAACCCCCCATGCTCACCATCGAAGAAGCCATCCCAGCCACGGATTACCTGCGCTCCCAAACCGAAGTGCAGCATACGTATCTGGGTGGCCTCCTCACACTGTTCGTTGGAGCTGTGTGTTCCTACGCATTCCCGAGCAAGGCCAGCATTCCATGGTTCCTTTTCCTGCTCCTGCTGCTGGTGCTGGGACCGTTGGTGCTGCCAAGGCTGATGCCGAAAGGCAACCTTTTCACCTACCGCATCGCCATCCTCGCTTACCCCATCAACGGCTTGCTGATGGGGTTCATCGCCTTCATGGAAATCTGGAAAGTGATGCCGCTCGATTTCCCGGCACTGCCCACCATAAATGCGGTTTTTCCGTGGCTATCGGTGATCTTTCCGGCCTTCTACTACGTGCAGCAATTCCCCAATTGGCGCCGCCGCATCCAACGCCAAAGCCTGCATGCCGAGCAATTGGAGAAACCGGCTCCAGCCGACCACGTGGCGCAGATAGAGGAACTCCTGGCACCCGCGCTGAGTCATTCACCCACCTATGAAGAAGCCTGGGCAGAGTTCGCGACCGTGCCTGCGACGCTGAAAAACTGGAAACTTTACCTGCAGCTGGATGCTGAATACCACGGTGTTTGGCGCGTGTCATTCAATGGTCCCTGGGCCCTCGTGGCTTTTGTGGATGGCACCAGGGTGGAGGTTGTGAAGCGGGGTGAATTGAAGATCGTGGCGGACGACCCGCAACCCGGCCGTCGCAAGACGTTATGCCTTCTCCGCTGGAACAAGAATCTGTTCGAGGGGCGCATCACCCACGACAATTTCCTGAAGATCCACGCCTGGAATGCGAGCAAGGGCGACTCCCCTGAGCGCAGGCCGCCGCCGAAACCCAAAGACGATGGCCTCGACGCGGATATGTTCGAAGTCATGCCGACGCCCGACGAAGACGAAGCCTGACTGAACTTGAAAATCGCCGCAAAGAAAAGTCCTAAAAAATATTGGCCACAAAGAACACAAAGAACACAAAGTAAAATGCTTTTCTTTGTGAACTTTGTGAACTTTGTGAACTTTGTGAACTTTGTGAACTTTGTGTTCTTTGTGGCTAATTTTATTTTTTAGTTTTTTACCCTGCTTAGCCTTTGTGGCTTCACATTCTTGGACCGCGCTATTGCGTAGCCAGACCCAGCGCCTTTGCGGCTTTGGTCAGTTCGGGCACCACTTCGAAAAGATCGCCGACGATGCCATAGGAGGCCAGCTTGAAGATGGGGGCTTCGGGATCCTTGTTGATGGCCACGATGTATTTGGAACCGCTCA
>JANYJQ010000040.1 GCA_025358435.1 Holophagaceae bacterium
TGAAATCCCTCATACCCAGGAATTCCTGGGGCGTCATGGGCTGATTGAGGGTGGGCATGGCCATGGGTGGTGTCCAAAAAGGAGAATCGGCCGAATCGGGCAGGGCTTTAATCAATGACAAGGTGACTCGGAGTTTCCCCCTCCAGAACTACCACGGCAAGGGCCAAGCCTGCATCGTGGGAAACGGTGCCATGCAGGCCTTGGATTCCGCGGGCAATTAATAGTTCCGCCAGGGCACCTTCTGCCCACAATCGGCCCTCCAGATAGCGCAATTCTTTCCATGACCAGCCATCCAGGCCCAAACCCAGAGCCTTGCCGAAGGCTTCCCGCAGCGCCCAGCGCCCCGCCATGCGTTCGGGCAAACGTTTGGCGTTGCCCCGCAACAAATAGGCGGCTTCATCGGGATGCAACACCCGATGAATGGCCTTTTCGCCAAAGCGCTCGATGAGATGCGCCCACCGGGCGGGTGGGCAGAGATCCGTGCCCAGTCCGCGGATCATGTCAGCTCCAGGGAATACCAATGGTCACAGCCATGGTGGCCGGTGGCGCCCATGGGCGCGCAGAGGGGCGTGAAGCCAACCTTGACGTAAAGGCGCATCGCCGCAGTCATGCCAGATAATGTTTCCAGGTAACAGGTGCGATAGCCAAGGGTTTTCGCAGTTCGAAGGCAATGCCGAATCATGGCCTCTCCATAACCCTTTCCTCGGGCTTCGGGCAGGAAATACATTTTTTTCAATTCGCAAACACCCGGCGGGCCGCCATCCAGCGCCGCCACCCCTGCGCCTCCAATCACACGACCCGCCACCTCTAACACGAAATAGGCGGCGCCGTCCTTCGCGTAGGCTTCAGTCATGTGATCCACCTCGGGATCATGGATGGCGAAGCCAGGACCATCTGCGCCAAATTCGGGCATGACGGCGCGGATGACGGCCGCCACGGCAGAATCATCGGCAGGTTTTATGGAGCGGATCAGGTGGGGTTCGGACATGGGGATTTCCATCGCTGAGAGGTGTGACCGGGAACACTCCGATTGTGACCCCATGCACACGGAGCGGAACCAATACTTCAGCCATCGGGCGCTTGCCCGGTGCTTTTTTTTGGCCCCTGAAAACTTCCAATTTCGAGGAGCGCGCGAATGGCTCAAGTGAAGGAAAGGCCCAAACCATTTCTGGTCTCGGACTACTGCAAGGGCTGCGGTCGGTGCGTAAGCGTCTGCGTGAAGGGCTGCATCGCCTTCGCCGATGAGATCAATCCCACCACCGGCGTGGTTCCCATTGTGCTGGACTTGGAGAAATGCACCGGCTGCGGCCTTTGTATCGATGCCTGCCCCGAGCCCTACGGCCTGCGTGCCCTGGAAGCTGGTGAGGAATTCGAACTTCAGGATCCCGCCAAGCTCTTTGGCGATAAGCTCCGTGAAGTCGCCAAGCCCGTGGATATCCCGGCGGAAAGGGTCGTTCTGCCCCAGACCGGACCATTGGTAATCAAGGGCAACTACGCCTCTGCCATTGGCGCCATTCTGGCCGGTTGCCGACACGTTTTCGGCTACCCCATCACCCCCTCCACCGAGGGCGCGGAATTGATGGCCAAGCTGCAACCCAAGCTGGGCGGTGTGTTCCTCCAGGCGGTTTCCGAAGTCGCCACCGTAAACCATATGTATGGCACCGGCGGCGCCGGTCTGCCCACCATGACCTTCACCTCCAGTCCCGGGTTCTCCCTGATGCTGGAAGGTGTCAGCTACATGATCGGGGCCGAAGTGCCCGGCGTGTTCGTCAACATCATGCGCGGCGGCCCCGGCCTGGGGAACATCGCCCCGGAACAGGCCGATGTGAAGCTGGCCTGCCACGGGTTGGGCCACGGCCACACCCACGCCATTACCCTGATGCCCAGCACGCCCCAGGAAATGCTCGATCTCACCATCCTGGCCTTTGAACTGACCTTCAAATACCGCAGCCCGGTACTCGTCATGGCCGATGGCTACCTGGGCCAGATGACCGGCAAGGTGCAGTTGCCCGATCACATGATCAAGCCCGGCATTCCTTCCTGGGCCGTTTACGGCGACCGGGATCACCGCGGCAATCTCATTTCTTCGATCCAGCTTCAGGAATCCGATCTGGAAATCTTCAACCGCTACCTGCAGACCAAATACGAATCCATGCAGGTGGAGGCCCGTTCCGAAACCTTCCTCACCGAAGATTCCGAAATCCTGCTGGTGGCCTGCAATACTCCGGCCCGCGCCGCCAAGGGCGCCGTGCAGAACCTGCGCGACCATGGCATCA
>JANYJQ010000043.1 GCA_025358435.1 Holophagaceae bacterium
GAAGGCGCCGCGACGCAGGGTGCTTCCGCCGGGCACGATCCGCACGCCGTCCTCCAACACGAAACGCCGCGCCGGGTAGGCGCTCTTGTCGAAGAAGGCGAAGCCCGGCACCGAGAGGTCCTGCATGGAGGAATTCCGGAAGCCTGAAAGGATGGCCTGTTTCACCCAGGCGTTGACGCGCCATCCGCCCTGTCCATCCGGCTCGGCGGCGCGCAGCGATCCTGATTCCAGCGCCGTCAGCAGAGCCTCGTGGGCCTGTGTCTGGCGAGGGTCCGAAGCGATGGAATCGGCCGTTTGGCTGTAAAAGGTTTTCAGATCGTCAAGGTTCATAGCGAGATGCCAGGAAGGGTTCCTTCGGCCGCGAGGCAAAGCGCTTCGGCGAGGCGCTGGCAGGTCGAGGTTTCGGGGGGGGTCAGAGGCAGGCGCAACATGTCTCCCCCCATGCCCAGGAGCTTGAGGCCGGCCTTCAATGGAATGGGATTGCTCTCGATGAACAACGCATTGATGAGTGGCAGCAGCCGGGCCTGGTGGACCTGCGCATCTTTGTAGTTGCCTGCCAGCGCTGCATCCACAAGGGCTTTGGTTTCACGGGGCAACAGGTTTCCAAGCACCGATATCAGGCCCTTTGCGCCAGCGGCGATGCTGGGAAGCGCCAGGTTGTCGTCCCCCGACAAGAGTATTTTCCCTGGCGGAAGGCTGCTGGCTTCTTCGACGATCTGCCCGAGGTTGGCACTGGATTCCTTCACCGCCACGACTTGCGGGTTTTCCCAAAGCCGCGCCAAAGTTGCAGGTACAAGGTTCTGGCCCGTGCGGCCGGGCACGTTGTACACGATGATCGGAAGGCCTGGCGCGGCGTCGGCCACGGCCTGGTAGTGGGCCACCATCCCTGAAGCCGTGGGCTTGTTGTAGGGCGGCGTGACTACCAGCACGCCTTCTGCTCCGAGATTCTGCGCCCGCGCGGACCAAACCGCGGCTTGGGCCGTGGAGCTGCTGCCGGCGCCAACGACCACCGGCTTTCCATTGGCCATATCACGGCAGGCGATGACCAGTGCGTCTCTTTCAGAGTCGTTCAAAGTGGCGGCTTCCCCTGTGGATCCCAGGACCACCAGAAAATCCACGCCACCGTGGACCACATGTTTCACCAGGCGCTTGAAGGCTGGCAGGTCCACGGCTCCAGAATTCGTGAAGGGGGTGGCCAGGGCCACTCCGAGACCTTGAAAAATCACGGTCATGGATTCACCTCCAGAAACAGCGGATCAAGCAATTCCTTGGCGACTTCGGCCATGGTGAAAAGACCTTTCCGGCCTTGGATCCACTGGGCGGCCTGGAGTGCGCCTTCGGCATAGGGCATGGCGGAGCGTGCTGAATGGTGCAGCTCCATGACTTCGCCGGGCGAATCCAGGCCGACGATATGAGAGCTGTAGGTATGGCCCGCCCGGATGCTGGAGACGTTGAGCTGGAATGGCTTTACATTCTGGCTCACCGAAGGGATGACCCACTCGGTTTTGCGGGGGCAGCCTTTCATGAGTGTGCCGGCCAGCAATTTCGCGGTGCCGCTGGGGGCATCGTGTTTGCGTGCGTGGTGGTGCTCCACCAGATAGGGATCCCTGGACTCGTCCTGGGCGGCGAACCGCGCCAGGACCAGGCTCAGCCGCGCGTAAAGCGCGACGGTCAGCGAGAAATTCGGCGCGGTGAGGACGGCGATCTTTTCGCCGACGCGCTCCACCAGATCCGGGACGTCCCATCCGGTGGTGCCGATCAGGAAATCCACACCATGATTGATGCACCAATCCAGATGCTGTAAAACCACGGCAGCGGAACTGGCATCAATGGCGACATCCACATTTTTCAAGGGGAGTTCATTTCGCCCGACGCACCATGCGAGGTCCGGTCCGGCCAATTCCGCGATGGCGGACCCAAGGCGGCCTTTCCCGAACACACCGATCTTCATGCGGCACCTCCCCCGTAATTGGATTCGATCAGCGCGGCATGGAGCCGGCGCAGGGTTTCGTGTTCCTGCTCGCGCTTGACAACGATGCTCAAATTGATCTCGTTGGCCCCCATGGAAATCATCTCGATGTTGATGTCGGCCAAAGCGCCAAAGAGACGGGAACCAAGTCCGGCTGTGTATTTAAGCCGTTCGCCCACCACGGCCACGATGGCCCGGTCCTCGGCGACCTGGATGGTGGCGAAGGACGATAGCTCCTTGATCAGCGCCTTCAGCGGCGCGTCTGCTTCCACGGTCAGCGAGACGCTGATTTCGGCCGTGGCCACCAGATCGACGCTGATGTTCAGGCGGCCGAAAACCTCGAAGAGCCTCGCCAGAAAGCCGCTCTGGGCCAGCATCCGCGAACTGCTCACTGTAAGCACTGTGATGGGTCCGCGGCTGGCCAGGGCAGTCACGGAACGGCCCGTGCGAACCTCGCCCGTGATCGTCGTGAACCGGCCGTGGGGTTTCTGGGTGTGGCGGACGGTGACGGGAATCCTGGCTTCCACCGCGGGCTGGATGGTGGCGGGATGCAGCACCTTGGCGCCGAAGGCGGCCAGCTCCGCGGCCTCGGAAAAACTCAAGCATGGGATGGGAAGGGCGCCGGGCACGATTCTCGGATCGGCGGTGAGAACACCTTCCACGTCTGTCCAGATCTGGACCTCCGCTGCTTGCAAGGCTGCGCCAAAAAGAGCCGCGGAATAGTCACTGCCTCCGCGTCCGAGCGTGGTGGTAAGGCCCTCCTCAGTGGCACCGATATAGCCTTGCGTGACCACGACCCGGCCTGCATCGAGGTTGGGGGCGATGTGGGTTTTGGCCAGGCCGCGTAGGGCCGCGATGTCCGGTTGGCCTCCTCCGAAGCTGCCGTCTGTCCTCATCACAGTGCGGGCGTCCACCCAGTCGGCAGCCATGCCCTGGTTCCGAAAAAAGGACGCGAAAATCCGCGTGGAAAGCTGTTCCCCGAAGGAAGCGATGGCATCCTGGCTGCGTGGGCTCAGTTCACGCAGCAGCGCCACGCCGCGAAGCAGAAGCTCGATTTGTCCGAAGGCATCGGTGAGTGCTTGATCCAGTTCATCAGGCACTGAGTCATCAAGCAAGTCCTCGGCGGCGCGGCGATGGCTCTGGATGAGCTCCTTCAATTGTCCCAATGCGGCAGGCAGATCACCGCGTTCCGCGGCGCTGGCGGCGGCAAAGAGCCCATTCGTCGTCTTACCCATGGCGGAAAGCACCACCAGTGGCGCATGCGTACCTGCTTGCAGGGCATCGCGGACGAGACCCGCGACTTGCCTCATGCACGCCGCGTCGGCGACGCTGCTGCCACCAAACTTCATGACCAGAGGTGTCACAGCAGGCCTTTGGCGTGGGCCAGTTCAGCATTGAGGATGCTTCCACCGGCGGCGCCCCGTTCGGTGTTATGGCCCATCAGGGTGAACTTGATGCCCAGCAGCGGGCAGGGCCGGATGCGCCCCACATGCACGCTCATGCCGCCGTCGCATTCCACGTCACGCCGCACCTGGGGCCGGTCTTCGGCATCGTGGATCCGGATGGGAAAGAGCGGGGCCGAGGGCAGGCCGAGTTGCTGGGGCTCGGGTTTCCAGGTGCGCAGTACCTCCCGCACCTGCACGGGGGTTGGATTGCCTTTAAGC
>JANYJQ010000058.1 GCA_025358435.1 Holophagaceae bacterium
TCGCATTGGATGACTCCGGCCGTCGGGGCCGAGCTGGGGGTTCGCCTGTGCGCGACTCCTCAAGAACTCGCGCAAATCTCCGATGTCGTTTCCGTCCACGTGAGCCTCACTCCCGAAACCCGCGGCATGCTGGGAGCCGCCTTCTTCAAAGCGATGAAATCCGGGGCTGTCTCCGCCAAGGTCAGCCAGCTTGCGCTCCTGCCCCAGGGCCAGCCCGAGCGCTACAAGCGGGTGCGCGACCTGGTGGCGCAGATGGACGCCGAGGAATTCGGCACTTGCACCAACCACGGCGAATGCGAAGCCAGCTGCCCCAAGGGCATCAGCGTCGAGAACATCGCCCGCATGAACCGGGACTACCTCTGGTCCAGCGTCACCTACCGCCCTGAAATCGCGAGCGGCGGCGCGGGGTAGGCTTTGGGCTGTAGGCGGTAGGCGGTAGGCCAAGCTAGTAATGCTTTTCAGCCCACTGCCTACAGCCAATTCTTTATTTCCGCCCAGCCTCCTTCATACGCCGTGCCATTTCCTCGGGGGAAACGTCTTCGATGTGGGTGGCGATATACCAGACATGTCCGAAGGGATCCTTCAATCCGCCGGTTCGGTCGCCGTAGAACTGGTCCGCCAGGGGCCTATCAATTGTGGCGCCGGCCTCCACGGCCTGGGCGAACACCTGGTCCACGGCTTCCACGTACAGCATCAGGCTCACGGGGGAACCGCCCCAGGATTCGGGGCTCTTGGCCCCGATTTCAGGATGCTCGTCCGCCAGCATGATGGTCGAATCTCCGATCCTGATCTCGGCGTGGCCGATGCGGCCTTCAGGCGCTTCCATGCGCAACAGCTCTACCGCCCCGAAGGCCCGCTTGTAGAAATCCAGCGCCTTGGCCGCGCCACGGATGATCAGATAAGGCGTAACGGAATGGTAGCCCTCAGGGATGGATTTCACGATATCCGCCATGCTCGCTCCTGATGGGAATTTACCGGAATTCTAGCTTCTCCCAGTTTCGTCTCCAAGGCCGTTGGTTTTCGCCTCTCAACTCTCGACTCTTGACTCCCAACTCCCGGCCTGCGGTCATGCTTGAACCACCACCCCGAGGCCTCCATGTCAGACAGTTCCGGCTACCGCCGCGATATCGGCTTCTTCTCGGCCACGATGATCATCGCCGGCTCGATGATCGGGTCCGGCATTTTCATCGTGAGCGCCGACATCGTGCGGCAGGTGCACACGGGACCGTTACTGCTGCTGACCTGGTGCATCACAGGTGTCCTGACCCTTTGCGCGACGCTCAGCTACGGCGAACTCACCGGTTTGATGCCGAAGGCCGGGGGGATGTACCTCTACCTGAAGGAAATCTACGGCCCCATGAGCGGATTCCTCTATGGATGGGCCTGCTTCCTGGTGATCGAAAGCGGGGCCATCGCTGCGGTGGCGGTGGGCAGCGGCCGCTATATGGGCACGTTTTCGCCCGGAGTCAGTGATACCCATTGGTTGCTTGGACCGTGGAATATCAAGGCCTGGCAGGCCACCCAGGACATCGCCCTGGGGCCTTACGAGTTCGGTCTGACCACCGCGCGGGCGGTAGGCATCGCAGTCATCATCGCGTTCACCCTGGTGAACACATACGGAGTGAAGCTCGGCGTATGGACGCAGAATCTCTTCACCCTGGCGAAACTGGGCGCCATGGCCGCGCTCATCATTTTCGGCCTGGCCATGTCGCCGAAAATCGTGCCGGTGGCTGGTCCGTACGTGCCTCCGCTTACGGTTGCACCCATCACCCTGCTGGCGGCTTTGGTGGTGGCCCAGGTCGGGAGCTTTTTCTCCTGCGAAGGCTGGAGCTATATCGGCAATGTCGGGTCGGAGATCAAAAACCCCAGGCGCGCCTTGCCCCTTTCTCTGCTGGTGGGGCCCGTCATCGTCATCGGCCTCTATCTGCTGGCGAACCTTGCCTACCTCCGCCTGCTGGGTCCCACGGGCATCGCCAACGCGCCCGATGATCGCGTGGGCGCAGCGGCCCTCGGCGCGATATTCGGACCCCTGGGCGGCTCGCTCATGGCTGGGGCAGTGGTGATCTCCATGTTCGGCTACGTCAACGGAGCTTCCCTCACCACGGCCCGCATCTATCAGGCCATGGGCGAAGACGGGCTATTCGTAGGCAGCGCTGGAAAACTCAACGGCCACGGCGTTCCTGCCTGGGCATTATGGCTACAGGCGGCCTGGGCCAGCATCCTGACCCTCACCGGAACCTTTGAGCAATTGGTGGATTACAGCACCTTCGCTCAACTGCTGTTCGTGGTGGCCGTCATCGCAGGCGTCATGGTGCTGCGCGTCAGGAAACCAAACCTGGAGCGGCCCTATAAAACCTGGGGCTATCCCGTGGTGCCGCTCATCTACATCATGGGTGCGGTTGGCATCATGGGCTTTCTGCTGCGCTATAAACCTGCCTTCACGTGGCCGGGGCTCGTACTCGTTTTGTTGGGCGTACCTGTTTATCTTCTTCGAGCACGTAAGCTGCATAATCCAACCCTCCGGCCACCTGACCACCCCCATATCGAACAGGACATCTAGTCCTGTCCTCCCGCTCTTCGCTACGCTCAATCGCGGACGGGGCCCCGTGGCCGGGGCTCGTACTCGTTTTGTTGGGCGTACCTGTTTATTATTGACGGTGGCGAAACACATGAAACGGAGGACTTGCATGTACGTCTGCCAATGGCATCTGGACATCCTTTACGGCAAGCAGGGCGATGCGGTGAGGGCCATGAAGGTCTGGGGCGAGGAAAAGATGGCTTCGTCCGAATTCCGCCGCGCGAAGTCCACCCGCCTGCTTTGCGGCCACGTGGGGCCATCGGCATCCCACATCGTGGATGAGTACGTTTTCGAATCCCTGGCCGACTTCGAAGCGGCGCTTCAGGGCATGGCCCAGCCGCACTTCAAGCCTCTTTCCGATGCCCTTGCCCCGTTCATTGTTCCCGGCTCCCAGCGCTGGAAGATTCTCAGGATTCTGGGCTGATCGGTACAAGTCCATCGAGCCGCGCAAATAGCCTCTGCTGTGCAGGGGCCCATCCTGTACGCCTGCATGCTAGCTTAGTCATTCAACCCGCCATAACTTCTCCACCATAGCTTCCAGCCCGGGGTTTACATGTCCTCTGCATCCGCCTTCCGCCGCACCATCGGCCTTTTTGACGCCATCATGCTCGTCGCGGGTTCGATGATCGGCAGCGGTGTATTCATCGTCGCCGGGGATATGATCCGCACGGGAGGGACGGGGTCTTTCCTGATCTGGGCCTGGGTGCTCACCGGCGTGCTGACGGTCTTTGGCGCCCTCAGCTACGGCGAACTCGCAGGCATGTTTCCCGAAGCGGGCGGCCAATACACCTACCTGCGCGAGATCTATGGGCCGATGACGGGCTTCCTGTACGGCTGGACTTTTTTCGCAGTGATTGAGTGCGGCACCATCGCCGCCGTGGCCGTGGGTTTCGGGAAATACCTGGGCACTTTCCTGCCCTTTGTCAACGACACCGCCTGGATCGGCCCCCACCTTCCCTCAGGCCCCTGGAAAGTCACCGAAACCATCATCGTCGGACCCTACAACGTGGGCCTCACCAGCGCGCGGCTCTCGGGCATCATCATCATCCTGCTGCTGAGTTTCGTGAACGCCTATGGCGTGAAATTGGGCGCGCGCATCCAGAATCTCACACGGTCGCCAAAATCGGCAGCCTGGCGGCGCTGATCATCCTGGGTCTGGTGCTGAAGCCTGCCATCGCGGTGAGTTCCACGCCCGCATCGCTCGCAAGCGGAGCCACCGCCCTGCCCTTTCTTGTAGCCCTCCTTGTGGTGCAGACGGGCTCGCTGTTCAGTGCCGATGCATGGAATTCCATCACCTTCATCGCCGGCGAGGTCAAAGAACCCAAGCGCACCATTCCAGTCTCGCTGCTGGTCGGGACTTCCCTCGTCTGCGGCCTCTACATACTGGCCAATGTGATCTATCTCAAGGTGCTCGGCCCCCAAGGCATTGCGGCGGCGCCCAACGACCGCGTGGGCAGCGCGGCTTTGAAAATGATCTTGGGACCCGCGGGCGAAGGCATCATGGCGGGCGCCATCCTCTGGTCCATGTTCGGCTGCACCAACGGGCTGGTGCTCAGCGGCGCCCGGGTCTACCACGCCATGGCCGGGGACGGCGTCTTCCTCCGCAAAGCCGGGACCTTGAACAAGAACGGCGTTCCAGCTTTCAGTCTGGCCATCCAGGCCGTGTGGGCGAGCCTGCTCACCCTTTCCGGAACCTACGGCCAGTTATTGGATTATGTGATCTTCGCGGCCCTGCTGTTCTATGTGCTCACCGTGCTGGGAGTCATCATCCTGCGCGTCCGCGAACCCGGTCTGCAGCGCCCCGTGAAGGTATTCGCTTACCCTGTTCTGCCTGTTCTTTATCTAGCGGGCGCCCTGGCCATCATGGTTGCGCTGTTGATCTACAAGCCTGCCTTCACGTGGCCGGGGTTGGTGATCGTGGCGTTGGGGGTACCTGTGTATTTCGGGACCCGGAGCAAGGGGTGAGAAGGTGACTAAAAGTTGAAGAGTCAAAAAGTCCAAAAGTTGAAAAGCTAAAAAGTTGAAAAAGTTGGAAATCTGGAGTCGTGGGCTGAAAGGCTGCTGTGCAGCGATTCACTGAACTGAAGGTGTGGCAGCGCTCTCAAGCGCTGGTCTTGAAAGTCTACGCGATCACTACTTCGAAATTCCCCACGGACGAACGCTTCGGACTTACATCCCAGCTTCGACGTGCTGCAGTTTCCATCCCTTGCAATATCGCTGAAGGATCGAAGCGCCGAACCAACAGAGACTACGCCCATTTCCTCAACATGGCAGAGGCATCACTCACGGAAGTGGAATGCATCATCTTGATTGCCAGGGATTTGAGCTATCTCAGTCCACCTGATACTGAGCCGCTCATCATGGAATGCATAGCGATTGCACGAATGCTACACGCACTTCGAGTTAAGGTGGAACCGCTGGTGAAGTGATTCAGGTAGCGCTCGGGACCCGACACTTTTCAACTTTCAACTCTTCAACTTCTCGACTCCCAACTTTTCAACTTCTCGACTTATCAACTCTCAACTTCCTACAGGTGCCCCCATGACCACAAAACGCATCATCGTTCTCGGCGCCGGCCGCGTAGGCGGCGCCATGGCCTGGGATCTCGCGCGGGATGGCGAGTTTCGCGTCACCGTGGCGGATGTCTCGGAAGCGGCCCTCGGGCGCCTGCAGGGGCTGGAAACCCGGAAGGCGGATCTCTCCACAGCGGCTGGTGTGGCCGCGGCCGTGGAGGGCGCCGATCTTGTGATCGGCGCGGTCCCAGGCTTCATGGGCTTCGAGACAGTAAAGGCCGTGCTGCAGGCGGGCAAAAATATCGTGGACATCAGCTTCTTTCCGGAAGACCCCTTCGGACTCGACAGCCTGGCCAAAGAAAAAGGCTGCGTGGCCGTCATGGACTGCGGCGTGGCGCCGGGCTGCGGCAACATCCTATTGGGGCATATGGCCACCCAGCTCGACCGCGTTGATAGCTTCGTGACGCTGGTGGGTGGGCTGCCAGTGGTGCGCAATTGGCCCTTCGAGTACCAGGCGGGTTTCTCGCCCATCGACGTCATCGAGGAATACACCCGGCCTTCGCGCTATGTGGCACACGGCAAGGAAGTGGTGATGCCGGCCCTTTCCGAGCCCGAGCTGATCGATTTCCCGGGCATCGGCACATTGGAGGCCTTCAACACCGACGGACTGCGCACCTTGCTGCACACCATCGATGCTCCCTTCAAGATCGAGAAAACGCTGCGGTACCCTGGCCACATCGAGAAGATGCGGATGCTGCGCGAAGTGGGCTTCTTCGGCAAGGAACCCATCGACGTGGGCGGCGTGAAGGTGGCGCCCCTGGATCTCACCACCAAGCTGCTATTCCCGATGTGGCAGATGAAGGAAGGCGACGAAGACTTCACCATCCTGCGGGTCATCGTCGAAGGTGAAAAGAACGGCCGCCGGGCCACCCACACCTTCGACATGCTGGACCGCTACGATTCCGCCACGGGCGTCACCTCCATGGCCCGCACCACCGGCTACACCTGCACCGCCGTAGCGCGGCTGGTAGCCTCTGGACGCTACACGCACAAGGGCATCTCCCCACCGGAATTCGTGGGCCGTGAAACCGGCTGCCGGGACTTCGTGCTGGCAGAGTTGCAGAAACGCGGAATCCGCTTCACCGAATCAGTGGACTGAGTCTGCCTCTCATTGGGCTATACTGAAGCCCTCTTGGAGGAACCATGATTTCGATCCTTTCAGCTTTCGCCATGACCGCGCTTGCAATCCTTCCCCAGACCGCCGAGGCCCCAAAGCCCGCCTGGTCCGCCACCACCCTGGAAGCCGCCGCCACCGAAGCCAACAAGGCTGTGTTGAAGGGCGGCAAAGCCGTGGCCGTGAGCGGAGAAGTGGTTGACCTCTCCTGCTACATCCAGCTTGGCAAGCGTGGTGATGGGCATAAGGCGTGCGGCGCCAAGTGCGTCGCCAATGGCGCTCCCGTCGGCATCGTGACCAAGGAGAACAAGGTCTACATGCTGGTGGCCGAGCAGCACCATCCCCGCCGCGATGGCCAGTTGGGCTTCGCCAAGGAATACGCGGAGAAGATGGGCACCAACATCACCGTCAACGGCATGCTGAGCGAGTTCGGCGGCATCCCGACCATCTACGTCGAAGCCGCGGCAGCAGCGAAGTAACGAAGACTTATACGGAGTTACATTCAAAAAGATAGAATTCACCGCCAAGACGCCAAGCAC
>JANYJQ010000095.1 GCA_025358435.1 Holophagaceae bacterium
GACGGCAGCGCCCCCCGCCGGATCAGCTCCTACGGGACCGACGCGGAGAATCCTCATCTCAGTTTGGATGGCGCCTGGATCTATCATGCTTCGGGCAATCCTTCAGCCCCAGGTTTGTGGCGCCTCCACTTGGATGGAAGCGGCGGGGAGCGCATGGTCTCCGGCTACACCAGCGTCCCGGCGCTGAGCCCGGATGGCCGGTACGCCGCCTACAATGCCGAAGGTGTCTGGAAGGGCCAGATCCGGCTTATCTCGCTTCCGGATGGAAAGCCGTGTCCCATCCAGATTCCAGCAGGCCTGCGGCCTTCCTGGACCGCCGATGGCAGCGCCATTGCCTATATCCTGCCGGATGGACACGGCGGCCAGGGCGTGGCGGCTCAGCCCTTTGATCCCGCCCGGGACACCTCGCCGCAGCGGCGCATGATCCACTTAGATCCCGAATGGCCCGTGGAGAGCTTCGCCTTCACGCCGGATGGGAAACACCTCATCGTTTCCGCCGCCGATCCTGCGAAGGGCCTGGTTTTGGCTACCAATGTTCCAGGTCTATCGCGTTAGCATGGGGGGCCTAATCCTCCCCCATGCCCCTGCAACTTCCCCCCTTTTTCTTGGAGACCCCATGGGTTTGAACGAACGCCGGAAAATCAAAGAGATCCAAGACCAGACCCTGCCGGAGCGTGTCAAGGAGATCGAGGAGATCTGCGGGGCGCCGATCCCTTATGACGTGGATTGGGACAGCTTCGCCGAGGACTTGGAGGGCCTGAACTTCATGGACAACCTGTCCTGCCACCGCCTCAACATGGCTCTGCGCGGCATTTGCACGGATAACATGGGCAAAGAGGCGGTACGCGAGACCTTGAAAAGCATCCGCTTGAAGAATGTTCCCAAGGGCGAGATGAAACTGGCCTTCGCGGATGGCGTGCTTGACATGCACTGCGCCTACGCCCTGCGCACCGATGGAATGTTCAGCGACGGCGAGATCCAGGCGCTGCTCATGAAGAATCTGTAGCCAGAACCCATGTCCTTGCGAGAGCGTGTCCAGGCCTTTCTGAACCGGCCCATCCCCCCTGAGTCGGAGCCCGTCTCGGGATCGATCGCCGAGGGTTTCCTGGCCACCTACGCCGCGGAGGGCTCTTCGGGAATGCGGCCCGAGGCGGCCGAACTGATGGAGCTTTGCATCGTCGAATCCGAATCCATCGCGGCGGAGGGAAGCGCGGCCGAGCGGGAATATTTCCAGGAAAGCGCCAACCTGCTGTAGGCCATCCTCAGCGAAATCACGGAAGGTGATTCAACATGAGACGCTGCTTCCCATCCTCATTCCTCCTGGCTCTGCTCATCGCAGCCCCCGCGCTCCGGGCCCAGGAACCCGCCAAGATTCCAGCAGCGGAATCGGCCAAGCCGGATCCCGAGCCGAAACCGGAACGGTCCACCACGCATCACAGCATCCGCATGGGCGGCGTGCCGCTGGCCTATGCCGCAACCGCAGGAACCTTCATCTTGCGCGATTCAAAAAGCGAACCTTGGGCGCGTATCGGTTACACGGCCTATATGAAAGATGGCGCTGATGCGGCCTCCCGGCCCATCACCTTCGCCTTCAACGGCGGGCCTGGCTCTTCATCCATCTGGCTGCACATGGGAGCCCTGGGCCCCAAGCGGGTGATGACGCCGAACGCCGAATTCGCTCCCCCCGCCCCCTATCGCATGGTGGATAACGAAGACGGCCTGCTCGACATTTCCGATCTTGTGATGATCGATCCCGTGGGGACAGGATTCAGCTCCGCGCTGGGCAAAGCGAAGGACAAGGATTTCTGGAGCGTGGATCCCGATATCGAATCCCTGTCGCGATTCATCGCGCAGTTCACGGGCGAAGCGGGCCGCTGGAATTCGCCGAAATATTTGTTGGGCGAAAGCTATGGAACCACCCGCGGCGCCGCCATCGCCGACTATACGCAATCCAACCTGGGCCTGGCCTTCAATGGCGTGGTCCTGGTCTCCGTAGCCATGGACCTGGAGTCCATTTTCATGTGGCCCGGAAACGAACGGCCCTACCCCATGTTCCTTCCGACCTACACCTCGGTGGCGGCCTATCACCATGCACTACCCGCCGAGGCGGATGATTTGAAGACACTAGTGGCGGAAGCCCGGGCTTTTGCGACGGGCCCCTACCAATCAGCCCTGCTAAAAGGGGATCGTCTCCCTGAGCCGGAATTGGATGCCATCGCCCAAAAAATGCATGCTTTCACAGGGCTCTCGGTGGATTACATCAAGGCTGCGCGGCTGCGGGTGAATCCGAACGCATTCCGCCAGGAACTGCTGCGCGCCAAGGGGCTCACCGTGGGCCGCATCGATGCGAGATATACCGGCCCGAACCAGAATCCGCAAGCTGAAGGCGCGCCCTGGGATCCCCATGGGAGCGCGGTGGGCGGCGCCTTCACGGCCGCCTTCATGGACTACCTGCACACGGATCTGAAGTTCGGCGACGGCAAGGACTACCACGTGTCCAACCGGGAGATCGGACAGTCCTGGGACTTCAAGCACAAGGTCGGTTCCGCCACCCAGCAGATGGTAAACACCACGCCGGATCTGACCCACGCCCTATTGACGAATCCCCATCTGCGCGTCCTCGTGCTAAACGGCATGACGGATCTCGCCACGCCCTTCCTCGCCACGGAATACACCATGGATCACCTAAATCTGCCGCCCGCCTATCGAACACATGTCGAGATGAAATACTTCGAGTCCGGCCACATGATGTACCTCCACGAGCCCGAATTGAAACAGATGAAAACCGAACTAGCCGGGTTCATCAACAGGACCATGCATCAATAACGGCCCGTATCGGACAAAGGCCGCCGCAGATTCTTTTTCGTTCATTCGCTCATATGGTGATGCCCTCGCTCCCAAGAAGGCCGCCGGGCCAAGGGATTCGGCAGGAATTTCCATGCCGCCCCCAGCGCTTGGCCTTATGATGGGGCCTAACCCCCATGCAACTAGAATCCGGAACCAAGCTCGGTCCTTATGAAATTCTATTGCCCCTTGGCGCAGGCGGCATGGGCGAGGTGTGGAAGGCGAAGGACTCGCGCCTCGACCGCTTCGTCGCGGTCAAGGTGCTGCCCGACGATCTCGCGAAGAATCCTGATTCGTTGGGCCGCTTCGAACGCGAAGCCAAGGCGGTCGCGGCCCTGAACCACCCCAACATCACCGGCATCTTCGACCTCGGCCACGCAGGCGACACCGCCTACGCGGTGATGGAATTGCTGGAGGGCGAAACCCTCCGCGCGCGGCTCCTGCAGGGCGCCTTGACCCCACGGCTCTCCATCGAGCTGGCCGCCCAAATGGCCCATGGATTGGCAGCGGCCCACGACAAGGGCGTCATCCACCGCGACCTGAAACCCGACAATCTCTGGATCACCACCGAAGGCCGGTTGAAGATCCTGGATTTCGGATTGGCGAAGCAGGTGGCCCCCGCGGGCCATGGATCCCAGTCCTATCTAGCCACCCAGGCCGTCAGCCCCGGCAAAGCCGTCCACACCGAAGAAGGCATGATCCTCGGCACCATGGGCTACATGAGTCCGGAGCAGGTGCGCGGCGAAAATGTGGACGCCCGCAGCGACATCTTCAGCTTCGGCGTGGTGCTGTTCGAAATGCTCACGGGCCAGAAGGCCTTCACCCGGGACACCGCCGCCGACACCATGGCGGCGATTCTCAAGGAGGATCCGCCGGAGCTGATGGACTCAGCGCGGCCCATTCCCTTGGGCCTGCGCCGCATCGTGGAGCACTGCCTCGAGAAGATCCCGGCCCGCCGATTCCACGATGCGCAGGATCTGGCCTTCGCGCTGGAGTCCGCGGCGGCGCCTTCCTCGAATTCCAGCGCTCCATTCACTGCGCCCTTTGCGCCGGAAAACCGGAAGACATCATGGAAGTGGGCCGTCTTTGTGGCAATCCTCATCGCCGGCGCGGGCATCATCGGATGGGGCCTCCGCACGCCAGAATCGAAGCCGACCTTCAAACGGCTCACCTTCGGCAAGGGCACCGTGGACGGGGCCCGCTTCGCGCCGGGCAGCAAGGAGGTGGTGTTCAGCGCACGCTGGAACGGCGAGCCTCCGGAAGTATTTTCCTTGAATCCAGCAGCCCTGGAGCCGCGCAGCCTCGGCGTGAAGGGGGGCACCCTCCTGTCGGTTTCGCCCAGCGGGGAAATGCTCCTGAAGATCAATCCACAGCTCTGGGCAGCCTTCGAGCTGGGCCAATTGGCCCGCTTATCTCCGGGCGGGGGCATCCGCATCATCCAGGAGGGCACCTTTGATGGCGATTGGATGCCTGATGGCAGCCAGATGGCCCTCGTCGTGACCGGGGCATTCGCATCGAAACCCGCTCCCGGCGGAACCCAACGGATGACCACCCTCGAGTTTCCCATTGGACGCCCCGTGTCCAATGACGTGCCGTTCACCTGGGGCATCCGCGTTTCGCCCAAGGGGGATCGTCTCGCCTGTTTCGAGCAGCCCACCTTCAGCAAGGGGGATGGCCAGGTGGTGCTGGTAAACGCGATGGGCAGCCGAACCGTCCTGGCCGTGGTCAAAGGCTTTACCGGGCTCGCCTGGGGGCCCGACGGC
>JANYJQ010000119.1 GCA_025358435.1 Holophagaceae bacterium
CAACGACACCTACGGCCATGTTGCCGGGGATGCCTGCCTGCGCAAGATCGCCGACGCTTTGTCAAAGGCCCTCATGCGGCCGGTGGACCTCGTGGCCCGCTTCGGCGGCGAGGAGTTCGTGTGCCTGCTCCCTGGGACGGAATCCGCCGGGGCCCTATTGGTGGCTGAGCGCTTCCGGGAAGCGGTGATCGCGCTGGCCGTCCCCCACGAACACTCCCCCACCGCGCCTGTGGTCACCCTCAGCCAGGGGCTGGTCACCATGGTTCCCGTGGCCGAGGCATTGCCGGACCTGCTGTTGGTGGAGGCCGACAGCCTGCTCTACGAGGCGAAGCGGAATGGCCGGAATCGGATCGAGAAGGCCGCGACAGCGAAGCCACCCTCCCCGCTCGCCGGGCCATCGCATGAGAAGACACGGCCGGAGCTCCCCTCCATTCTGCTGGTGGATGACGATCAGCATATGAGGGCCATACTCGCAGGCCGCTTGGCTTTTCTTCCGGCCAACGTGGAGGTGGCGGCAAGCGCAGAGGAGGCCATGAATTTCCTCGCCCGATCGAAGCCCCAATTGGTGCTCAGCGACGTGGTCATGCCCGGCATGGATGGGTTCAGCCTCTGCCAGCGGGTCAAGGAGAATGCGGCCCTGCGGAAAATCCCCTTCGTGCTGCTCACCTCGCTCAGCCGGAACCTGCGGGAAAGGAGCGCCCTCGCGGGGGCAGACGACTACCTGAGCAAGCTTGCGGAAGATCAAGTGTTCCGGATGCGGACCCGGTTCCTGCTCGAATTGGGAACCCTGTACGCAGCGGAAGCGGGGGATTCAGCAGATGTGGAAGACGCAACCGTATACCTCTGTTCAGCTTCCGCCACCATCCAGAAGCAGATGGAAGTGCAGCTATTGTCCGCGAGCATCCGCGTCCACCTGGTCTCTGGACTTGCGGCCTTGATGCCGGACCTGGAGCTGCGCGTGCCCGATGTCCTAGTCCTGGATCTGGACCAGGATGAAGGCTCGCTCCAGGAATGCCTGGCCCACCTGCGGGGGCTGCCTGAATATGCCGCTCTGCCTGTCCTCCTTCTGGCGAGCAAGGGCGAGGAAGCGGCGATGTTGCCCCTGGAAGAGTTCATAACCGACCGGCTCCTCAAACCCCTTGAGGCCCAAGAGACCCGCCATCGGATGAAACTCCTCATCCGCCTGGCCCGCGCCAGATTGAACACGCGGACTGGCACTCCATGATCCTGCCGCATTCCGGCCTGAGTGGCAGGTTCTTGAGCGAACCCAGGACCGGAACCGCTGAAAGCCTAACGTTACAAAAGAAGTTGGTGAAGATTCCGTAAGCCGTCTAGTCGCCAGAGCGAGCTGAAGGTTGGAGACAGAATCGTGGATTTGAGCCGTTTCAGGATCATGGTTGTTGAAGACCAGGAATTCCAGCGCCGGATGACTCTTCGACTATTGAAGGATTTGGGGGCAGGGAACCTTTTGGAGGCCACGAACGGACGAGAAGCCCTGGAGCTTCTTGCTGACCATAGTGGATCCGTTGACATCGTCATCAGCGACATCGCCATGCCTGAAATGAATGGCTATGAGCTCTGCCGGCGCATCAGAGCCGATGAGAACACCCGGGACATCCCCGTGATTCTGCTGACTGCCCTCTCCGACAAACAGGATGTTGTCGAGGCTCTGGCTTGCGGGGCGGATAGTTTCATTACCAAGCCCTACAGCCCGGAATACCTCCTCGTGAACATTGAACAGACCCTGGCCGGCAAGCCGTCGCGTCCGGACAAGCGCGAAGCCATCGAGATGGAAATACCATTGCCGGGCCTCAACCGCAGGATCACCGCCGATCCGAAGCGGATTGTCAGTCTCCTGCTTTCGACTTTCGAAGCGGCCGCCTACCGGAACATCGATCTTGCTAAGGCACAAGACGAACTGAGTTCGCTGAACCAGCACCTGATGCATCTGGTGGAGGAACGAACAGCGGCGCTTTCGGCTGAAGTCATCGTTCGAAAACGCACCGAGGCTGTATTGCAGACGAGCGAAACGCGCTTGCGCAAACTCCTCGCAGCGGATGTCAACAGTGTTCTGATTGTCGACCGCGATGGCATCATCCAATATGCGAATCCAGCCGCAGAAGCGCTTTTCCAGTGTCCATCAGCTGAACTGATCGGCCAGGAATTCGGGTTTCCAATCACCCCTGGTGAAAGTGCAGAACAGGATATAAGCGCCAAGACTGGGCGCCAAACTCTGGCGGAAATACTCTCGGTGGACCTGGAATGGGAAGGACAAACCGCCAAATACGTGACCTTGTATGACATCACAGCGCGCAAACGTGTGGAAGCAGCCCTGCGCGAGAACGAGGACCGCTACCGCGACTTGGTTGACAACAGCCAGGAAATGATCGCCACCTACGATCTCGAGGGGAATCTCATCTCGGTGAACGAGATGTTGATCCGCAACAGCGGGTATGCCCGTGAAGCCCTGCTGCAGATGAACATGGCGGATCTGCTCCTGCCGAAAATGCGGCATCTGTTTCCCGGATATTTAAAGACCGTGGGGACCGATGGGAAAGCCCACGGGATCATGCAGGTTCAAACTGCCAGCGGCGAGGCGCGTTTTTGGGAATATGTCGGCACGCTGAGGACCGAGGGTGTTCCCAAGCCCATCGTGCGCGGCATGGCCTGGGACATCACAGACCGCCGGAACGCAGAAAAGGCCTTGCAGACAAAAGAGTCCCAACTTAAAGCGATCCTCGAAGCCACGGATGATGGGATCTTGGCCGTGGACCACCAGGGCAGGATAATCAAATCCAACCGCCGCTTTGCAGATCTCTGGGGGATTCCGGAATCCCTCCTGTCGGATGGCGACGATCAGGCAGTCCTGGATCACGTTTTGGCCCAAGTGTCAGATTCGGTCACCTTCCTTGAAAACGTGCGCTCGCCCAACACGCCTGACGCGACTGAATTGGATCTGATCCATTTCAAGGACGGCCGGTGTTTCGAGCGTTTCTCCTCGCCCATGCTGGAGGGCGAGGCCATCACCGGCCGCGTGTGGTCATTCCGCGACATCACAGAGCGGAAGCGCGCGGAAGCAGCTCTCCTGGAGAACGAGGACCGCTATCGCGACCTGGTCGATAACAGCCGCGAGGTGATCGCCACCCACGATCTCGAAGGCAACTTCATCTCAGTGAACGATACGACGATCCGCATCACCGGGTATCCCCGTGAAGCTTTGCTCAAGATGAACCTGGTGGATCTGATATCCCCTGAACGGCGGCATTTGCTCCCAGGGTATTTAGCCACCCTGCGAGCCGTTGGAAAGGCCCATGGGACCATGCAGATCCAAACGGCCAGTGGTGAAACGCGAATATTGGAACATGACTGCACCTTGCGGACCGAGGGCGTGACTCTGCCCACAGTGCGCGCCATGGCGCTGGATATCAGTGAACAGAAACAAGCGGAAATGGCCTTCGGGGAAAGCGAAGAAAAACTACGGATGATCATCGAGCACAGCACGCAGCTCTTTTTCTCCCACACGCCCGGCAACGTGATGACCTATGTCAGCCCCCAGGTGCGGGAGTTCCTGGATGCCAGGGCTGAAGACGCCTATCGGCCCTGGACCGACCTGCTGACGGATAACCCGGTCAACGCGATCGGCGTGGATCTCACCCGCCGGGCCATCGAAACCGGCGAGCGCCAGCGGCCTTTCGAGCTGGAGTTGCAAACCCCCCGTGGGAGAAAACTCTGGGTCGAGGTCCACGAATCGCCGGTGGTCGAGCAGGGCAAGACGATCGCCTTGGTGGGAGCGCTCACTGACATCACAGAGAGCAAGCAGGTCCACGACCGGTTGCGGCTGCAGAGCAGCGCGCTGGAAGCCGCGGCCAATGCCATCCTCATCACGGACCGCCAGGGCCTGATCGAATGGTCCAATCCGGCGTTCACGGCCATGACCGGCTACAGCGCGGCCGAAGCCATCGGCAAGCGGCCTGCGGACCTGATCAAGTCGGGCAAACATGATCAGGCGTTCTATAAGGCCATGTGGGACACGCTTCTCACCGGCGAAGTCTGGCAGGACGAAATCATCAACCGCCGGAAGGATGGCGGTCTTTACACCGAGGAGATGACGATCACCCCATTGAGGGATGAACGTGGCGAAATCACCCATTTCATCGCGGTCAAACTGGACATCAGCCAACGCAAGCAGGCGGAGCAGGAACGCCAGGATGCGGATGCGCGCATCCGCGAGCAGGCCTCCCTGTTGAACAAGGCCCATGACGCGATCAGCGTGCGGGACATGGATCACAGGATTCTGTTCTGGAATGTGGGCGCTGAGCGGCTTTATGGGTGGACGGCCGAAGAGGTGATCGGCCATTCGACAGTGGACCGGCTCTATGACGATCCGACCGCTTTCCACGAGGCCACAGAGCTGCTGCTGGCCACCGACGAATGGAACGGCAGGATCCAGCAGCGGCGGAAGGACGGCAACCTTTTGGTGGTAGAAAGCCACTGGACGTTGGTCCGGGGCGAACAGGGCCAGCCGCGGTCCGTCCTCGCCATCAACACCGATATCACCGAACACGTGGAGGCCGAGGGCGAGCTTCAGCGGTATACCGGGCGGCTGGAAGCCATGCGGGAGATTGACGCTGCGCTTCTCGGGGCGCGCTCCACGACCGAGCTGGCCCAGGGAGCGTTGACCAGGCTCAGGCAAATCGTGCCCTTCGAACGTGCCTCAATGGTGCTGTTTGGCAAAGCCCTCACCGAGGGCACCATTCTGGCGGTGGACCAGGACCAGCCCTGGTTGCCTCTGGCTGGTGAAATCCGGCCGATCGAGGATTTCCACGACCTCAGAGATCTGACCTCGGCTCCCTTCCTGGATTTGGCGGATTTAAGCGATATCCAGGGTTGCGTCCTGGAGGAGCTGTTGCTTTCCCAGGGCCTGCGCAACCTGGTCTACATCCCGATGGAAAGCGAAGGCATCCTGCTGGGTTTCGTGGCCCTCTCAGCCATCACCCCCGGCATGCTGTCGCATCAGCACGCTGAAATCGCGTTGGATATCACCGACCAGCTGGTCGTGGCCATCCAGCACACGCGAATGAGGGAAGAACTCGAACTGTCCAACCAGATGCTCGAGTCCAAAGTGGAAAAGCGCACGGCCGAACTCCGGACTACCGTGGCTACCTTGCAGGTTCTTGAAGGTGTGCTGCGGCAGCGGGAAACCGAGGCTCTGGACGCCAGCGAAGCGAAATCGACATTCCTGGCCTCCATGAGCCACGAACTGCGCACGCCGCTTATCGGCGTCACCGGCATGCTGGAAATTTTAAATCAAAGCGATCTCACCGAGGAGCAGAGCCAAGTCGTCGCCATCATCAACGAATCATCGGAAAGCCTGCTTCGGATCATCGGCGATATTCTCGATTTCTCGAAAATCGAAGCCAACAAACTTGAATTGGCACCCCAAACCTTTTCGGCGCGGAGGCTGATGGAATCTGTATCGCAAACCTTCGGATTCGCCGTTTCCTCCAAGGGCTTGAATTTCATCGTGGAGGTCGACCCGCGGATCGCCCCGGCCCATGTGGGCGATGCCCTCCGCATCCGGCAGGTCCTGAATAATTTCCTGAGCAACGCGGTGAAATTCACTGAAAGGGGTTCCATCACTCTGAGGCTTCTGCAGGTGGAATCCCAGAATGCCCACGAAACTTTGGTGTTCGAAGTCCAGGATACGGGAATCGGCGTGTCGCGGGAAAATCTGGAGAAGCTCTTCGAGCCCTTCACCCAAGCCGAAGCCAGCACCACGAGGCGTTTCGGTGGAACAGGATTGGGATTGACCATCTCCCGGCGCTTGGCGGAGTTGATGGGTGGAAGCCTGACCCTGCAAAGCGCTTTGGGAGAAGGCACCACCATGGCCCTGACGTTGGACCTGCCCGTAGGAGCAGAACGCGACATCGCGGATCCCAAGGCATTCTCTGAGTCCATGGCCGTTTCCCTGCGGCCCGAACCCAGCATTGATGAGGCGCTACAGGAACACAGCCTGATCCTTATGGCCGAGGACCATGCCATCAACCGCACCGTGCTCACCCAGCAGGTGAATCGGGCTGGCTTCGCCCTGGAAGTGGCGGTGGACGGCCAGGAGGCCTTCGAGAAATGGCGGAGCGGACGCTATGCGCTGCTCCTCACCGATCTGCACATGCAGCGCATGGACGGCTACCAGCTGACCAAGGCCGTGCGGGACTGGGAGCGAACGAACAAAGCGCCCAGAAAACCGATCCTGGCGCTCACGGCCAATGCCATGGGTGGCGAGGCCGAACGTTGCATCAAGCTGGGCATGGATGACTATCTGATCAAGCCAGTGACCATTCCCCTGCTGGCTTTCAAGCTGCATCAGTGGATGCCCCATCTGAAGTCGGGCAAAGTTCCGGAAGCAGCGGCCCCGCCAGCGATTTCTTCTCCAAAGATCGAAGCGGACAAGTTGGAACCGGATCCCATGGGGTCCCGCAGGGATGCCTCCTCGGGCCCGGCGGCAGGCCTGGATTTTGGAACACCATCGCTACCGTCGTCACCGTCGTCACTGGCTGCAGGCTATTGTCCAGTGATCCTGCTGCCGCTCCAGCCCGTGATGGATGTCCCCCAGGTCCTGAATCGCCTGAACGGGAAGGAACCCCTTCTGCTGAGCATCCTGCAGGGCTTTCTTGGAGAACTTCCGCGTCCCGAGGACGCCATCGCTGCCGCTGTGGAGGCCGGCGATGCCGAGACTGGCTTCCGCATAGCCCACACCCTGAAGGGGGTCGCGGCCAACCTGGCGCTTTCCGAGGTGGCCCAGGCCGCCGGGGAACTGGAAAAGCTCCTGCGCGCGGGATCCTGCGAAGGCTGCGGAGAGCCTCTGGCCCGGCTCGAGAATGCCATGGCTCGCTTCCGCGCCCTGGCGGCCCACCTGCTCACGGTGAAACCTCAGCCCATTGAACACGAGGGGGCACAGGGTGATCCCGATCCCAGAAGAACCCTTCGGCTTCTTCTGGAACTCGACTCCCTGCTGAAGCGCAACAGCTTCAAAGCCAAAAGGGCATTCGAGACGCTGGCCCCGATCCTGGCAGCTCGGGTGGCCCAGGAATCGCTCGATCGCATTCAGGCTGATATGAACCTTATGGACTATAGTGGGGCTCGCACGGCCCTCCAGCCCCTCGTCGGTGAATGGCAGGGTTACGCCGCGTCCGCCGGTTCGCTCGCACCCGAGGTAGACCCATGACCATTGAAACCCCGGTCCCCAACCAGCAAGGCAAGGTATTGGTGGTGGACGATTCTCCCTCCGAACTGGCCCCCCTCTGCGAGCTGCTGGACGAAGATCACGAAGTATTCTTCGCCACCTCGGGACAGCAAGCCATCGATATGGCCCATTCGCACGCTCCCGATCTCATCCTGCTGGATGTGGTGATGCCTGGAATGGATGGTTTTGAAGTCTGCAGCCGGCTCAAGCTGAGCCCCAAGACGTCCGATATCCCAGTGGTCTTCATCACTTCCATGGGCGAGGAAATGGATTATCTCCAGGGCCTCAAGGTGGGCGCCATCGACTACATCCAGAAGCCCATCGACCCGGAGCTGGTGAGGGCCCGGGTGAAGAACCTCATCCAGGTCAAGCGCAAGCAGGATAATTTGAAAGGCCTTACGGTCCGGGACGGCCTGACTGGCATCGCCAACCGGCGCCGCTTCGACGGGGCGCTGCGAAAGGAGTGGTCGCGCGCCGCGGATGACCAGACTCAACTCTCGCTGATCATGATCGATGTCGATCATTTCAAGATATTCAATGACACCTATGGCCACATCGCTGGAGATGCCTGCCTGTGCAAGATCGCCGAAGCCTTGTCGCAATCCCTCGTCCGGCCCGTGGATCTGGTGGCCCGCTTCCGTGGCGAGGAGTTCGTGTGTCTGCTCCCTGGGACTGACGCTGCCGGGGCTATGCTGGTGGCCGAGCGTTTCAAAGCGGCGGTGGCTGCACTGGCCATCCCACACGAACATTCCCCAACCGCACCCGTGGTGACGCTCAGCCAGGGGCTGGCCACCCTGGTCCCGGTGGCAGAAGCGCCATCAGACCGCCTGCTGGTAGAGGCTGACAGCCGACTTTACGAGGCGAAGCGGAACGGCCGGAACCGGATCGAGGGCGCAACAGTCCCAGCGGGGAGCAACAGCCCGCTCCCGGGGACCTTGGAAGAGAAGGCGCGGCCAGACCTTCCCACCATCCTGCTCGTGGACGACGATCCCCACATGCGTGCCATCCTCTCAGGCCGCCTAGCTTTCCTCCCGGCCAACGTGGAGGTGGTGAGAAGCGCAGAGGAGGCGCTGAACTTCTTTTCCCGGTCCAGGTCCCAACAAGTCCGCCTTGGATGGCCGCACCCGGGTCCGCAACGCCGCACGCTGAACTTCATCGACCGGTCCAAGCCCCAACTGGTGCTCTGCGACGTGGTCATGCCCGGCACGGATGGGTTTGGCCTTTGCGCGAAGGTCAAGGAGAGCACCGGCCTGCGGAACATCCCTTTCGTGCTGCTCACCTCGCTCGGCCAGAACCTGCGGGAACGAAGCGCCCTAGCGGGGGCGGATGATTACATGAGCAAAGATGAGGAGGATCAGGTCTTCCGGATGCGGATCAGGTTCCTGTTTGAATTGGGAACCCTGCACGCAGCGGGTGCGGTCGGTTCAGCGGATGTGGAAGGAGCCACGGTGTACATCTGCTCGGGTTCCCCCACCATCCAGAAACAGATGGAAGTCCAGCTCCTGCCTGAGGGGATCCGCGTCCGCCAGGTCCCCGGCCTTGCAGCCTTGATGAAGTGCCTGCCGCTTCGGATGCCGGATGTCCTGGTTTTGGATCTGGAACAGGTTGAGGGCTCCCTCCAGGAATGTCTGACCCGTCTGCGGGACCTCCCCGAGTACACCGACCTGCCGGTACTCCTGCTGGCGTGCAAGGGAGAGGAGGCCAAGATGCTGCCCCTCGAAGGATTCATCACGGACCGGCTGCTTAAACCCATTGAGGCCGAGGAGACCCGCCATCGGTTGAAACTCCTGGTTCGGCTGTCCCGTGCGAGGCGGAACGCGGGGGCCGGGAGTTCGTGACGCTGCCTGCCGACACCCCGTCAACTGCTTGAGCCGCCACATTCCACCCGGATCTCCACGGGCATTTCCAGCATACCGAACAGCATTTCGCCTTTGTCTTCGACCGCTTCCAGTTCAGCCCTGATATCGCCCACGGCTTCCAGGACCAGATGCAGTTCATCGCCCCCATTCTCCATACGAACGCTGTGGACGGATTGGCGCCGACGGCGGTCCAGGGCGTCGGCGACGCGCAGGATGGCGCACAGTTTCTCGACGACATTCCGGTGCCAGGGCTCCAGCTGAAGAAAGGCTTCATGCCTGATGGGGTCCGGCGCTTTGCCGCGGTGATGGCGCACGACCTGGGAAAGGATCTCTATTTCCTCGGGCCAGAAGCCCTGCAGCGCGGCGTTGCGGATGAGATAGGCGCCATGCTTGTGGTGCCCTTTTTCGGAAATGGAGAAGCCCACATCGTGAAGCCGCGCCGCATAGGAAAGCCATTCGCGTTCTGGATCGCCCAGCTCGAATTGTGGACGCAGCGCAAGAAACAGCTGGTCAGACAGACGCTGCACATGAATGCTGTGGCCCGGGTCCGGATCCAGCCGCGAAGCCAGTTGCTCGACCGAAGCGCGGCGCCGTTCGGACAGTGGCGGGATGGCCACGCCTCCATGCTTGAGGGCTTCCCAGACCATGCCCTCGCGCAGGCCTACGGGCAGCACGCGGATTTCGTTGGCACCCACCCACTCGAGCAGCGCCGATGCCCAGGAAGCGCCCACATGAAGCACTTCAGCGCGCTTGGGATCGACCCCCAGCTTTTCCATGCGGCTCTTGGCGTTGTTGCGCCAGAGTTTCCGGCGGAAGGGCCGTAGTTGTTCCGCTGTGAAAATGTATGCGCCGCTGGCGCCGCGGCCCAGGTCTTCCAGGGTGCCTGAGGTGCCCAGCACCAGCCGGACTTCCGGCAAATTTTTCGGCAGCCTTTTGCGTGCCTTCTTCAGGGCCTTGCGGATCAGCGCATTGACCAATTTCAGATCCTTGGCCGTGGGCAGATCAGCCGTGGCGCTGGCATCCGCCAGGCGCTGCAGGCCCCATGGAATCGAGATGCTGGCTTCGATGCGGCCCATATTGACCCAGGTCATTTCGGTGCTGCCGCCGCCGATGTCCATGAGCACCACGGGTTCCTCGGGAAAGGGGATGGCGTGGCTCACGGCCTGGTGGATGAGGCGGGCTTCTTCCTCGCCGGAAATCACGCGGATGGGAATCCCGATCTTCGCGGCTTCGGCCACGAACTCACCCGCATTGGCCGCGTCCCGCAGGGCCGCCGTCCCACAGGCCATCAGCGTTTCACATTCGAACGAATCCACGATGCGCTTCATCTTCGCCAAAACATCCAGGCCCGCTGCAAATGATTCTCCGCCGATGCGGCCGCTCTTGGCGCCCCCCCGCGCGAGGCGCACCATCGCCTTCTCCTTGGCCAGCACGTGATGGTCGCCATTGCCATCGCTCTCCACCACCACCAGATGGATGGAGTTGGAGCCTACATCGATGGCCGCGATTCGCATGGGCTCAGAGTAATCCCAAGCCGTTCCAGTTCCCGTAAATTATCAGAACTGAAGCGTGAGCGCCGCCCCCTGGTATCCGGGGCCGAAACTCGAGGCTAAGGAGAGCTTCATGCTTCCCGGCCCGCCACGCCTCTGCCCGTTGCGAAGCACTACGGTGCCCCCCGTGCCAACAATGTTGAGACAGACGAAACTTAAGAGTTGTCACTCGTTGGGGCAGGGAAGGAAAAGGAATGGGCAAGGTCATCAATTTGGGCAATGGGGAGGTTGATTTAACTCACTCGGCGCGGCGGCGTTTCA
>JANYJQ010000141.1 GCA_025358435.1 Holophagaceae bacterium
CTGTTACCCAACATCCGCATCGAAGCAAACAGGTGGCCTCGTTGATCAGGCGCTGGTCTCGATTAGGTATCAGAGGCTGCGCCACCCCGCGAAATCACCAATACGCATTGGCCAGAAAGATGTCGCCTACCACACCATGGGCCATGGGGTAACCCCGGCCGATCTGAACTGTTCTTCCATCTGGCTTCATGGCGCTTTCTCCGGTACACTTGGGGGTTCAGGAGACGTCCATGGTTCGTACGATCGTTAAAATTCCGACGGAGATTGGGAACAAGTACCGCTTCGTGTCCGTGGCGGGCAAACGCTGCGACCAGTTGCAGCGTGGCGCCTACCCCAAGGTCGAGGTGATCGTGCCCATGACCAAGCAGGGCCACGCCCAGGATGCGCCGAAACTCGCCAGTTTCTGGGCGCAGGTGGCCGTGCGCGAAGTCGAAGAAAGCCGCATCGCGTTCGAAGAACCCGATATCACTCCGCTGGACTACACCACTGAATTGCCGATTTCGGTCGAATAGAAATCGCTGTTTCTCAAAATCCCCGGCCTGGCCGGGGATTTTTTTATAAAAATGTAATTCGCGATTCCTCGGTCTTTGCTTTTCATCCAGGCAAGCCTCGTGAGCCTTTTCCACATCGTGGCTTAGGGGTTTTCGCTTCCATATGCCCCCTTAGCTGTTTTCGTTCAGCAGGCAGGCTAACCTCGTACTACCTGGACCCAACCGCGGGTTGCTGCTGCCATGCTGCAAGCATCCGGCTCACGGTTGGGCGAATCAACTTTGTTCGATAGGGCTCTGATGGATTCCAAAGACGAACTTGCAAGGGAACTTCAGGAGCTTGAGCTTTCATTGCTCAACATCGATGCACATGCTTCAGGCCGGATGTTTGATTTGCTCGCAGATGACTTCCTGGAGTTCAGCAGCTCAGGTCTCCTTCATACCAAAAGCGATGTGATCTCTTCGCTTCAAGCGGAATTGCCAGCCGCTCTCAGCACAGATAATTTCAAGGTAAGGCAATTGTCTCCAAATGCTGCGCTGGTTACATACCACGCATGCCGCCACACTGAGCCACCCATCCACTCTCTCCGTTCTTCAATCTGGCATCGCGGACCCAAGGGATGGCAAATGCTGTTTCACCAAGGCACAACCACACAAAAGCACTCATGAATCCCGCCGTCACCGGCCGGTCAATTTTTTTTAGGGACTCCTGATGAAGCGATCGCCATTCCTTGAATTCTCTGCTCCGGCCTTGCTTGTCCTGTCCCTTGGTTGTTTCGGTCGTGGTGATGGACATTCCTACATCGCCGACTGCTTTGATCATTCGCATTCGACACTGCTAAAAATCAACGACCAGGCTACGAATCCGGCCGTCCATCAGATACCGGTCACCCGAGCCGTTTCAGGGCCAACTTCATTGACCTTAGATTTTAATATTGCTCGAGGTCGGGATTGTGCTGGCTCTTATATCGGTCCGCTGACCATTTCAGTATTAAAGCCGGCGGCTGGGGTTCTCTTCACCTATTCCCCAGCGGTGTTGCCGGCTAGCGGCTCGGGTCTGCAGGCCTTTCGAATTTCCATCCACATACCGGAGTCGCAACCTGACGGGAAAATCGATCTATGGTTGCAGGCTGCCGAAGACCCGAGGGACTACGGGTACTATGAATTGAAATTGACAACACCATAATCCCACGTGCGACCCGGGGGGCGCTTTGCCTTCTAAGGCCAAGGCTTATCGCCCCGCCCGGGGCAGAAACTTGAGATCCAGCGGCCCCACGGAGGTGGAATCGCCTGTGACGGCGCGGCGATGGTAGTCCAATTGGCCCAGGTGGAAGGCCAGATGGGTGCTGAGGTGCAGCAATACGGCCTGGGTCGTGGGGCGCATGCCGCCCAATTCAAGGGGAAAGGGCTCATCCAATCGTGAAGGCTGCAGGGAGGCGAGCGCCGCCGCGACTTCCTCCCCGGCGGTTCGGATGGCTTTCAGCAGCGCCTCGCGGGGCACATCCTTGGTCGCGAATTCAGCGGGTCTGTCCCTTACAAATCCGGTGTTGCCCAGCGCGGCGCCCAGGAAGTGCCGGAGATTGCCCACCAGATGCAAGGCGAGATTCCCGCCAGAAGTAGGTTGACCCGGCACCATGGCCCAAAGGCTGGCATCGTCCGGGTAGGCCGTGATTTCGCGCGTCAAACACTCCAGGTCTCTTTTAAAAAAGACAGCCAGATTAGAAAGAACAGTGGTCATGGTCGGCTCCTCTTCTCACTGGCCAGCACCGCTTCCACCGCGCTGCGGTCGCTGTAGGGATGTTTCACGCCGTTGATCTCCTGATAGGGCTCGTGGCCCTTTCCCGCAAGCAGCAGCAGGTCGCCGGGACGGCAATCCGACAAAGCCTGGCGCACGGATTCGGCGCGATTGGCGTTGCGGTGATAGCGGGTGCGGTCCGTGCGGATCGCTTCCGGAAGGCCCGTCATCGCATCATCCAGGATGAGTTCGGGATCCTCGGCCCGCGGATTGTCGCTGGTGTGCCAGATGACATCGGCGCCGCTCGCCACGGCGGCGGCCATGAGAGGCCGCTTGGTGCGGTCGCGCTCTCCGCCGCAACCGAACAGCACGTGCAGCCGGCCGCCTTCCGGCAGCATGCGCCGTCCTTCGGCCAGCAATTTTTCCAGGGCGTCCGGCGTGTGCGCGTAATCCACCATCACGCCGAAGGGTTGGCCGCAATCAATGCGCTCGATGCGCCCGGGCGCGCCGGTGATCCCGGAAATCGCGGGCAGCACGGTGGTTAGGTCGAACCCAGCCTCGATGATGGCAGCCAGCGCCGCCAGCAGATTGTAGGCATTGAAACGTCCCAGCAACGGGCTTTCGATGGGCCAGCTCCCCTCGGCGGAATGCAGGGTGAATCGCGTGCCGGTGGTCCCCAACTCAAGGTCCGAAGCCCGGTAGCAAGCAGGCCGGTCGATGGCGAAAGAAGCTGCGTCGAAAGTCTCCAGCTCACGCCGGCCATAGGGATCATCGACATTGACCATCCGTTTTTCACTTTGCTCGAACAGGCGCCACTTCGCTTTCAAGTAGCTCTCCATGTCTCCATGGAAATCCAAATGGTCCTGGGTGAGATTCGTGAAAACGCCCACCTTGAAGCGCGCCTCCGCCACTCGGCCCAGCATGAGCGCGTGGCTGCTCACCTCCACCGCGGCCGCGCGATCCCCGGCGTCGACGGAACGTCGCAACCAATGGTAGAAATCGGTGCTTTCCGGCGTGGTGCGCACGGCTTCTACTTCCATGTCCCCCGCCGCATTCATCACCGTGCCGATGAGGCCGCAGCCGATTCCGGCGCCCCCCAACAGTTGGCGGATCAGGATCGTGGTGGTGGTCTTGCCGTTGGTGCCGGTCACACCGATGAGGGCCAGGTGCTCATCGGGAGCACCAAAGAATCGCCTGGCAGCCGCAGCCATGGTCAGGCGCCCCTGCCGCATCTGCCCGAAGGCGATATTGGCAGGAACTACCACTGGAGACTCGCTCAGGATGGCCGCGGCGCCCTGGGCGACGACCTGGGGGATGAAGGAAGCACCGTCCACCTTTTCCCCACGAAGCGCCACGAAAGCCCATCCGGGGCGCACCTCCCGGCTATCGCTGGTGATGCCAAAGATCTCGATATCAGAAGGTCCGGCCACACCTGCGATATCGAGACCCGCGATCAGTTCGTTGAATCGCATGGACCGCATGGCTACAGGCTCCCGACACGGATCTTCACGATCATTTTCGCATCCAGGGGTGCGCCCGCTTCTGGAGTCTGGCTGATGACTCGCGTGGCCATGTTGCCGCTGGGGCTGCCTTCCACTTCAGGGATGCCACCGCTCATGACGATGCGCTGGATGGCGGTTTTCAGGGCCAGGCCCTTGAGTTCCGGCACCCGCCCCCGCTCCACGTGGACCACAGCCTCGTCGCTCTCGCTGCTGGGCCAATCCCTGAGTGAAAGTTTCAGATCCGGAGTTTGGTCCACAGAGCTCGAGTTCTGGCGATAGCGCCAGATCGCGTCGCCGATTTTCTTGAAGAGGGGCGCCGCCACATCGCCGCCGGTGACGTCGCCTTGCGGATCATCGAGCATGAAGATCATCCCGTACTGTGGCTTGTCGGCCGGAAAGAAACCCATGAAGGAGGCGTAGTGGCGGCGCAGATCGTACTCGCGATCGATTATCTTGCGGGCTGTCCCGGTCTTGCCGATGGCCTCCACGCCTTCGAGTTTCGCCTTCTTGCCCGTGCCGTTGGTGATGACGCCTTTCAGCACTTCGCGCATCAATGCCGATGTTTCCTCGCTGATGACCTGTTTGCGCAGGAGTGGTTTCGTCTCCTTGAGCAGCTTGCCCTGGTCGTTGTAGATGTCCTTCACCAGGTAGGGCCGCATGAGCTTGCCGCCGTTGGCGACGGCGCAACCGGCCATGAGGATCTGCAATGGGCTCGTCGAAAGGCCGTAACCGAAGGAGAAAGTGATTTGCGTGGGGAAGGACCAGCGGTCCGGCGCAATGAGCCGGCCCGCCGTCTCTCCAGGAAAATTGAGTCCCGTCGGTTCGCCGAAGCCGAAGGCCCGCAAATAACGATAATGATCCGCGGGTTCAATCCGCAGCCCGAGTTTGGCGGCGCCGATGTTGGAACTTTGCGTCAGGATTTCCTCAAAGGTGAGAACCCCATGGCGGTGGGTGTCCGACACCGTGATGTTATTGCCGAAATTCCATCGCCCCGGCCCGCAGTCGATCTTTTCGCCAAGGTGCACCTTGCGCTGCTCCAGTGCGATGGCCGCGGTGAAAATCTTCATGGTGGAGCCCGGCTCATAGGAGTCCTCCACCGGATGCACCTTGCGTGCGAATTTCTGGTGCTCCTGCTCTCCTTTCAGTTCCGCGCGCTCGGACGGATTCAAGTCCGACATCGGCCGGTTCATGAATTTCGCAGGAAGAATGTGATTGGGATTGAAGGTGGGCGTGCCGGCCATGGCCAGGATTTCGCCGGTGTTGGGCTCCACCACCACCGCGTAGGCGGTCAGGGGATGGCTCAGCCGCACGCCTTCCTCGAGGGCATCTTCAACAATGTGCTGGATGGTGGCGTCGATGGTGAGCTGCATGCTCATCCCGTTCACCGGCACCTTGGCGTAGTTTTCCTGAAGGATGAGCAAGTGGCCTTTCGCATCGCGCGGCGCGATGAGCGTGCCCTGCACGCCCGAGAGCTCCTCGTCGTAGGCCTGTTCGATGCCCAGCTGGCCCTTGCCGTCGATGTTCGTGAACCCAAGGATCTGGCAGGCCAGGCTCCCCCTGGGATAGTGGCGGCTGCTTTCCGGCAGCAAGCCCAGCGAATCGATTTCCAAGGCCCGCACGGCCGCGACTTTGGAAGGGCCCAACTGCCGCTCGATCCATACAAAAGGCTTCTTGGTGAGCAGGCGTTCAAGCATCACGCGTTTCGGGATATCAAGGATTCCCGCGAGCTTCAAGGCTACTTCGTTCGCGGCCTTGGCATCTGGATTGCCCCAGTTTCGCTCTTCGCCTTTTTCCACTTTGTAATCCGGGTAGAAGGCCTGCGGGGTGCAGAAGAGGCTCTCGGATTTCAAGGAGATGGCAAGGCTTTCACCACGCCGGTCCAGCAGTTCGCCCCGCACTGGCGGAATGGGCACTTCCACCGTGTGCTGGTGTTCCGCGCGGATCCTGTAGCGATTGTGATCCACGATCTGCAGCTGGATCAGCCGAATGAAAATGAACAGCGCCCAAAGCGCCATGAAGCCCAGCACCCAGGGCAGCCGCGAGGCCACGCGTTCCCTCGCCTCGGGGCGGCCGAGAAGGCGGCGGGGCTGGGAGTTGCCAAGGAGCGTCGCGAGAAGGGCCATGAATCCACAAGAATGGCGGAAGTGCCAGTAATCATCCTAAGGGAAGTTCTTCGTTCTGGGCGCTGGGCGATGGGCGATGGGCTATGGGCTATGGGCTATGGGCCATGGGCTATGGGCTATGGGCTATGGGCTATGGGCTATGGGCTATGGGCCGTGGATTTTCGATTGTCGATTGATGTGCGGAAGTAGCGATGCAGGTGGCCCCAGGGCTCTTGACTCTTCAACTCTTGACTCTCGACTCCCAACAAAGAATCGCCGTGGATGCGCATTGCCAGAGGGGAGGCCGAGCCATCATCCGTAGCTCTGCCTCCTGGAGTTGGAGGAACTCCATGGGCCTCTGGCGCCGCGCTTCCACGGCGAAGTTGTTCCCCTACTCAGAGGGTGTTTCAAGATGACGCGGGGCCGCGACGGAGGTCAGCCGCGATGCAGCGCAAGGAAGGGGCCGCAGCGGCGTATAGATCATACGCACAAGGCACGTGACGCCGCGATGCGCGCGGCTGGCCCCGCCCCTTCGGGCTGGGGCGGCGGGCTTCTCGGGGCTGCGTTAGCCTCCCGTGGCGTATGGTCGATATGCCGTGGTCGGCTGCCTTCTTGGTATCGGCCCTGCCGATACGCAAGACATACCGACATCTGCCCCGCTCGCCCGGCGCTCCCAGCGCGGCCCCGCCTCATTTTGAAACACCCTCTTTCAGGGGCAATGCGAATTCGTCAGAACTGACGGGCCGCAATTTGGCCAACTTCTGGTCCTGGGAGGTGAAGCGGCGCTGGATCATGAAGCTCTGTTTTCGCGGCTGAAGGCCCATCTGCGTGGCGAAGCCCTGGACTTCTTCATCCCTTTGGTAGCGGCTGCGCTCGAGCATCAATTTCCGCTGGTCCTCCTGGGCCTTCTGGATCTGCTCTTTCACATGGCTCATTTCATAGCTGAGCCGCGTGTTCTGCAGGTTCAGATACACCATGGAAGCCAGGGGCATGGCCACGGCGAAAACGAGCATCAGCATGCGCAGGATGCCCTCGCTTTCCACGGCGCGCACGCCTTGCTGCTGGCGGGTCTGGGGGGTGTAATGGGCACGGTTCATGGGAACCTCGGAAGGATTTTATGAAAGGCGGTTTTCGATGGTTTTTTCGGCGATCCGCAGTCGGGCGGAACGGGAGGGCGGATTGTCCTGGCACTCGGCGAGGGAAGGCGTGATGCCACCCGCATGGATCAGCCGCACCATTTTCGGGAGCACTGTCGGGGACTCGCGGCCGGGACCGTCGTAGATGCCGGAAAGGCGGCGCAGGGTCTGTTTGACGATGCGGTCCTCAAGACTGTGGAAGCTGATGGCCGCAAGACGCCCACCCGGCCGCAGATGCTGGATTGCCTGTTCGATGGACTCCGCAAGCCGCACCAGCTCGCCATTGACGGCGATGCGGATGGCCTGGAAGGTGCGTGTGGCAGTGTCGGAACGATGCTGGCGCTTGAGGGCGGCGGTCATGGGCAGCACTGTATGGACCGCGGCGGCCAGATCGGCCGTGGTGTGCAGGCGTCCCTCGTTGAAGGCCCTCAAGATCGCCCGCGCGATGGGGCGTGAGGCCCGCTCTTCGCCAAACTGGTAGATGGCATCGGCCAGGGTGGAGTCGCTCTGTTCGGCAATCCATTGCAGGGCCGTGGGACCGTTCTCCGTATCCATGCGCATGTCCAGCGGACCCTCATCTCGAAAGCTGAACCCGCGAGCCGGGGATTTGAGCTGAAGCGTGGAGACGCCCAGGTCCATCAGGATTGCGTCCAGGCCTTCGGGTGCCTGCAGCGCCCGCCAAGCTTCGAAGGCGTGGTTCGTCCAGACATCCTCATAATTGGAAGCCAGGATGTTGAGCCGCGCGTCGGACCCCAGGCGTTCCCGGGCGGCCTGCCGGGCCTCGGGATCGCGGTCCACGCCCAGATAGCGGGAGTCCGCATCACATCGCGCCAAAATCGCTTCGGCATGGCCACCCAAGCCCAAGGTGAGATCAAGGATCCGCGCGGCCGGAGGTAGCACCAGATTGTCGAGCACTTCGAAGAGAAGCACCGGAGTGTGGACGGGGGTCGAGGTCATCACCTAAATCCCCAAATCCGCGAGCTGGGCCATGTCATCGGCCGTAAGGGGCTCCGTGGCCAGACGGCGCTCGAAATTGGCGCGGCTCCAGATGGCTAGGTGATCCATCTGGCCCAAGATGGCAACCTCGCCCTGCAGCTTGGCCGCTTCCCGGAGAATTCCAGGAATGACGAAACGGCCCTGGGCATCAGGCTCCACTTCGGTTCCGTAATAAGCGGTGATTTCAAGGAACTTGCGCTTGGCTGGATTGGTGGAAGGCAGGGCGCCCAGGCGGGCCTCGATGGCTTCCCAGACGGGCATGGGGTAAAGGCGGCCCGCGATGCCATCCATGGAGGTCAGGTAATGGCGGGAGTTCCCCCCGCCCTCGCCCGTGGCGAAGGTTTCGAGGTCGGCCTTGAAGGACGTGGGCAGCTTGAGCCGCCCTTTTTCGTCCACCGTGGCCGGTGAATTGCCGCGAAGACGCAGCACGTGTCCCACCTTTCAACAAAGAGCACCAGGACTAGAACGGGGAAGCGAGTTGCAGTGAGTTGTGCCACTAATACCCACTTCATTCCATTTTTTGCCACTGATTGCCACTCACGAGTGTAGGACCGCTATAAAAGCGCTCAAGCCAAAAGAAAAACGAAAAATAAACTATATAAACGAAAACCACGCCTACTCATCCACCCTTAGTTACACGGTGGAAACAACGGAAAACCAAGGATTCACCCATACTTGGTCAGCCCATGATCCGAACGCCCCAACTCCCCGCCCCGTCCTTTGCCGCCTTGGCGTTGGTCCTCCTTGGCACTTGGCTGGTGATTTACCTAGGCCATCCTATGGGGCTGATCCTGGGCGGGTTCTGCTTCCTAACCGGGGTGGGGTTGCTGTTGCTCCAGGGGTTCCTTCGCTTCGGTTCCGAAGCCCGGGTCAAGTCGGATCTGGAATTGGAGAATCTGTCCCTGAAGGACCTCAGCCGGAAAGAGGATCATCTGCGCCAGGGGATCCTGGCGAATCTGCAGGAAGGTGTTGTGCTTCTGGATTCCCGGAAGGAAGTCCGGCTCTACAACCCCGCGGCCCAATCGCTGCTGAGCACCTCCAGCCGCCTCACCATGGGCGGTTCAGTGACTGGAGTCTTCCGGGAGCCCGAGACCCTGCGGAACATCGAGATGGCGTACACCGGCAAGGAATCCGAGTGGACCTTGCGCCGGGATCCGCGTGCGCTGCGTTTGCGGGCCATACCCTTCGAATCCATGGATGGAAGCCAAAGCGTGCTGCTCACTCTGGACGACATCACGCGCCAGGAGGCACTGGAAACCACGCGCCAGAAATTCATCTCCAACGCGAGCCACGAACTCAAGACGCCGGTCACAAGCATCCGCATCGCCGCGGAAAACCTTCTGGATGGCGGATTCGTGGCACCCGATGGAGAAAACAATCTCAAGGCTATCTTCCGATCCGTGGATCGGATGACCATGTTGCTCAACGACATCTCAGAACTTTCACGCATCGAGACCGGGGCGCTGCGGTTGGAAGCCCTGCCCATCCAGCTCGGCGTCTTTGTGCCTCAATTGGTTGAAGAGCTGCGCCATCAGGCAGAACCGCGGCGGATCACCCTGAATGCGGAATTGGAGCCAAGCCTTGAGCCCATGGTGATCAAGGCAGATGCTTTAAGGCTGCATCAGCTTTTGGAAAACCTGCTTTCCAACGCCATCAAATTCAGTCCCGAGGGCTCTGAAGTGATGCTTCGGATTCAAAACCAATCTCCATGGCTCCTGTGGACCGTGCAGGATTCGGGACCCGGCATCGCCGAAAGCGACGCCAAGCGGATCTTCGAACGGTTCTATCGCGCGCCCTCCACGCGCGGCGTCCCCGGCACCGGTCTGGGCCTCGCCATCGTCAAGCACCTGGCCCTGCTCATGGGCGGCGAAGTCGGCCTGCGAAGCGAACTCGGGAAAGGTTCCACGTTCACCTTGAAGCTGCCTTTACAGGGATGAGGTTTTGAGGTTCGAGGTACACGGAAAAGGTGACGTTTCCTCCTACCTCGTATCTCACCCCCTCACTCCTGGCAAAGCCTTCCCCCCATGGCTTTTCCACCTAGCAGATGGAAGTGCAGATGGAAGACCGTCTGGCCCGAGTCCGGACCAGTGTTGGCCAGAAGCCTGTAACCGGTGGCCGCGATGCCGAATTCCCTCGCCAGCTTCGCGGCCACGGCCGGGATCCGCGCGGCGGCCTTCTCGACTTCAGGCGTCAGATCATTGAGCCCTTCGCAATGCGCCTTGGGAATGATCAGCAAGTGGACCGGCGTTTGGGGCCCGATGTCCTTGAACGCCAGAAGCTCGTCGTCCTCGTACACTACAGCCGAAGGAATGTCCTTCCGCGCGATCCGGCAAAACAGACAGTCACTCATCAGGGGCTCCTTGTTCCACATCATCTTGCACCAGCCGGAGATTCCGCAAAACACCGGAAGCATCGGCCGTCTTTGCGTTTCCAACAATGCGAAGCTGCATCTCATCCACCCCCTCGGTTTTGAGACCGGCGATTACTACCTGCGGCGCGCGGGGCTCGACTATTGGGAACATCTCAATCCCACCCACTACGACAGTTGGGATCACTTCCTGGCTGCCCATCCAGAGATGCGGCTTTGGTTCTTCAGCACCAAGGCCACGCGACGACACACCGAAGTGAAATTTCAGGAAGGCGATGGCCTGGTCTTCGGCCGCGAAACCGTGGGCCTTCCCGAAACCCTGATCAAGGCCCACCCCGATTCCCTGGTCCGCATCCCCATGGTCGGCGACTTCCACCGAAGCCTGAATCTCGCCCAGGCAGCCGCCGTTGGGCTTTACGAGGCATTGCGGCAGACCCAGGGGTGGTAGGCGGGGCTTTTAAGAATTTATGGCGTCGCTGGGGGGTATATGGCCCTTCCCCGGACTTCACGTTACAAAGTTTTTCCACCGCTGCAGCGGAAAAAGGTTGAGGCAGACGCAAAGCTGTCAACAGGCCTTTGATGCATGGTTGCTTTAAGGATTATGGAAGGGAATCCGAATAAATCGCCGTCCATGTAAACAATTCAGGACTCCGCCCATCCTAAAAAGACCAGGGCCGTACCACCAAGCTGGCAAGCGCCTGAATACTCGCAATGCGAGGGTGCAAGCCGAAGCGAACGGGAAAATCAATCCTTGAGTGGAACAGCAATGTGGTGGAAAGTAGGCCTTCCGTCCAAAAGGTTGCCCCAGTCTTTCTATCCCCCCCCATCATTTTTGGAGAGAGCTATGCGAATGCGTTCCTGGTCCCCCTTACTTCTCACGGCTCTTGCCTGCAGCACCGTGGCCATGGCCCAATCCAGCCAGACGGCTGGCGCCGTGAAGGGTGTCGTAAAAAGCAAGGCGGGCAAGACGATCGCCGGTGCCGTGGCTGTGGTCAGGAATCTAGAGACGGGACTCACCCGGACTGCGCGGAGCACTGGCAACGGCGAATTCTCAGTCCCGCTCCTGCCCACAGGAAATTACGAAATCACAATCTCCGCACCGGGCATGAAATCCATGAAGGACAGCCGGGTGGTGGTGACCTTGGGCAGTGCCACGATCGTGAACCCTACTTTGGATGTGGCCGAGGCCTCGGCCACCGTTGAAGTCTCTGCATCCGCGGGCCTCATCGACACCAGCCAGGCGAGCACGGTCTCGTCCATCGACCAGAAGCTGGTGGAGGAAATCCCCCTGGTCAGCCGCAACTTCACGGATATGGCGCGCCTCTCCCCTGGGGTGGTCTCAGGAGCTTCCATGCAGGCGGGTGGCGGCTCTCCGCGGCTCGTGGTGGAAGGCGGACGCCAGATCTTCAACGCGATCCAGATCGACGGCGCCAGCAACAATTCCATGTTCTTCAATGAGCAGCGGGGCGGCGTCTACACATCCTTCATCTTTGGCGCGGACAGCATCAAGGAATTGCAGGTCATCACCAATGGGTTCGATGTCCAGTACGGCCAGGCCGGGGCCACCGTGAACGCCATCACCAAGAATGGCGGCAACACCTTCACCGGAAGCGCCCTGTACGAGATGCGCAAGACCTCATGGAGCGCCGCGCCCAAAGCCATTCCCTATGATCCGGCTGGCACTTTCAATACGCCCACCAACCTCCAGAGGTTCAACGATTCCTCTAATATCAACTTCAATGCGGGCGGCCCGATCATCAAGGACAAGCTCTGGTATTTCGTTGGCGTCGAGCGATTCCACAAGACCATCACCGCCAATCCCGTTCCCACGACTGTCTCTACCGCGCCAGGCATGACCCAGGCCGACTTCGACGCCTTCCTGACTTCAAAGCTGGGGCAGGTGGTGACGAATCCGAACGGGTTGACCTTGGCCCAGGAGATGGGCAACCCCGGCAAGGGGATCCCCGCGCATCCCTATCCCATGGAAAACACCAATACGGTGTACTTCGGGCGTTTGGACTGGGCCCTGAACGATAGCCATCGCCTTGTGTTCCGCACCAACTACCAGACCATGGAGGACACGCTGCAGAACACCAGCGCGAACTCCAACAACGCCGAGAGCAATAACATTCCCACCAAGGTGAATTCCATCAGCTGGGTGGCTGAGATGAACAGCATCTGGACCAACGAGTTATTCACGGAGAGCCGGGTCCAGTTCGCTCGGGAAGCCCGCCCCATGAGGAACAATTCGGCGCCTGGAGTTCCTGCCATCCAGATCCCCACCTCGGGCATCAACATGGCCTTCGCCACGAAGACCTCCACTCCGCGGGAAAGCAACGAGCTCACCACCCAGTTCTTCAGTTCGACCACCTGGAATCATAACGACTGGCAACTCAAGGGGGGTGTGGACTACCTGAAGGCGGACGAGGACAACCAGTTCTTCCAGAACAATGGCGGGTCCTTCGGTTTCGCCACCTACGCTCTCGCTGCTGCCTGGGCCAATGGCACCCTCTCGGCCACCACGCCAGGCATCACTGCCTCGCAGGGGATCAACTATAGCGGTGCCATCAGCCCCTACAACGGGCGAATATTGATGTGGACGAAGACGATGAGCTTTTTTGCCCAGGCCCAGTATTCGGGCCTGCTCGAAAAGCGCCTGGTGATCACGGGGGGCCTGCGCACCTACGACCAGTCCTTCTCTGACAATCCTCATCCGAATGCCAACTTCCACGGTCTGGACAAAGGGTTCGGTGGCAGCGGGGTGGATCCTCGTCTCTCCTTCACGCTGGATGTGGATGGGAAAGGCAAGACTGTGATTCGCGGTGGGGTCGGTGTCTTCACGAGTCCCACACCGCTGCTGCTCCACTCCAACACCATGACTGGGAACGGCCAGATCATCACCAACTACGCCCTGAATCTTCGCTCCACCAGCGCCACCAACATCCTCAATACCTATAACTCAGGCCTTCTCAGCGCTTCACAGCTCATCAACGGCACTTCCATGAGCAAGGTGAGCGATGCGAACCTGCCCAATCTCCCCTCAGGAGCCGGAGCTTCCTCCCTCTGGGATCCGGGCAACAAGCTCTCGCAGTCCAAGAAGATCAACCTGGGTACCGAGCATGACTTCGGGAACAACCTGGTGTTGGGTGTGACCGCCACCTACGTCAAGTACGAAAACCTCCAGCGCTTCGAGAACATCAATCTCAACCAGGTCGGCGGTTCGGCTTACAACGATGGCTATACGCCGGGCATCGACTCCTGGTCCACGTCCAACCGCCCCAACTACGCCATCATCCGGGGCATCCGCGTGGACTTCAACGGTAGCGCGATTACACCGGGCAATCCTCCCGGCGGCTTCAGCGACGTCTACCTTGTGAAGACCGATGGCTGGGGCCACTACCGGGGCCTCAGCTTCACCGCCAAGAAGACCTGGGATGAGAGAACCGGGATCAATGCCAATCTGACCATTTCCAGCGCGCAGGATACCGGCTCCTTCGAGCGCGGGACCTATGGCTCCAATTCAGGCGACTACAGCAATGAACTGGGCGCCTCGCTCACACCGGATCCACAGAATCCCGCCAGCAACTACGGCTACGGCGACAGCGACCGCAGGGTCGTGCTCAACGTGGTGGCCTATTTCCCCGTGGTATGGGGCATCGAGGCTTCCATCCGGGGCCTGTTCCAGACAGGCCTGCCCTACACGGCCTACGATGCCATCGACACCAACCACGATGGCATGATCAACCAGATCTGGCCGGGCCACACCCGCAATGATCTCCGCCAGCCGAGCTTCACCCAGATCGATCTCCGCCTCAGCAGGATTTTCCAGATCAGCGGCAGGTTCAGGGTCGAAGGCATCCTGGACGTCTACAACCTGTTCAACAAGGCCGATTTCACGGTTCCCGCCGCCTACTACAAGGCGGACACTTCCGCGGGCGCTACTAACCCCGCGTTCGGACAACTGGCCGCCGTCAACAAGGACCGCACCCGCGAGGTGCAGCTCGGCATCCGCTTAAGGTTCTAGGCTTCTGTTCTTTAGCAGACAGCTGTTGCGATAACAAATGTAGTGACGGCCTCCCGGATTTCCGGGAGGCCGTTTTGTGTATACCAAAAAGCCCCCGGAGTCACTCCCCGGTCGCCTGATCATGGCGCGCATCGATATCGTCGGGATACTGCAGGGCATCGTGGCCGCGCTCGCCTGTGCGGATGCGCACCACATCATCCACGGGATAGATGAAGATCACACCATCGCCGGAGGCCCCTGTCCGCGCCATCTGGATGATGGTCTCGACGGCCTTCTCCACATTGTGGTCGCTCAGGACGATATTGATCTGCATCTTCGGGATCATGTCCATGCGGTACGAGGTTCCCCGCCAGGACAATTCAATGCCGCCCTGCCGGCCATGCCCGCGCACCTCGAATACATTCATGCCGATGATGCCGATTTCCTGAAGGGCATTCTTGACCGCATCCAAGGCTTCTTCACGGATGATCGCTTCGATTTTCTTCGTCATGGGAGTGGGCTCCTTCAACAGTTGGCGGGTGGATTCACAAGAGGAAAGCAGCTTTCGAGAAGGGCCGCCGCCTTTCTGTTCCGCATCAGAATTTGCTCTTCCGGTGCGTGGCCGGAGACTGTTGCGATAATTTTCCGCTTGGCATGATCACATCCACCGAGCTGTAGGCTGGCGCCCCCATCTCCGGAATGTCCAGCCCTTGGATTTCATGGGAGGGATTCGAACGCATGCCCGTCATCTTGTCGATCATCCAGAACAGGGCGAAGCTCGCGAGCCCGAACCAGAAGATGTTCACGATCACTCCGATGGTCTGGGCTCCGAACTGGCTCCAGCCGCCGCCGTAGAAGAGGCCGCGCACGGTTCCCGCCACGCCGTTCCAACCGTCGCCATAGGTGCCATCCGCAAAAAGACCTAAGGCAAGGCAGCCCCAGGCTCCGTTGGCGCCATGCACCGCCACAGCTCCGACAGGATCATCCACCTTGATCACTTGTTCCAGGAGGAACGTGACCTCCACGACGATGACACCCGCCACCACTCCGATCAGAGCGGCCCCCACAGGACTAACAAACGCGCAGGATCAGCGTTCCGATGACCGCCATCGGAATGTTATGTCCGGGAATGACATTGGCGGAACCATCCTTGTTGTATTTCCCGATGCGCGGCCCTATGTACCAGGCGCCGACAAAAGCCATCACGCCGCCCGCAAGATGGACCACCGAGGAACCCGCGAAGTCCACATGGCCGTGGCCCAGATGCAACAGAGAGCCCAGCTGGGAAAGCCAGCCGCCTCCCCAGACCCAATTTCCATATATCGGATAGAGGAAACCCCCGACGAACCATCCATAGATGAAGAAGGATTTGAATTTCCACCGTTCAGCCATGGCACCGGTCGGGATGGTGGCCGTGGCATCCATGAACACCGTTTGAAACATGAAGAGGGCGAATACCGCGACATGGTAGGTGGCGCCGCTCAGAAAGAAACCCGTTGAACCGAAAAGCCCGAAAGTCTTTCCGAAAACAGTGATGCCATGTTCGTGGCTCAATCCGGCGAAGCCTCCAATCGTGCCCAGTGGCCCCAGCCCTCCGAACATCAGGGCGAATCCGCAGGCCCAAAAGGCAAGGGTGGCGGTCGGGTAGATCAACAGATTCATGGACATCGTATGGGCGGCGTTTTTGGCGCGGGTGAAACCCGTTTCCACCATGGCGAATCCCGCCTGCATGAAGAAGACGAGGAAGCCCGTGAGCAGGATCCACATCATGTTGATGGCGACTTTGGTGTGGCCCACTTCCGCGGCGACTTCCCCAAGCGTGGGCGACCCTGCCTTGGCTGCCGCGATATCGGAAATCCCGCCCGTATGCGTGCCCGAGGGATCTGGTTCCGCAGATGCGCCGAGGGTGGATTTCACCACGAGATCGGAGGCGTCCATGGTTGGTGGAGGCACAGCCGCGCGAGGCTCCTGGGCCCGCAGCGCGCCTGAAGCAGCACTGAGAAAGAAAAGCAGTGCCAGACACCTTGAGATGCAACGGCCCATCACCATGTTGAACTCCTTGCTGAACCTGGATTGGGAACGTGCACGAACGGCTCGTGCCCGAGAGTCTGAGGCGCTGCCACTGGAATTGGCCGGTGGGATCTCGTGGATGGGGTCATGGAATATTCTGCCGAGGTGGACAGGTAATTCAAACGCCCGATTGTGCCGGAACCTTGGATATCCGGATTCCCGGGCCGCTGGCCGAGCTTTTCAGCCACGCCCATCCGCACCTAGTTGGATACACTGCATTCCCCGGCCCGCGCTCACCCCTGGACTCCATATGACTCCCCTCACCATCCCGAATGCGTTGACCCTGCTTCGGATATTGGCCGTGCCTTTCTTCGCCATCGCGGTCTGGTACAACCACCTCTGGGCGGCTCTGATCATCTTCGTCGCCGCTGGTTTGACTGATCTGCTGGATGGCTGGATTGCCCGGCGCTTCAACCAAAGCTCCGCCTTGGGGGCGATCATGGATCCCGCGGCGGACAAACTGCTGATGACCACGGCCTTCATCCTCATGGCCCTGCCCAAAGACCATCTAAAATTCCCCATCCCCGCGTGGGTGGCCATTCTTTCCATCAGCCGGGATGTGGTGATCTCCTTTCTGGCGCTGCTCTCGCTCGTGCAGCACATCGGCCTGAACCGGCGGCCCTCCATGCTCGGCAAGTTCACCACCGGCGCGCAAATCGTGACTTTGGGTGTGTGTCTGCTGGCAAACGCGCAGGGGCCGGAGCCTTGGCAACGGTTTGCCCTGCCGTGGATCTACTACGCCATGGCCAGCTTGGTGCTTGCCAGCGGCATCCACTACTATTTCCGCGGTCCCGTCGAGGCTGAGGGAATATGAGCGACGAACCCCGTCCGCGCCGTGCGATGGAAGCATTGCTCGGGGGGCTGCCACTTCGCTTCATGGCCATCTTCCTCGGCCTGATCGTGGCCTTGTGGCTCCTGCGCCAAGCCTTGATGCCGTTCTTCATCGCCATGGTGCTGGCCTACCTGCTGAGCCCATTGGTTGAAATCTTGGCGCTTCGAGTTCGCCGCAGCTTCGCCGTGGTCTTCGTCTTGTTCGCAGCGCTGGCTTCGGTGGCCGCGATCCTGGTTTTTATATTGCCTATCCTGTCGTTCCAATTTTTCAGGCTCTTCTCCTCGCTTCCCCAATGGCAGGAACTGTTGATGAAGAAGCTCTATCCCATCTTCCTGACCCACCCCGCCTGGGTGGAAAAGGCCCGCAGCGCCATGGATGCCTTGGATCCTGCCTCAGCTTTAAAAGGCCTGTTGCAGGCTGGTTCGGGCCTGCTGGGCTTCGTCCTCACGGGCGTCACGCTGATCCTCGTGCCGCTGATCCTCTACCATCTGCTGCTGGACGGTCCGCGGATGCTCGCCTCCGTGGAATCGCTGGTGCCTCCGCGGTTCAGGGACCGCTCCCGCGGCATGGCTTCCGAGATCCACGAACGGCTGGGCGGCTTCATCCGGGGCCAGATCGCCGTGGCCCTCACCATGTCGGTCTTGCAGGGATTGGCGCTCACCATACTTGGCGTGCCCTACGGATGGATCCTGGGCATTCTGGCGGGACTCTTCACCGTGATTCCCTATTCGTCCTACCTTGTTGGCCTGGCCCCGGCCTTGGTGCTGGAGATGCTGCAAGGTGCAACCGGCGCGCGGCTTGGCGCCGTGGCCCTGACTTTCGCCGCCGTGCAGGCCATTGAAGGCCTCTATCTCACGCCTGTGTGGGTGGGCCGCGCCAGCCGGCTTCATCCCCTGGAAGTGCTGCTCGCGCTGGTCGCCTTCGGACACTGGTTCGGCCTCCTGGGCCTGCTTTTCGCAGTGCCCCTGATGGTGACGGTGAAAGTGGTGTTCCGCGTGCTGCTGGATGATTACCGGCAGCATCCGTGGTTCACGGAAACTGTGTCACACTGATGATTCCTCGGGCC
>JANYJQ010000161.1 GCA_025358435.1 Holophagaceae bacterium
GCGGCCACCATTTAGGACATCCCTCAAGATGAGCCTGCGCCGCTTGGCCCGCACCTATCAAGCTGACACCCCCGAACTAGCGATTCCCACCTTGGGCTTTCAGCCCACGTGGCGCCCCGCAGGGGCAGCGGGTCTTATGTCCTTGAGCGGGTTCTGGGCCAGGGCAGTTTTGCCACCACCTATGGCGGGTACCGGCGTTCCGACCGATTGCCCGTAGCGGTCAAAGTGCCTCACTCCCACATGATCCAGGATGCGGATGCCATGAACCGCTTCCGGCAGGAAACCCGGCTTGGTGCGCTCTTGGACCACCCCACCATCGTGTGCCTTGTGGACCTGTCGCCAGAATCGGGAATGCCCTGGATGGCCATGGAGTTGGTTCAAGGAGAAACCTTGCAGGACTACTTGTCCCGCAAGGGGAAACTGGAGATCTCAGAGGTGCTTCAATTGGGGGCCGAGATCACCCAAGCTTTGGCCCACGCTCACGGGAAAGGGGTCGTGCACAGGGACCTGAAACCAGCGAATGTGATGGTGAGCGAAGGGCACGCGAAGGTGATGGATTTCGGCATCGCCCGGGTGTTGGACGCTGTGGGGTTGACCACGACCGCGCTCTTTCTGGGCACGCCAGCCTATGCTGCCCCGGAAAGCCTGAAGGGTTCCCGGGTGGGTCCTCCGGCGGATCGTTACGCCCTGGGAATCATGATCTTTGAGATGCTGGTGGGCCATGCGCCCTTTCAGGCGGATCACCCCCTGGCTGTCATGGACATGCATCGCTCGATGGAGCTCCCCGATCTGGCATCACTGCGGCCCGATGCGCCTCGCCGCCTTGTGCGCCTGGTGGAACGCCTCACCACCAAGAATCCCGAAGAACGTCCGGAAGATCCAGAAGTCCTGATGACTCTTGAAGACCTGATCAAACATCCAGGGAAGTGAATTCATCCCAGGATTCCGAGATCGAGCACCCAAGCCTCTTCGCACGAATTATTTTCATCATGTCCATTTCTTCCCGGGTGATCCGCCTAGCCGGGATGTCTCTCAGGAAGGTTCCCGCCTCCGCAAGGCCGAAGGCCGAGCGGGAGCGCGCATGCGCGCGATAGGTGGGAGTTCCCGCCTCCGCAAGGCCGAGGGCCGAGCGGGAGCGCGCATGCGCGCGATAGGTGGGAGTTCCCGCCTCCGCAAGGCCGAAGGCCGAGCGGGAGCGCGCATGCACGCGATAGGTGGGATGAAACCGTTGGTGGTGCCTGCTTAATCGACTTCCCCCCGGATGTCATTTTTCATCATGTCCATTTCCTCCCGGGTGATCCTGCGAGCCGGGATGCCGCCCCAGGTTTCCCCATCAGGTACACGGCTTCCCGGCAGCACCACGCTTTGGGGCAGGATCACGGCGCGCTCGCCGATCTCCACATCACCCATGACGCAGCAGCCGGCGCCGAGAGTGGCCTTGTGGCCGATCATGATGGGTGCCACCACCAGGTTTCCGCCGCCGCCATAGTGGGCGAAAATGCGCACCGATCCCCCCAGTGCCGCATCGTCGCCGATGGTGATGAGCTGGGGGTCGCTGATGTATTCAGTGTTGATGAATGCATGGCGGCCGATCTTCATGCCCATGGCCTTGAGAAACCACACGCCGAAGGGCGTCAGCGTGACGAAGGGCAGAAAGGTGAAGCGCACGAGATAGAACAAGGCGTTGTGCAGGAGCCATGGCACGGCCACCAGCTGGTAGTAGCCACCCTTGAAGGGCTTCACCCGCGTTGGCAGCAGAAAATTAAAGATTGGCACCACGACGATCAGGTGCAGGCCGAATCCAAAAAAGCACAATGAGCCGAGGAATCCCAGCCAGATCCAATGCAGGACTGGCGGCCAAGCCGCGCCCAAGGCCGCGAAGCGATGCCAGCCCCACAACACCGGAGCCAGCGCCAAACCGAGGGCTGCGGAAGCCAGCACATAGATCAGCAGGACGACCACGCCATAGCTCACCCGGGCAAACCGCCTGAGCACGACCTCCACCCTTCCGCTGGGCGGCGGACTTTTGGAATGGTCCCGGGCGAATTCGCTCATGGGGTCATCTTCCCACTTGATCGCGGGACGGCGCGGAGAAAGTCAAGAACCGGGAGGATTCCAACTAGGCTTCGGGTCGAAACAGGGCCCTTGGCATACAATCCCTGGATGCGTATCGCTTTACTCCGACTCTCCGCTCTGGGCGACATCCTGCGCGTGTTTCCTGCCTGGTCGAACCTGCGCAAAGCCTTTCCAGACGTACATTTCCAGGCTGTGATCGAAGACCGCCATGCCTTTCTGTTGGCGCCTCTGCCCTGGCTGGAACCCGTCATCGTAAGGCGCAAAGAGCTCTCGAATCCCCTGAATGCCGTTCGGGAGTTGAAGGCAGCGGCCGCTGAGATCCGCGGCGCGGATGCAAGCCTGGATTTCCACGGCATCCTGAAATCCGCGTTGATTCCAAAATTCGCGGGCATCGAGGATCGTTGGGGCGACGGCGTGACGAAGGAGGGTGCGGGCTGGATGCAAAACCATCCGTTGCCATGGCGCCGCCTGTCCCGGTATCAACAGGCGCTCGGGCTCAGCGAAGCGTTCGGGGAAAGCCAAGGATTGGATGGCCTCGGACGGTTCCATCCTGCCTTGAAGGATGTGCCATTGCCCGATCCCGGCGATATCTGGGCATCGGATGGAAGGCCGCGCATTGTGCTGGTGCCTGGCGCATCCAGGCGCGGGGCGATCAAGCGCTGGCCTATGAGGCACTGGACCAGGCTGGCGAGCTTGCTTCAGGGACAAGCCGAACTCAGATGGTCCATGGGCCCCGAAGAAGAGGATCTGCGAGCCTGGTTGCCCGGCAAATCAGGGGTTCCGGCGCTTCCCAAGTTGGATTTCTGGGTCCTGGCCTCTGCCCTCCGCCAAGCCGATCGCGTCATCTCGCCAGATACCGGATTGCTGCATCTCGCCGTACTGCTCGGAGTTCCGGTGACAGCCATCTTTGGCCCTTCGGATCCAGTGGTGGCTGGCCTGCCGGAGGGAGCAGGCGAGGTGCTGCGCACGGACATCGCTTGTTCCCCCTGCCGGGAAAGGCAGTGCCTGCGCAGGCAGTGCCTGGAGGAACTGACACCTGAGGTGGTGATGAAGGCCGTGATGTAGGCTTTGGGCTTTGGCCAAAAATAAAGTGGCCCCGAAGGGCCGCCTCATTCTGAACTGCCTAGAGCTCAGAGCCTAGAGCCCAGAGCCAATTTCTCAGTGCCTGTCCAACACCGCCTGGGCATCGGAAATCAGTTTTCGGGCAGCGGCTTGGCGGGCGGCCTGATCGGCGCCGGCCCCCCGGTTGCTTTCGTTGTAGGCATCCATGGCAGCCTTGAGGTCCTTGCCGTCCTGGGGGTCGAGTTTGGAAGCCTTGGCCTCCATATCCGCGTACATTTTGTCCATCGCTGGCTTGTCGGCGGCCGCGAGCATCATCCCCATGAAGGGCTTCATGACGGATAGGGCTACGACAGGGCCACGGGCCTCGGCCGTTGCGCCTTTCATGGCCTTATCCACGGATAGTTTCGCGTCATCCACTTTGCCTTTCACAAACCAGACGCAACCGCCCATCACCAGGAGCCCGGCGAGTACGATGCCGCCGCACCCGATGAGAATCCATTTGAGAACGGACGATTTTTTTTCTTCAGCCATGACTGCTCCTTGTTGGAATTGGTGTCTCAGCATCGCATGGGGCGCGCGGTCGGGCCAAGTGCGGGCAGGAAGTATTTCCTTGCCTGGAGTTCTCAGTGAAGGGCAAAGTATGAAAATTATTCATCCAAACCGGAGGTTTTCATGTCCATGACCAACGACTTCAAGGATTTCATCGCCAAGGGCAACGTCATCGACCTGGCCGTGGCCGTTGTCATCGGCGGGGCCTTCGGCAAAATTGTGACGGCCCTGGTGAGTGGGCTGGTCATGCCGCTGGTGGGCTATGTGCTTCCCAAGGGGGACTGGCAGACCTGGGCCCTGGGCAAATTCCAGATCGGTCCGGTGCTGGGCGCCGTGGTGGATTTCCTGCTAATCGCTCTGGTTGTATTCCTCGTTTTCGTGAAAGGCCTGGGTTCCTTGAAGAAGAAGGAAGACCCCTCGCTTGCGGGCGATACCAAGACCTGCCCAGGCTGCCTGGAGTCCGTGCCCAAAGCAGCCACCCGCTGCAAGCACTGCACCTCGCAGGTATGAATGGCATGAAGGGTTGATGCGGAGTTGAACCCAGATAAATGATCCGCCGGCGAGACTGAAGCGGCGAGCAGGACCCAGGGCCGAGCTTGCGAACCCCGCGCTGATTTGGGTTTCTGGAATACCCATAGGCGCTGCGGCGGCTGAGACCCGGTGCCCGGGGCCAGTCAATCGCCGGGGTTTACTATTATTAACTTCACACTAATACTATCTTCATATTGCCCGTACCACAGTACATGGAGGCGCTCATGGAACCCGATCTGCTGGACGACCTGGAACGCAAATTCCAGAAGGAGCTGAACGCGGGGACCGTGGGTCTGCTGCTGCTGGCCACGTTGGCCCAGGCCACGGAGCCGCGCTACGGCTACGACATCGCCAAGGAACTGGAGGAGCGGGCCCCGATCACCAAACTGGGAGCGCTGTATCCGGCGCTGCGTTCGCTGGAGTCCTATGGGCTTCTGGATAGCCGCGTGGAACCCTCGATCGCGGGCCCGCCCCGGAAGTACTACCGGATCACCAAGGACGGCCGCAAGGCATTGGCCGCCTGGACCCTGCAATGGAAACAGACCAGCCAATGCGTGAACGCGATGTTGAAAGGGGTCAATCATGTATGAGTCCGTCGAAGCTTATTTGAAGGCCCTGAAATCAGCCCTGCACGGGGCCGATTCCGCCCTGGTGCAGGATGCCTTGTGGGATGCGGAAGCCCACCTGGGAAGCGCCATCGCAGCCCTGAGGGTGGAGCATCCGGAGATGACCGAACCCGAAGCCCTGGCTTCGGGTTTGGCGGCCTTCGAGACACCGGAGGAAGTGGCCGAAGCCTACCTGGAGCGCGAAGCGGTGGTGGCCCAGGCGCTCCATCCCAAAGGTGTCCTGGTGGCTGCCGAGCCCGATGCGCCACTGGCTCCCTGGCCGGGGTTTTTCGAGGTCCTGAAGACACCGAAGGCCTATACTTCCCTACTCTACCTGGTGATGTCCCTGGCCACAGGAATCTTCTTCTTCACTTGGGCGATTACCGGATTGAGCCTTTCAGCAGGCCTTTTCGTACTCATCATCGGCATCCCTTTCGCCATCGCTTTCCTGGGCTCCGTGCGGATGCTGGCTCTGGTGGAAGGCCGCATCGTGGAAGCCCTGCTGGACGTGCGCATGCCACGCCGGCCGAGCTTGTTGCCTGAAGGCAAGGGCTGGATGGAACGGTTGAAGAATCTTCTGACCGATGGCCACACCTGGACCAGCCTGGCGTATATGGTGCTGCATCTCCCCTTGGGCATCCTCTTCTTCGTGCTCATGATCATTGGCCTTTCACTTTCCCTAGGTCTCATGGCTGTTCCCATCGCCTCCCTATTCGTGGGCCTTCCGAGCATCGAACTTTGGAACGGGCTCGAAGTGCAGCATCCCGTCCTGGTGGTGATCCTGTCGGCGGTCGTGGGATGCCTGCTTCTGATCGGTACTCTTCACCTGGCGCTGGCGCTGGGCCGTTTCCAGGGATTCCTCGCCAAACACATGCTGGTGCGGAAGTAGGGCGGAAAATTCGAAATCCAGTCCAGGTACGCGGGGTGGGTACAGCTAAATGGTCCGGGAACCGAGTCCTTCCGGTTGCCCGTTCCCACCCTCTGGGTTCAGAATCCATGCATCGTGCAAACCTCCGCAAGTTCCCCTGCCACCCATGGCTCCATTCTCATGGCCTGTCCGGAGTGCGATTTTCTCCATTGGGTGAATACACCACCCAGGAGAGGGATCTCATCCTGCACCCGCTGTGGCGGCCTCCTTCGGAGCGGTGGACACGAATCCAAGGACGTGGCGCTTGCTTTGCACTTCGCAGCGCTGGTCCTGTTCTGCCTGGCCGTTGCGTTTCCGGTCATGTCCCTCCGGCTTCACGGCACCGTTCAGGAAGCCTCCATTCCAGGCTGCGCGCGCATCCTGGCCAACCTGGGCTGGCCCTGGTTGTCGGCAGTCCTGATCACCACGGTGATCCTGGCTCCGCTGGCCCACCTGAGCGGCATGATCTACGTGCTGCTGCAGGTCCGATGGCAGCGCTCGAACCAGTGGACGGTGTGGGTCTTCCGGATCGTGGAGCAATTCGGAGCCTGGGGAATGACGGAAGTCTTCGTTTTGGGAATCATGGTGTCTTACGTGAAGCTGGCCAAAATGGCCGTGGTGGTGCCCGGTCCTTCCATCTACGCACTTGGAGCTTTCATCGTGGTCGCCGCGGCGGCCGTGTCAGCCCTGGACAACGCCTCGGTCTGGGAAGCCCTGGGAGATCAACCAAAGGGATCCCCCAGCAACCCTCCAAGGGGGGCTCGGACCGCAAGGGAGGCAAACCTGGTCGCCTGTCCAACCTGTGGGCTCCTCTCCCCGTTGAAAAGCACCTCATGCGCACGATGCGGGACAACGCTGAACAGCCGGAAGCTGAACAGCCGGGAGCGCACCTGGGCCCTTCTCATCACCGCCATCCTGCTGTACCTCCCCGCCAATCTCCTGCCGGTGATGCGGGTGGTCTCCCTGGGTCGCGTCCAGGCAGACACGATCATGGGCGGCGTCTTCTATTTCCTGCGAACGGGGTCCTGGCCCCTGGCCTTGATCATTTTCATCGCCAGCGTGGTGGTGCCCATCCTTAAAATCATCATCCTGGCCTACCTGCTGATTTCGGAGCGCCGAGGCTCCTCGCACTGGCCTGAGCATCGGGCCCGGCTCTACCGCCTGACGGAAATGGTGGGACGCTGGTCCATGGTGGATATCTTCGTTCTCACGCTCATGGTCGCCTTGGTGGAACTGGGCAGTGTGGCCAACATCACGCCCGGCCCTGGATCGGTGGCCTTCGCCCTCATGGTGTTCTCGACCATGCTGGCCGTCCGGTGTTTCGATCCCAGGCTCGTCTGGGATTCTTTATCATTAGCGCCTCGCAGGCGGGAGGAGCCTGAACATGGGTGAACCCTTGGATGACCGATCCGAATCTTTGCCCATCAGCGATGTCCCTGAAGCCAAGGTCCAGGTAAAGCGACGCCCCTCCATCGTCTGGTTGATCCCCCTTGTGGCCGCATTCATCGGCGTGTGGATGGCGGTGCGGGCCTACGCCGAAACAGGGCCGACGATCACCATCACCTTCCTTGGCGCAGAAGGCCTCGAGGCGGGCCAGACGCGCATCCGCCACAAGGACGTTGATATCGGCAAGGTCACCGCCATCAGCCTGAGCAAGGACCTTAGCCATGTCGTGGTCAAGGCCGAGATGAAGCGGGAGGCTGCCGGCCTGTTGTCTGAAAATAGCCGCTTCTGGGTGGTCAGGGCCCGCTTCGGCACCGCAGGAATTTCAGGGCTCGGAACTCTGCTCTCGGGCGCCTACATCGGTATGGATCCAGGCGCGCCCGGCGAGACCACCATCTTCGCCAGGGATTACAAAGGTTTGGAAACGCCGAGCATCGACACATCCCAACGACCCGGTTCCTTGTTCAGGCTTCGATCCGAAAAATTGGGCTCATTGAATATCGGCTCCCCAGTGCATTACCGTCAGATCCGTGTGGGCGAAGTAGTGGGCTTCGACCTTGATAAACAGGGAACTGCCGTCTCTATCAAAGTCTTCATCAACGCGCCATACGCGAATCTGGTAAGGATGGACACCCGCTTCTGGGATGCTG
>JANYJQ010000169.1 GCA_025358435.1 Holophagaceae bacterium
CATGTCAAGTATTCAAGGGTGAGATCCCACAACTCTTCCATCCGTGCCTGTGGGGATGAGCCTGCTGGCAGTTCGAATTCCGGGCTCTGTGGGTCATGAAGCCGGACGATGCGCGATGTGCCTTGTCTCCTTCGTTCTTCAGGATGCATAAGGGAATTCTACATCGGTAAGATGCAGGGGATCTTCGAGGAGGCCCAATTCTTGACGAGAAAAATTAGTTTCGGAATTACCGAGAAAAAAGCTACCGCCAAGGCACAAAGCGGCGCCTTCGCGAAGAAAAGCAGGCGTATTTGAGCCCCGTCAACGGCCGCCCCTGTCGTGTCTATGGCCAGCAGTCCGCATATCAGGTGCGGCCTGCTGGCCGTAGACACGATCCGCTGCCTTTGCAGCGGAGATCCCGCGGTGCGGGATCCGGCGGCCTTATGCGAACCCGCCGAAGGTCATTCTTGGCGCCTTCGCGTCTTGGCGGTTCAGTTTTTTTCTGCGTGGAAACCGCAGGGCTCGTCGGAGCCTATCCTGCCAACATCAACGCACATGTCTGATGCCTGCCTGCGGTCTCCCTCAAATCCGAGAACCAAAAATTAGCTTTTCAGTTGGCATGGCGTCAACCTCCAACCATCGTTTTGGCCCGGAGTGTCCTTACTTTCCCCAGCGCCGTTTCTTCCCCCGCCAGTTGCGATTGGAGGGCGGGGGTGGCGGTGGAATGGGAGTCTCGAAGGGGGAGATGGGCAGCGCCTCGCCAGGGACGGCTTCGGGGTCTTCCAGGTTATCGATGCCTTCTTCGATCTGGGTTTGCACCACCTGGGCCGTGCGGTGCATGAGGGCGGCCAGACAGAGACTGGCCTCAATGCGGGCGTGGGGCAAGGGGCCTAGCTGCACGAACACGCTGGGATCAGCGGGCAGGTTGCGGGGAATGATAAATTCCGGCAGCGGTCCCGCCAGCACATCAAAGTCATCGGGGTCCACCCGCAGCCAGGGATCGGCGAAGGCGTGTTTCTGCGCCAACAGTTCGGACAGCGGCACCACCTTCTTGGGGCGGCCGCGCTTGCGGGGGGCGGGTTCGGTGCTGTTAGTGGTGGCGTCCAGTTGGGCTTGGAGCGCTTCCAGAATGCTATCCCGGGTCATGCCTCGCAGATCGAAGAGCAGCCAGGGATCGCGATCCAAGGCTTCGGCCATGATGTAGCAGGCGGCGGCCACGTGCTTGCAAGGGTTGGCCCAATCCGGGCAATCGCAGTGGGTTTGCAGTTCCTTGGGCACGCGCGGGTAGAGGCTGGCGCCCGCTTCGCGGAAGGTTTCATCGAGCCCCTGGGGCATCTCGCCCGCCAACAGGCTGGCCACAAAACGGCTTTCCAGGGCAATTCGCTCCAGCGCCTTTTCCCACTGGGCAGGGCTGAGCGCAGGCAGGCCCAGGGTCACGTTGTAGGTCTTGCGGCCGTGCACCTTCGCCTGGATCTCGCCGGGCTTCACGGTGAAATGGCTGACTGCGCCTTCTTCTGCATACTTTTTGCCGCGGGGCAGACGGTTTTCGTAATCGTCGCCCAATTTTTCGAGGCCACTGATCCACAGGCGACCCCACCACGTGGTGCCGAAGCGTTCGCTGGAGTGGATCATCCGATCACCCCTTTCTTGGCCACGATGCGTCGCTTTGGAACGGGTTTCGAGGCAGGCTTAGGCGCGATTCTTGGTCGTGGCGCTGGGGCAGCTTCGGGCTCTGGCTCAGGTATTTCGGGTTCGGGCGCAAGCACCGGCTCGATGGGATGCGCACTGCCATTGCCTTCTTCTTCGGTCATCAAATCCACATCCGTGTCCAGGGCCACTAGGCGGCGCAGGGCGTCGTCATCCAGTTCGGTGAGCCAGCCTTCGCCGGAACCCACCACGCGGTCGGCGAGGTCGCGCTTGCTTTCCAGCATGGCGTCGATCTTTTCTTCCAGGGTGCCCATGGTGATGAGCTTGTGGACCTGTACGTTTTTGGTCTGGCCGATGCGGTAGGTTCGGTCCGTGGCCTGATCTTCCACGGCGGGATTCCACCAACGATCGAAGTGGAACACATGGGTGGCGGCGGTGAGATTCAGACCCACGCCACCGGCCTTGAGGCTGAGGATCAGCACCTTGGAGCCATCGGCATCTTCTTGGAAAG
>JANYJQ010000024.1 GCA_025358435.1 Holophagaceae bacterium
CTGCTCGGCTTTGACCTCTACTTGCCGAGAGGCCCGGGGCAGACGGCTGAAATCATCCAAGGCAGTGGCGTCGCCACCTTCCAGTGCCACAAACCGTTTGAGCAGGTCAAAGGCAGTGCCATCGGCAACGACCCCATGGACTTTGGAAAGCGCTTCTTCAAGATCCCCGGCGAGGCCACCGAGAATCAGCATTTCCGCGGCTAGCCTGAAACTCTCGAGCGCCAGGACCGAGTTCCCGCGCTGGCCTCGAAGGATTTCAACGGATTCCATGACTTCCAATGCGTTGCCGATGGCCCAGCCCAAAGGCTCGTCCATGCGCGTGATGAGGGCCTTGATTTTCATGCCGTGGGCCTTGCCTACGTCCACCATGCTGCGGGCAAGGATCTTGGCGTCTTCCAGGGTGGCCATGAAGGCCCCACTGCCGCACTTCACATCGAGAACCAGTGCGTCCGCGCCGCCAGCCAACTTCTTAGACATGATGCTCGCTGTAATCAAAGGAATCGATTCCACGGTGGCTGTCACATCCCGCAGGGCATAGAGCTTGCGGTCCGCCGGACAGAAATCACCGGTCGGTGCGGAATTGACGAAGCCTATTTGGGCCAGGCTCGCGATGAATTCGGCCTCGGTCAATTCCACCTTCAGGCCGGGGATGGCGGCGAATTTGTCCACGGTGCCGCCGGTGTGGCCCAGGCCGCGGCCGCTGAACATGGCGCATTTGAGTCCGCAGGCGGCCACGATGGGGCCCAGGATAAGGGTGGTCTTGTCGCCCACGCCGCCGGTGCTGTGCTTGTCCACCTTGATGCCCGGCACTGATGATAGATCCGCACGGTGGCCGGAATCGCGCATATTCAGCGTGAGGGCGAGCGTTTCTTCGGTGTTCATGCCCCGCCAACAGATGGCCATGAGCAGCGCGGAACTCTGCTCGTCCGGAACGCTGCCTTCGGTGACGCCCTTCACCCAGAAAGCGATTTGCTCTGCGCTCAGCGCACGGCCTGATTTCTTGGCGTGGATGAGATCGTACATCCGCATGGATTCCATGGCTGGCCCTTTCAAGAAGAGACCAGCTTACCGGATTCCAATTTCTGGCTCAGATCCCTTGCAGGGTGCGGTCCATCAGAGTTGTGGCGGCGCGATCCTTGAACCGGTCCTTGTATTCGGCGTAATCCTTCCAGGCCTGGTCACGGTTACCGGCAAGCCGGTCGGCTTCCACCAGCGTGTTCCAGTAAAGATTCGACCAGTCTTCCTTGGGCGATGCGCTGTTCCGCAAAGAGGAAAGAAGCGTCAAGGCTTCCTGTCCCTGGCCGAGAGCGATGGCACGCTGGGCCAGCGCGATGCGAGTCCATGGATCTTTGGCGGGCGCTAGGAGCGCAGTGGATTTCCCGTCCAAAGACAGCTTCCAGGCGGCAAGCAGTCCTTCTGCCGAGCTCTTGCGCGAGCCCGGAGCCGTTTTCGCAAGGGCTTCGAGTTTCGGCAATCTGTCGCGCATGGTTTTTTCGATCTGATCAGCGCCAATCGGAGCAGGGCCGGCCGGATCAAACCCCTTGGTGATCTCCGCCAGGTTGGATTCGAATGCCTCCACTTGGCCATCACGCCATGAGCTGAAGCCGAAAAATCCAGCCACGACGAGAACCACCACGCTTGCGCCGATGAGCAATGGTTTGAGCATCCCTGTCTGCAGATCCTGCCCTTGAGCCATTTTCTGTTGAAAATGAGCAAGGCTCTGCGCGGGTTTCTGGACCTGGATTTCTTTCGCCTTCGGCGTCGCCATGATGACGGCCTCCAAACCTTCAGTTTGCCTCATCACCGCCGGACTTCCCACTTGAAATCCATCAGCCCTCTGCTAGCCTGATGAATCCTGCCTGGGTAGCTCAGTTGGTAGAGCAATGGATTGAAAATCCATGTGTCGGCGGTTCAATTCCGTCTCCAGGCACCAACAAGAAAAGGGCCCCGCTTTTTGGGGCCTTTTTCTTGTTGGCGGAGGCGGAATTGAATCTCAGCAGTCTTGGGCCGCGTCCCGGAGGCCGTAGGGCGCGAAGCGACCGCAGGCCGGAGGCGGCCCTAGACAGCGAGCGGCCGAGCCAGCCGCGGGAGCGGCGCCGGGAGGAATTCCGTCTCCAGGCACCAACAATAAAAAGACCCCGCTTTTTGGGGGTCCTTGTTTATTTGTTGAGTGAAACCGAGGGTAATGATCTTCAGTTGCCACCGATCTGATTGGGTTGGTAGCCGTCACCATAGGATACCGGCACGCGCTCCTTCAGTTCCTTCACCAAGCGCTCTTGGGCTTGCTGTTGCTGCTTTTGCTGCCAGGCCTGGACAAGTTCTGCCCGCACTGCGTCGAAGGGCGGAAGAAGTTGGGTGCTGCCCGTCGCTTTTTGCTTGGCGAGCGCATCATCGTAGATTTTATGCAGATCCGCTTCCGGCGGGAGCAGGGCGGAGGCACGTTTTTCGATAATGGCGCGCTTGTAGACCTCGGCCAGAGCGGATTCTGCTTGCAGGCGGACTTTTACATCCTTGTCCACGCCTTCAAGCTTGGCCAGTTCAATCAACGCCCTTTGTTCAGCCAGGTTTCCGACCCACTGATTACGGCGTTCCTTCAATTTAGGGTCCGTGAGCAGCATGTCGGCGTCCGATTGCTTGGGAGCCAAGGCCCGCACAATCCCTTCGAATTCCTTCTGAGTGATCTTCTGCCCAGCCACATTGGCCACCACGGGGCTGGAATCACGGGAACCTGTGCCGCAAGCGAGCGCCAGCAAGAACACGGGGGCTATGGCAAAGGGCAGCAGGGTGGCTGGGAAGTTCGAGGGCGTCTGCTTCATGTGTTCTCTCCGCGAATATTCCAGAATGAAGGAGGAATGCGGGCGCTGCAATGGCGGAACCGGCAAGTCTCCTGAATTGCCTTTCCCGGTGCGGTTGCGCATTGGCTAGAAAAATCGTGGCGATTAATCAATTTGTATGCTTATATATCTTTTTGAGAATAAAGGATCGACGCATGGATGACACATCTCAACTCAGAGGGCTGGACTTGCAGATTTACTCCGCCACATCGTGTGGAGACTGCCGTCGCCTCGACAAATGGCTGGCGGAGCAAGGCCTCCAATTTCCGAAGGTGGACATTGAAATAGTGGAAGGGGCAGCCGAGAGGTTGGAAGCGGGCACTGGCAAACGTGGGATTCCCTATTTTCTAGTGAAGGGGGAACGCTGGGTTCGGGGCTACCACAAGGAACTTCCACAACGCCTCGACACAGATCTATTGGTCCGTGAAATCCTGGAAGCCGCAGAAGCCTGAGCGCGCCGAACACGCGTTGGGGGACTACCCCCCGATCACACAGGACTTCCAGTCCTCTGTGATCGCCCGCCTTTGGATCGGGGAGAGGACCCCGCCAGCCATGCGATGGTCGCTATGGTCATGCATTTTGAGCCTTTCGCTAGGATCTGCATAGTCTCCATGGCATCCTAAGAGGTTCCTTTGGAGTTGAGCTGTGGCGTCTATTTTTTCAACCGGATTCTGGTCCAATCTGTTCACATCCGACCTCGCAATCGATCTGGGCACGGCTTCAGTCTTGATTCACACCAAACAGGCGGGACGGATTGTTGTTTATGAGCCCTCCATCGTGGCCATCAATACCCTGACAGGCGATGTCGAAGCTGTGGGTGATGAGGCCAAGCAGCTCTTGGGCCGCGCTCCCCAGGGTGTCAAGACCGTGCGTCCCATGAAGGACGGCATGATATTCGAAGTCGATGCCGCGGAAAAAATGCTTGCGATGTTCATCGCGAAGGCCCGTCCAAACAAGGGCCTTGCCCGCACCCGCATTGTCGTGAGTGTGCCACCCAGGGCCCACCAGGTGGCGCGACGGGCCGTGAAGCAAGTCTGCTACGACGCCAAGGCCGGTGAGGTTTTCCTGGTAGACCAGACCATGGTGGCCGCCATCGGTGCGGGCCTGTCCATCAATGAAAAACGCGGCTGCATGATCGTGGACATCGGCGGAGGGACCACTGACGTCGCAGTGATCTCATACAACGGCAAAGTGTTCTCCGATTCCATCACAGTGGCCGGAGATGAAATGGATGAGGCGATCATCAAATTCATCCGCGAGAAATACAATGTGCTCATTTCAGAAACAAGCGCGGAGCGTGTGAAGTGGGAACTGGGATCGGCTTTTCCCTCTGACCAGTCACGCACCATGGAAATCAGCGGCCGGGATCAATTCGAGGGCCTTCCCAAGACCTTGACATTGAATGACTCGGAAATCCGTGAAGCCCTCTCGGAACCCATCAACGCCATCATTGATCTCGTACGGAAAGCGCTGAATGAAACCCCCCCCCAGCTGGCGGCGGATCTCATTGATCGAGGCATCTGCATCACCGGAGGAGGTTCCAAGATTCAAGGCATGGATGATCGCCTACGCAAGGAAACCCATCTTCCGTGCTATCGGGCGGAGGATCCGCAGACTGCGGTGGTGCGTGGCACCGCCATGCTGCTTGAGGACATCCCCTTCCTGAGGCGCATTCAGATTCTTGACTAATGGCCTCCCGGACCGGATTACGCTCTGCAGGATGGCAGGCTTGGATCCTGGGCTTGCTCTGGCTTGGGCATGGACTGTGGGTAGTGAATGGGCGTTGGCCTGGCTTGGGTCTGTTGAAAACACTGGATCTTGTTTCAGGCCCGGTTTTGAGAGTCTCCGCAAAATGGGAGGCCAGCCGAGAAGCCAGGAATCAAAGAGTCCGGAACCTTGCCATCGCTGAAGAGGAGATTGCCCGGCTCAAATCCAGGGTCGGGCTGTTCGAACTCCAGGAGGCCAAAGAAGGCCCCCGCCGTGCCGAGGCCGAAGAGGCCATTCGCCTCCTGGGCCTCAAGCAACAGCTGCCTCTGGAAACCATGGCAGCCAGGGTTATAGCCAATACACGGAACGCACCCTTTGGAGGCCTGGTGATTGATCAGGGCTCAGTCCTTAACATTCAACCGGATCAGGGCGTCATCGCTCCGGAAGGGGTTGTGGGGCGCGTCTGGAGTGTCGGTCCGCGGCAGGCAAGCGTCCTGCCGTTGGATGCCTACAATGCCTCGACGGGTGTGATGCTGGCGCGAAGCCGGGCCACAGGGGTGTTGCAGGGAACGGGGCCGGGGATGGCAGAAATCCGATACATCAGCAGCCAGGAAGGTGTCCAGGTGGGCGAGGAGGTATATACCTCCGGCCTGGATCGAATTTTCCCCCGTGGGCTGCTGATCGGATTCGTGAGCCGGGTTCGGCCCAGGGATAGCGAACTGAGAGTGGAGGTAGCCCTCTCGGCGCCCTTGGATCGCCTGCACCTGCTGCTGGTGCTGCCGCCCAAGCCACCAATTGAAGTGAGTCCACCCGCGGTGCCGCCCATGGGTCCAGGAAAGGGGCCGCAATGAATGTGCCCAACGGACCAGCCAGGGTGCGGTCGTCCTTGATCTGCCTCTTGGCGTTGGTGGGAATCTTTTTTACGGCGCCGTGGCCTTCTCTCCAGGCCGTGTTCCATGTGGCTTTGGTGCTGGGGTTGGCACCCCTGGAACAGGTACCGCTGGTTGCAGGCCTTTGGGCAGTGGCGGCGGGCTGGGTGTCAGAAGGCCCGCTGAGGATGGTGCCCCATCCTGGCGGCGCTGCATGGGTGGATCTGACCCTTGCCCTGACGGTGCTTTTTTTCAATCGTTTCTGGCCCCCTGACAGGCGACTGATCTGGTGGGCGAGGTTGGCGGGTTTCACACTGCTGCACGCGCTGCTGTTGCATCTCGCGGTAGCCTTGGCATCCGGTGCTCACACCTGGGGCCGGGGCTGGGTCTGGGCCTTGCTTACTTCACCGCTTTGGGCGATGTTGGCTTGGCGATTGAAACCCACCGCCTATCAGAGGTAGCCGTGGATCTCCGCCAAAGAAACCTGCTGCGCAAACGGTTGACCACCTTCCAGGCCGGTGCCTGGCTGATGGTGCTCAGCCTGGGCCTTGTCTATGCCTGGCTGCAGGTGGTCCGACGGAGCGAGTTGCAGAAACTGGCCCTCAGCCAGGCGGTGAAAGTGCGTACCACGCCTGCGCCAAGGGGCATCATCTTCGACCGCAACGGACATCGGCTCGTGGATAATCGCAGGGCACATCACCTGGTGATCCAGCAGGAGGACCTGCCCAAGGATTTCGCACAAGTGGAATCCCTGGCCGGGGCGTTGGAGCAGGATCCTGACCAGTTGAAGCGACGCGTGCAGTTGGCGCTCAGCGCCGGGATGAAAAGGTCTCTGATCGTACAGGACAACCTCGATGATGCAGGACTTGCCCGGGCCGAAAATCTTCGGGCCCGATTCCCCTTTCTGAGCATCGAGGTGGCGCCCCGGCGGGTGTACCAGGGCGATGAACTGGCCGCTCATGTGCTCGGCTATGTGGGTGAAGTGAATCCGCAACTCATGTCCAAAGAGCCAGGTCGTTATCAGCTGGGCGAGATCGTGGGCCGCAGCGGGTTCGAGGCAGCCCGAAATGATGTGCTGAAGGGCCAGGATGGCCAACGAAAAAGCCTGGTGGATCAGCTAGGCCGCGAAGTGGCGCTTTATGGCCTGGAGAATTCCACACCGGGGCAAAGCGTTTATCTCACCTTGGATTCTGGTCTTCAAAAGACCATGCAAGACGCCTTTGGCGAAGAGCGTGGCGCGGGCGTGGTGATTGACCTACGGGATGGCGGTATCCTGGCCCTCTACTCCAGTCCCTCCTTCGATCCAAACGCATTCCTTGGCCACATGAGCCAGGAAAATGTTGATCAGTACGTGCGCAATCCAACCCAGCCGATGCTCGACCGGGCCACCCAAGGGCTTTACTCACCGGGTTCCACCTACAAGCTGTTGATTGCGCTTTGCGCCCTGGAAAAGGGCATCATCTCGCCGGAAACCACGTTCACCTGCCATGGGAAGAAGACCTATTACGGCCGGGAATTCCGTTGCGACGGGGTGCATGGAACCCTGAACCTCGTGCAGGCCATCGCCCGCAGCTGCGATGTATATTTCTATGAGCTGGGAATGCGGCTTGATGTGGACGAAATCCATGCGACCGCAGCCAAATATGGGCTGACGGAACTTACCCAGGTGGATCTTCCCAACGAGTTGCCTTCGCGCATTCCGAGCCGCGAATGGAAGGCAAAGCATGGGCGCAAAGAAAAGAAATGGTATGCCGGCGAGACCATCAGCGTGGCGATTGGACAGGGACAGAACGGCCTCACGCCCATCGCGCTGGCTCGCTTTTACGCCATGCTTGGCGCCAAAGGGAAAGTGCTCACACCACATCTGCTTTACGCCCAACGCGACGAAGCGGGGCAGATGAAAACCCTCCCACCCCCGAAAGCGCGGGAGACAGGGCTCGATCCGAAAATATGGGCGGCCTTGGATGAAGGCCTGTACGAGGTGGTGCGCTCCGGCACTGCCCACAAATCGGCCCTCCCGGGCGTCGCCATGTGCGGCAAAACCGGCACCAGCCAGGTCACGGCCTTCGTCGACAAGGCGCATTACCGTACCCTGGCCAAACAGTTCCGGGACAATGCGCTGTTCGCGGGTTACGCGCCACACGAGAATCCCCAAATAGCTTGGGCGGTCGTCGTCGAGAACGCCGGATTTGGTGCCGATGCGGCCGCGCCGATCGCCCGGAAATTGTGTCAGTACTGGTTCCTCGACCGGTTGAAAAGGCCGTTGCCGGCCCCGGGCGGAAAATTGCCAGATGCTTTTGAGGAGGCTCAAAGCGAGGAGGCCGAAGCCGAACCAATTGATAAGGCCGTCATCGCGCCCGAAGCCCCCGCTTCAAAAGTTGTTCCCAAGCCCCATGATGCCGGGGGCCTGCGATGAATTCGCCACTGACGCCAGCTGGGTTGAACAAATCAACCCGCAACCTGGATCCCGTATTGGTATTCCTGGTGCTGGTTCTCACCGCGCTTGGCACGCTCACCCTTTACTCCGCGGGGAAAGGCACCGCGCATCAATCGTTGTGGATTCGGCAGAGCGTATGGAATGGACTTGGCCTGCTTGCGATGCTTTTGTTCTCCCGCTTCGACTATCGGCGTCTGGCGCAAAGCAGCTTGTCGATCTATATCGCGGGGCTATTGAGTCTTCTCGTGGTGTTGGTCATCGGGCACACTGTGGCGGGGTCGAAAAGCTGGCTGTCCTTGGGTGGAGTGAGCCTTCAACCCTCAGAATTCGTGAAATGGCTGGTCCTGCTTTTTGTGGCCCATCGTCTGGGCACCAAATCGCCGGAAGCGCTCACTAATTGGGACCTGGTCGGGGCCGCGGGGCTGCTGTTCTTCCCCATGTTCCTGGTGCTCAAACAACCCGATCTAGGCGTGGCGATGACTTATACGCCCATCCTGCTTCTCTTTCCGTTGCTGCGCGGGATCCGCTGGCGCTGGGTGATGGCAGGAGCGCTGGGCTTCACGCTGCTTTGCACCGTGGCCTGGAACTACAAACTGAAGGTCTACCAAAAAGAGCGCATCCTCACATTTATCGACCCTTCACGGGATTTGAAAGGCAAGGGCTATCAGGTGAATCAAAGCCGCATCGCCATTGGCGCAGGTGGGTTGTGGGGCAAGGGCTACATGAGCGGTTCGCAGACCCAGTTGAACTTTCTTCCGGTGAAGACCACGGATTTCGTGTTCTCCGTATGGGCTGAGGAACGGGGATTCGTAGGCATCCTGATGGCCCTCGCGCTTTTTGGTGTGCTGCTTCATCGGATTCTGGCAATCGCCGGAGAGGCAACCACGGCGATTGGAACTTACTTCTGTGTTGGAGCCGCGGGAATATTCGGATTCCATATCCTGATCAATATCGGCATGGTGAGCGGAGCGCTTCCCACCACAGGCATTCCGCTGCCCTTCTTTACCTATGGCGGATCCAGCACGCTGGCCTTCTTCCTGGCCCTGGGCATAATCATGAACATCCACCATCAGGCCAAGTCGAGGTGACCATGCAGGGCGAGGATCTCCGTGCTCGCATGAAGGAACTCGCCGATCAGGTGCTCGACCATCGTCGGCGCTATTACGTTCAGGATTCGCCAGTCATATCTGACGCGGAATACGATGCGCTGGAATCCCAGCTTCGGGATCTAGAAGGTGCCCATCCTGAATTGGCAGATCCCAACAGCCCGACGCTCCGGGTCGGCGCGCCGCCCGTAGAGAGCTTCGAAAAAATCCACCATCGCACACCCATGCTGAGCCTGGACAACGCCTATACGGAAGCTGAACTTCGCGACTGGAATGCCAAGATGCTGAAGCTTCTGCCCGAAGGCACCAAGCTGGAATTCGCCGCGGAACTAAAAGTGGATGGCCTTTCCTTGAGCCTGCGATATGAAAACTGGATGTTGGTGGAAGCCCTCACCCGGGGAGACGGCGAAGTGGGCGAGAATGTCACGGCCAACGCCCGCGCCATCGCGGATATACCGCTGAAGCTCAGGAGTGGCGCACCTGCTGACATGGAAGTTCGGGGCGAGGTGTTTCTCTCCCGCCGGCGCTGGGAAGAGATCAACGCGGAAAGGGATTTGGCGGGTGAAATGCGATTTGTGAATCCCCGCAATGCGGCCAGCGGAACCATGAAACTGTTGGATAGCCGAATCGTGGCAGAGCGTCGTCTGCAGTTCCTGCCTTGGCAATGGATGGGCGCCGAAAATCATGCTGCCGCGATGGAACAACTATCCGTATGGGGCTTCGCCGCCATGCCGGGAACGGCTGAAGGGGATTTGGATGCTGTACTGGCGTTCATCCGGGATCAGTCTGAGGACCGGTTGCGCCTGCCCTTCGACACAGATGGCGTGGTGATAAAAATCCGCGATGCGGCACTCCAGCAACGGCTTGGCACCACGGATCGCGTCCCCCGCTGGGCCATCGCTTTCAAATATCCGGCCACCCAGGCGACCACTACGGTGCTTGGCATCACCTTGCATGTGGGCCGGACGGGCAAGCTGACGCC
>JANYJQ010000044.1 GCA_025358435.1 Holophagaceae bacterium
CTCGGCGATCTTGGGCATGGGCATTGGTCCACAGATTCAACAGATTCTTGAGGGTCCACAGATTACACAGATTCCACAGATTCAAATGTCGATTCATCAGGGAAAATCCTCTGTGGAATCTGTGAAATCTGTGGATTGAATGTTTTCATTCCGTGCTCACGGTCGCTTCGCCTTTGAGGGCGGAGTGCAGTGTGGCCCATGGAAGCACGGCGCATTTCACACGGACGGGAAGGTCCTTGACGCCCTGGAAGAGAGTGAGCTTTCCGAGCAGGTTCGCTTCATTCGAAGGGTCCAACTCACCGCGGACCATGCGGCGGAATTGTTCGGCCATGGCCTCAGCCTCCACCACGGGTTTCCCTTTGACAGCGCCGGTCATGAGCGATGCGGAAGCCACATCGATGGCGCATCCATGGCCTTCGAACTTGATGTCTTCGATACGGCCTTCCCGGATATTGAGAGTGAGCTGCAACTCATCTCCGCAAAGCGGATTCTGGCCGTCGGCATGATGGGTGCAGGGATCAAGTTTGCCGAAATTCCTCGGCTTCTTATTGTGCTCAATGATGACCTGTTGGTAGAGCTCGCGGGGATCGCTGGCCATCAGCTTGGCTCCTCTTCGGAATCGGGTGAGTCAGCGCCGAAGATGTCTTTCACTTGGTGGATGCCAGCCACCAGGGCATCGACGTCTTCCTGATCGTTGAAGTAGGCAAAGCTGGCGCGGGTGGTGGCGGGAATGTTGAAGCGCTTCATCACCGGCTGGGCGCAATGGTGGCCCGCACGGACGACCACTCCTTCGTGATCCAGGATGCTGCCGACGTCGTGGGGATGGATGCCCTCCAGCACAAAGCTCAGCACCGAGGCCTTGCCGGGTGCCGTGCCGATGATGCGCAGGCCCTCGATCTTTTTCAGCTCATCTGTGGCGTATTCCAGAAGCAAATGTTCATGCGCCGCGATGCGATCCAGGCCGATGGCGTTCAGGTAATCGATGGCAGCGCCCAGACCGATGGCTTCGGCGATGGGAGGCGTACCGGCCTCGAACTTGCCCGGAATGCCCATGTACGTGGTCGTTTCCCATGACACCGAAAGGATCATGCTCCCGCCGCCCTGCCACGGGGGCATGGCCTCGAGCAGCTCTTTCTTGCCGTAGAGCACGCCGATCCCGGTGGGGCCGCTCAATTTGTGGCCGCTGAAGGCGTAGAAATCCGCGTCCAGATCCACGACATCCACCGCGATGTGCGGCACGGCCTGGGCGCCATCCACGACCACCACGATGCCCTTGGCGTGGGCGGAGGCGATGATTTCTTTCAGGGGGTTCACGGTGCCCAGCACATTGGAAACGTGCGTGATGCCGAGGATCTTCGCACGGGGAGTACGTAGGACCTCCAGCGCAGCCAGATCCAGCACGCCGCGATCATCCATGGGAATGACCTTGATGCTCGCGCCCTTCTCGGCCGCCAGCATCTGCCAGGGCACGATGTTTGAGTGGTGTTCCATGGCGCTGAGCAGGATCTCGTCGCCTTCTTGGATGTTGGCGCGCCCCCAGCTTTGCGCCACGAGGTTCAGGGACTCGGTGGTACCGCGGGTCCAGATGATCTGCTTGGCGCTGGGCGCATGGATGAAGGCGCGGACTTTTTCACGGGCTTCTTCGAACCTGTCCGTAGCTTCTTGGGACAGCGTGCTCACACCGCGGTGGACATTGGTGTGCTCGAACCTTTGGTAATGCCCCATGCGCTCGATGACGGCGTTGGGCATCTGGCCGCTGACCGCGCTGTCCAGGTAGTGCAGAGGTTTTCCCTGGAAGGGGGTTGTTAGCAGCGGAAAGTCCTTGCGGATCTGCGCCACGTCGAGGGGGGCCAGCATGGGTCCGCTCATGCCCTTTCTCCCAAGTCAGAGGCCAGATCCGTGGCATTCGTTCGTTCCATCACAGCCTGTCGCAACTGGCGGCGAAGGCTCATGACCGGAATGTGTGCCAGCAGATCCGCGGCAAAGCCATAGGTCAGGAGGTTTCGTGCCGCCTGATCGTTGAGGCCGCGGCTTTGGAGGTAGAAGAGTTCTTCGGGATCCAGCTGTCCGATGGCGGCGCCATGGGCGCACTTCACATCATCCGTATCGATTTCCAATTGCGGTTTGGTGTCCACGCGGGCTTTTTCGCTGAGCAGCAGGTTGCGGCTCTGCTGGCGGGCGTCCGTGCCCTGGGCGCCCCTTCGGACGAAGATGCGCCCGTTGAAGACCGCGCGGGCCTCGTCGTCCACGATGGCCTTGTGGAGCTGATGGCTGGTGCAGTCCGGTTGGGTATGGTCAAGGATCGAATGGGTGTCCGCGACCTGTGTTCCGTTCAGGAGGGCGAGCCCATCCAGGATCACGTCGGCGCCGGTGCCCTGGATAGAAATTTGTGGCGTCTGGCGGCTGAAGCTCGCGCCAAAACTGATGGTCCGGCTGTGA
>JANYJQ010000049.1 GCA_025358435.1 Holophagaceae bacterium
GGGCCACTTACCAGGAGCCCATCTCCCAACCACCCTCCTCCAGGTCCCGCCACCGCAGCATCCAGAGACACATCCGCGACCTCGAAAAACTCGGCCTGATGGTCCAGCTCACACCCATTCCGGCGTTTTCCTAAAAACTCCCATTTCAGCTTTTCGGAATGGCTTTCATGACAGGGGCCGTAGCGGCATCGCCAGAAAAGCGCTGGCGATACCACAACGGCCCCTAAACCCCCGAGCGGTCTGCTCCCCAGATCAGCTTGTGCAACTGGATCTGAAACCTTACGGGCAGCGAATCTTTGAGGATGGATTCAGCGAGCCAGACCGGATCAAGATCGCCGTGCACAGGGCTGAATAAAACCGTATAACGATCCCAGACGCTGCGTTCTGCGCACCAGGCTTTCGACCATTCGTAATCGTCTTTGTCCATGATCACGAATTTCAGTTCATCCTGCCCAGGCACCATGTGGTCCAGGTTGGATTCCAGCCAACGATGGCCTTCGCCGCTGCCTGGGGTCTTGCGGTCCATGATTTTAATGACTTCATGCGGAACGAGGGCGATATCGTGGCTGCCTGCTGTTTCCACTGCCACTTCGCATCCCAATGACTGCATCGCCCGCAGCAATTCTGGCGCGCCTTGAATAGCTAGCGGCTCGCCGCCCGTGAGTTCCACGAAAGGCGCGTCCGGCCCTTTGCGAGGTGGGCCCAACCGCCTCTTCACTTCTGCGACTATTTCCTCCAGCTCCATGATTGCACCATCGAAGAAGGCGTACGCCGTATCGCAGTAGACACACCGCAGGGGACATCCCGTGAGACGCACGAAGACGCAGGTCCGCCCAGCACGGGTTCCCTCGCCTTGGATGCTGTGGAATATTTCATTGACCTTGAATCGCACGTGGATTTGTCCAATGGTTCGTGATTAGGGGTGGTGGTGGAATATGCGAAATCAACGCCAGCGGCGTCCACCATCAAGCGTCATGATCTCCCCTGTCAGATAGGGGCTCTCCTCTGCGAATCGTAAGCTGCGGGCGACATCCGCAGGGCTGCCGTTACGCTTGAGGAGACTTTGGGAAGCTAGCCATTCTGGATCGCTATTTTCATCAGGCAGCGCCGTCCCTATGGCATGGCCGACTACGCGAAGACGCGGCGCCAGCAGTTGCGCCAGGCCAGGCACCAGCGAACCCAGACCCGATTTAGATGCACTGTAAGGCAGGCGTCTCAGGAAAGGCTGGTGGATGGACGTGTCCAACAGGAATTGCATACAACTGCCGTCCACCAACCTTGGCGCCAGGGCCTGGGCGCACAACATGGGAAAGCTCAAATTCACCCGCCAGATGTTTTCCAGTTCCGTCATGGTCCATGCCCCAAACGGATGTTCAGGAAACACCCCGGCAAGGATTACAGCGCCGCCAAGATGGATTCCGGCGCTTTCAAGCCCCGCAAGGTCTGCCATCATCTGAGGACCGAGCTCCGGATCCATGGCATTCCACCGGAAGGTTCGAAGCGAGGTACGCGAGCCTAGGCTTTTCAACCAACCACCTTCACCATCTTGAGAACCCGTCAGCACCAGCGCATGATCCTCGGCGAGTTCTTCAGCAAGGGCTCCTCCCAGCCTTCGCATCCCTCCCACCAGAATCCACCAGGGCTTTTCTTCGGGCATCCAGTGTCTCCTTCCTTGCAGCGCATCAAGTTCCGGCTGATCTTTACCAGTCTACTGGGACTGTTGCTCTGCCTGGGATCCTTCGCCCTGTTCCAATGGGTCTACTCCTATTCCGATGACCAGTGCTCCTGGGTCGTAGAAGGAAAAAAGGTGGTGATCCGGGAGATTCTCCCCAATGGCGTGGCCGAAGAAGCGGGCATGCTGGAAGGCGATGTGCTGAAGGCCATCAGCGGGCGCAAGGTCACGCCTGATACCCTTGGCGACGCGCAAAACCGGATCAATGAAGAAGGCGAAGGCCGTATCCTGGTCTACACCCTGGAGCGCGAGGGACGCACGCTCCAGCAACCCGTACGGTTGGTGAAGCCCTTCAGCATCGCCAGTCTTCTCCTGGTGGTTTCAGCCCTTGTGGCTTGGGCTCTGGGCCTGCTGGTGGTGGTGTCATCCGCTCAACGGAAAGTGGCCCGGCACTTTTTCTACCTGGGCGTCCTCGCCCTGCTGGTGCCCCTGGTGGTGCAGCCTTTCCTGGGAACCCTGCCGCCTTGGCTGAACATCGTTAGAGCGCTGTTCGGAAGCCTTGCCGTGGGCCTGCTTCCCCCTATGTGGTTTCATTTTTTTCTGCGATTCCCGCACCCCTTTCCCCTGCGCAAGAATCTGCGTTTTCTGCAGGGGCTCTACCTGGTCTTTGGCCTTGTTGGGTTCTTCAATCTGATACTCGGTTTGTTGCAGGCCTCCAGGGATTTCTTCAAAGCCAATGTGGATCCCAAGCAGTTCGAGGCGGTGACTGGGTACCTTAGGATCCTGTTCGGCCCCAGGGCCCAGTTGCTGCTCATGGGCCTGATGTTCGCTGCGGTGCTTGCCGGCGCCATCTGCTTCTGGCGCGGAGCCTGGCATCTCCCGGCGTCGAGACGCCGCGCCCTTCTCCCGGCTCTCATTCTCACGTCGGCGGTGATGCTCGATTTCGTGGCGCTCATCGTGCTCAGCTTCGTTTTCAAGAACAGCCTGATTTTCCGACGTGAAGCTTGGGTCTTTTTCACTCCTTTGCCCCTGCTACCCCTGGCTTTCGCCTACGCCATCGTGCGACATGGATTTCTGGATGTGCGGCGTGCGATCCTTCGCTGGCTTGCCTATTTCCTGGTGCTCGGCACGGTTATCCTCGTTTATCTCGGCGGTCTGGCATGGCTTTTTGCAGAAGGCATGACCGCCGTGCCACCCGCCTGGATCGGCGCATTGCTCGGACTCTCAGCGCTGCCGGTCGGTTGGCTCCTGAGGCGCTTGCTCAGGTCACTCCGCAAAGGATTTCGCCGGGATCTGTCCACCGCGCGGGAAATCATTCTGGGTCAGCTTCGGGAAACGAAGAAGCGTTTCTCAGAGGAGGCATTGCTGGCTGGGTTGAAGGCCACCCTGATGGAGGCCTTCCGTCCGCAGGCATTGCTGTTATTGCCTTTTGAAGGCTGTGTTATACAACTTCCAACCATCGAAAAGGATGGATTCTCCCAGCCAGTCCGAAAATTCGAAGTCCCTTCGGCCCTGGTTCGCCACGCTCTGGAAAACCGGGAACTGGTGCTGGGGCTGGGCAGCGACGAGGCCGACTGGATCAGAGAACAGGACCCCTCCTTGCGATCCCACTTGGAGGCCCTCGAAGTCCAAGTGCTGGTGTTGATCATGGTGGGCGAAAAACCTCATACGGCCCTGTTGCTGGGGGGCAAGTACTCTGAACTGAACTACGGTCGTGAAGACCGTGAACTACTAAGAGAGGTGGCCATCCAGGCTGGCATCGTGCTGGATACTGCGGTTTTGCACCAAAGACTTCTGGACCAGGGTCGGATGGAGCAGGAACTGGCCTCGGCGCGGCACATCCAGAAAGGCATGATCACCACCACCCCACCGGAAACACCAGGCTTTCATCTGGCCCTGCGCCTGGACCCAGCCCAGGAGACGGGCGGTGATCTGCTCTGGGTGAAACGTCGCCGATGTGCCGCTGGCGAGAAGTGCTCATGGCTCGCGGCCGTAGGCGATGTGAGCGGCAAGGGCTTGGCCGGGGCACTTTACATGAGCCAATCGATAGCACTGCTTGAGTTTTCCACAGAGCGGGAAGATCAAAGCCTGGAAGAGATCCTGCCCTCCTTGGACCACACCCTTCGCACCCTGATGAGCCAGCGCGATTTCCTGACCCTATGCCTGCTGGAGTGGGATGTGGACGGACACTACCGGATTGCGCGTGCAGGCCATCCCCCGGCCCTCCTGGTGAAAGGCTCCCAACTCCACGAAACCTCGGAATTGAATCCTCATGGCCGGGGCTTGGGCCTTCGTCCCGAAGGTCCTGGCGATTGGCAGATCCAGGAAGGACAGCTCTCGCCCAGGGAGTGGTTGGTGTTGTATAGCGATGGCCTTACCGAGGCCATGGATCACCGAGGCGAACAATATGGGCTGGATCGCTTCCGCGCTCAATTGCAGCGGCTCTGGGGCACAGGCAGCCTGCGGGCCGCGTGCGAAGCGGTTTTCCAGGATGTCGCGAAATTTGAGACGCAGAACCGGGATGACCGTACCCTATTGATTCTGGGAAGGGACGCGATATGAACGAGCAACCACAACCCCGGCAGCCCGGATGGATTCAATCGGCATTGGTCGCGGTACTCGCCGCGCAGGTCGGCCTGCTCTGGCTCCATGGCGGATTGTTGAATCGCCAGCACCATGAGATGCAGGGCATGCGCCAGGACATAGAGGATCTTACTGAGGCCCTGGACAGCAGCACCAACGAACACTTGCAGGCCCCGGAAGAAGGCAGTTTCCGACCGGCCTCCCATGATCAGCGCCCGAACAAAGGCCATCTACGCCACCCGCAGCCGCGCTTTCAAACGGTCAGCCATGTGAAGTTCATCTTGCAGGACACCCAGGACAACGCGCCCGAAGGCCAGGATCCGACCATGAAGGATCTCCAGAAGACCAGGGATTCCCAAAAGAAAGCCGTCGCCGATGCGCGCGACATCCAGAAGAAAATCTCCATCGAAGAAAATATCCGCAAGGCCGACGAAAAGAAAAAGGTGGAAGCCGCCACCAGCAGTTTCTACCCGCTTGTGTATTGGGCCATGGGCATCGGATTGCTAGCCTTCATTGTGGGCCGAGTCTGGCGCGCCCGCGCCGGTGGCAGGTGACCTGACGTGTCTCTCCACGAATTCCTGCTGCGGGATCCGGACTGTGAACAGCTCGCGGAAGGAGCCATACACGCCGTTTCCCCGCTGCTGGATGACCCCGATCCCACTCCTTGTCTGGGTCTCCTTGAACACTGGGCCGACCGGTTGGCAGGGCGGATGCCCTTGCCCTGGGACACGCTGGAAGCCCTTGAAGCGGTGAACGATTACCTTTTCCGCCATGTGGGCCTTCGTGGCGATCGGGAATCCTACGAAGATCCCCGCAATGCCGTATTGCCGCTTGTGATCTCGCGGCGCCGGGGCCTGCCGATTTCGCTTTCTATTCTCTGGATCGATGTGGCCAGGCGCCTGGGCCTTGATGCCGTGGGCATTGGACTCCCCGGCCATTTCCTCGCCGGGCTTCGCACCAAGGAAGGACTGCTTTGCATCGACCCCTTCCACGCCGGCCGCGCCGTAGGAGAAGAAGAGGCCGCGGACCTGGTTTCCAGGGCTACTTCAGACCGCATCACCTTCAAACCCGAGATGCTGAAATCAACCACCCACCGCGCGATCATCACGCGCCTGGTCCGGAACCTGCACTTGAGATTCGTGAAAACAGAAGCCTGGGAAGAAGCCCTGTGGACTTCCACCCACCTGCAACTTCTCGACCCGGACGACAGCCTGCCGTACAAAGAGCGAGGCATGGTACATCTCCGGCGTGGCGAAGCTGTCAAGGCCTTGAAAGATTTTCGCGCCGCGCTGGACCGCAGCGATGGCAGCGATCCAGAACTCGTGAAGTGGATGGAAAAGCTGGAACGGGAATGAGGTGGTGAGGTGGTGTCCGGCTCAGATCTTCATCGCCGAACCACCTCGCCACCTCACACGCTCATGACTTCTGTTGGGCTTCGACTACGGTCAAAGCCGTCAGGTGGATGATGTCATTCAAATCGCTGTGCAGCTGGAGAATGTTCGTCGGCTGTTTCATGCCGCAGGTGATGGGGCCGATCACCTCAGCGCCCGCAAGGCGCTGGACGAGCTTGTAGGCGATGTTGCCGCTCGACAGGCCGGGGAAGATGAGCACGTTGGCGCCGCCCTGGACATCGGCCCATGGGTAGTTCTCCGCAAGGATGTCGGCGCTGAGCGCTGTGTCAGCCTGCATCTCGCCATCGCAATGCAGGTCTGGGCGCTGAGCCTGCACCAGATGGGCCGCCTCCTGCATCTTCTTGGCGATGGGATGGGTGACGCTGCCGAAATTGCTGTAGGAGAGCATGGCGATGCGCGGTTCGATGCCGAAACGGTTCTGCGCCAGATCCGCGGTGAGTATCGCGATTTCCGCCAGTTCCTCGGCCGTGGGCTCCACGTTCATGGTGGTGTCCGCGAAGAAGACCACGCGGTTTTTCAGCACCAGGGTGTAGACGCCGCAGACTTTCCGCACCCCTTCTTTGGG
>JANYJQ010000185.1 GCA_025358435.1 Holophagaceae bacterium
GGGATGGCGCCTTGGTCAAGGCTGGAATGTCGATGGGTCTCAACCCAGCAGGGATTCAAGGAATGTTCCTGGATACACGCAGCCTTCGGTGCGGTCGGGCCCGGTGCTCAGAAAGGCGAGGGGTGTTTCCACAACCTCGGCCAGGGCGTCGAGAAAGGCCTGGGCTTCGGCGGGAAGTTGGCGGTGGTCCGTGATGCCGCGGGTGGGAGTGCTCCAGCCTTTGAACAGCTTGATCTCAGGTTTCAGATCGGCCCATTCGGCGGCGCAGGAGGGAAGCTCGCTCGTCAAGGCTCCGCGGCCATCGCGATAGGCCACCACCAGGCCGACTTCGTCCAATCCATCCAACACATCGAGTTTCATGACGGCGAGGCCATCCACGCCATTGGTGCGGCAGGCATGGGCAGTGATGGGGGCATCGAACCAGCCGCAGCGGCGGGGACGTCCGGTGGTGGTGCCATACTCGTGGCCGGCTTCGCGGATGCGGTCCCCAAGCGGGTTCAGGAGCTCTGAAACCATGGGCCCGGAACCCACGCGGGTGGTGTAGGCCTTGGCCACGCCTAGGATGCGATGAAGCGCTTTCGGTGGAAGGCCGGTCCCGGTGAACAGGCCCCCCAGGCTGCAGTTGGAGGAGGTGACGTAGGGATAGGTGCCGTGGTCGATGTCCAGCATGGTTGCCTGGGCGCCTTCGAAAAGAATCGGCTCACCTTTGGCGCAGGCCTGCAGCAAGCGTGATTGCGCGTTCCCGATGCAGTGGAGCAGGGGCTCGACGGCTTTCAGCAGGTTTTCAACCGTGGCTTCCACGGACGGCATCTCGGCACCCTCGCCCAAGCGAAGGCGGACTTCGTCATAGCCCGGGCGGATGCGTTCGGCCAGCACTCCAGGATGCCTGAGATCACCCATCCGCACGCCCATTCGGGCCGCCTTCATCTCATACGCTGGGCCGATGCCGCGTCCGGTGGTTCCGATTTTAGACCCGACTTTGGTGGCGCGCTCTTCGCGCCAGACATCCAGGGCGATGTGGTGGGGAAGGATGATGTGCGCTTTATCAGATATGAGCAGGCGATCCGTGACGTTCACGCCCCTTTCGCGGAGTCTGGAAAGCTCCACCTGGAAGACATCCAGATTGAGCACTACGCCCGAGCCCACCACCAGGAAACATTCCGGGTGCAAAGCCCCCGATGGGACTTGATGCAGGGCGATGGTCTGGCCATCCACTACAACGGTGTGGCCCGCGTTGTTGCCGCCCTGGAATCGCACCACATGGCGATATTTCGGCGCCAGCAGATCCACCAGCTTGCCTTTTCCCTCGTCACCCCACTGCAGGCCGAGGACCGCGAGGTTTTCAGACACTCTGCTCATGCTCGCTCCAAGCCAACCAGAATACCGTGAAGGCCCACTCTGTCCCAGGAGGAAGACGCGGTGTCCGGGCTTTGCCCGGAGACCGCGTGGGGAGCACGAGGGGAGGGTTCCCGCCTCCGCGAACTTGTGAGCGGGAAGACGTGCAAGCGGCTGATAGGCGGGAGTAGAGCGAGCGAAGGGAGCGGGCGGTCCCCCTCGTTCATGACGTTGGGACAAGACGCACCAAACAGGCTAAACTGGACTGTTCCTGAATCCCCGGAGGGGGCGACCGTGTTTGAGAAGTTCACTGAAAAAGCCCGTCGCGTCATGTTTTTCGCGCGCTATGAAGCCAGCCAGTTTGGATCCGAAAGCATCCAGAGCGGGCACCTTCTCTTGGGACTTCTGCGCGAGAGCGAGAAGACCTCCACCAATCTGTTGGAGCGCATGGGCGTGCAGGTGAACACCCTTCGGGAACGTTTGGTGGCCGCGCTAGCGCCGAAAGATAAGAAAGTTGTGCCCAGCTCCACCTCCATCGACATCCCGATGGAAGAAGAGGTGAAGCGGATTCTCCAACACGCCACCACCGAGAGCGCCAAGCTCAACCACAAGCATGTGGGGGCGGAACACCTGTTGTTGGGGATGCTCAAGGAAGACCAGAGCCTTGCGGGGCGGTTGCTGAAAGAGGGCGGAGCTGATCTCATCGCCGCCAAGGAAATCCTGTTGGAAGCCACCAAAGAGGAAAAGATCGCAAAGAAGAAGAAGGAGCATCCGCTCCTTTCTGAATTCGCCCGGAATCTTTCGGAAATGGCGGAACGGGGCATCTTTGACAACCTGATCGGCCGGGACCAGGAAGTGGAACGCATCATCCAGATCCTGAGCCGCCGCCGCAAGAACAACCCGATCCTTCTGGGTGAAGCCGGCGTGGGAAAGACGGCCATCGTCGAAGGCTTGGCCCAGAAGATTTTCGAAGGCGCCGTGCCGCCCAGCCTGGCGGACAAGCGCATCTATGCTTTGGACCTGAGCCTGGTCGTGGCAGGCACCAAGTACCGCGGACAATTCGAGGAGCGGCTCAAATCCATCATCTCCGAGGCGAGCAAGGACACGAGCGTCGTGCTCTTCATTGATGAAATCCACAGCCTGATCGGCACCGGCGCCGCTGAGGGCAGCCTGGATGCGGCGAACATCCTGAAACCCGCGTTGAGCCGGGGTGAAATTCAGTGCATCGGCGCCACGACCCACAAGGAATATGCCAAGTACATCGACAAGGACCGAAGCCTGGTCCGGCGCTTCCAGCCAGTTCCGGTGAACCCCCCGGACGAGCCTGAAAGCCTTCGCATCCTGGAAGGCATCCGCAGCCGCTACGAGCTTTTCCACCGGGTGCGTTACGCCCCGAAGACCGTCGAAGCCGCGGTTTATCTCTCAAATCGATACATCACGGACCGCTTCCTGCCTGACAAGGCCATCGATCTTCTGGACGAGGCTGGAGCCCGCGTGAAGCTGCGGGTCGCAGTGCCCGGTGAAAGCCACGAAGTCGAAGAAGAGCTGCATCACGTCACGACGGAAATGAACGAGGCGGTGCTGGCCAAGGATTTCGAGCGGGCAGTTCTGCTGCGCCAGCGCGAAGTCCAACTCAAGGAAGAACTGGCCGCCACCCGCACCGAACTGAGCGAGGAGGATTACGCCGGCTTTCCTGAAGTGACAGAGCGCGATATCGAAGATGTCGTCGCATCCTGGACGGGCATTCCGGTAACCGCTTTGAAAAACGACGAAAAAGCGAATCTGGCCCACATGGAGGAAAAACTCAACGAGCGAGTCATCGGGCAGCACGAAGCCGTGAGCGCCGTCTCCCGTGCCGTGCGCAGGGCCCGGACCGGCCTCAAGAATCCCGCCCGCCCCATGGGTTCGTTCCTGTTCCTGGGACCTACTGGCGTCGGGAAGACCGAATTGGCCAAGACGCTGGCCGGATTCCTGTTCGGGGACCCCAAGAAAATGATCCGCTTCGACATGAGCGAATACATGGAGAAGCACGAGGTCTCCAAGCTCATGGGCGCCCCTCCGGGCTATGTGGGCTATGAAGAAGGCGGCATGCTAACCGATCGCATCCGCAGGAACCCCTACTGCGTGATCCTGTTCGACGAGGTCGAAAAAGCCCACCCGGACCTGATGAATGTCCTGCTCCAGATTTTCGATGATGGACAGGCTTCGGATGCCTTCGGGAACCAGGTGGACTTCAAGAACACAATCATCATTATGACTTCTAATGTCGGAAGCCGAGAGTTGCTGGCGGACAAGAACATGGGCTTCCTGGAGCAGGACGGCCGTCCCGATGCGAAGGCGGCGGACGTGATGAAGGTCCTGAAGCGTTCCTTCAGCCCCGAGTTCCTGAACCGCATCGATGAAACGGTGGTGTTCAACCGCCTGGGCGACGATGATCTGCGGCGCATCGTGCGCCTGCTGGTGGAAGATCTGAACATCACCCTTCAGAAGCATAATCTCCGCGTGGAACTAAGCGACGACGCCTGCGACCACTTGGTGAAAACCACGGCCCGGGACCGGGCCTATGGAGCCCGCCCCTTGCGCCGCGCCATCCAGAAACAGGTTGAGGATCCGCTCGCGGAACTCATGGTGGCGCACGAAACGGTGCCATCTGGCATCGTGCGTTTTCATTTGGAAGAGAACAAGCTGGTGCCAGTCTTCGAAGAAGCTGCGCCTTCGGAATCGCAGACCAGTCATACGCAATTGGTGGGAGCCGCCGAATGATTTTGAAGACCCAGATCAAACACTGGGCTGCTGCCCGGTGTGTGGGGGGGCTGTTGCCTCTCGTGCTCGCGGCGGGGACCCCCGTCCTTTTGTGTGCCCAGGAAGCCGAGCCGATCGTGGCCATCGAGGTCGCCGGAGCCCAGAAGCAGACCACCGAAACCGTGATCTTCAAATCCGGCATAAAGCTGGGCGATGATTTGCGGAACTTGGACCTCGCCAAGATCACAGAAAAAATGTGGGCCTCGGGTTCTTTCGATGACATCAAGTTCGAGATCCAGGACGAAAAGGAAAAGGGCGGCAAGAAGCTGATCATCCGCATCCGCGAACGTCCCATCATCAAGGAAGTGGAATACCGGGGCGGCACAGAGCTGGGCCAGACCAACCTCAAGGACAAGGCAAAAGAAAAGAAGCTGACCATCGCGCCGGATTCGCTCTATGACCCGGATGCCGCCCGCAAGATCAAAGATTTGATCGTGGATCAGGCTGCCGAAAAGGGATTCCGAAATCCGGTGGTGGATGTGAATCTCGAACCCATGGGGGCCGGCGTGGCCCGCCTGGTCTTCGATATCAAGGAAGGCGGCAAAGTCCGCATCTACGTGCTCAAATTCCGCGGGAACAAAGTCTTCTCCAGCAGCCAGTTGGCCCGCGCCATGGAGAAGACGCGTCGCCATTGGTCCTTCAGCTGGCTCACGTCACATGATTTGCTGGTGGATAAAAACCTCGAAGAGGATCTGAAGCACGTCAAGGAAACCTACTGGCGGAAAGGCTACAAGGATGTGTTCGTGGGCCAGCCCACCATCGAGGTGCAGGACTTCACTAGCGCCAAGCAGAAAAAGAAAAACCTCAAGCGGGAGAAAGAGGCCAAATCGCCCAAATACGATCTCCGCGCCACACTCGTGGTTCCTGTGCTGGAAGGCGAACAGTTCTACGAGGGCACCTTCAAGGTTGAAGGCAATGAGAAGGTGTTCAAGGAAAAGTACTTCCGGGAAAAATATTCGGAAATGAAGCGGGACAACCGGTCGGTTGTGGCGAAATTTCTGAACTTCAAACCCTCGATAGAGGATCAGCCTGCCCAGAAAGCCCATCTTTTCGACCTCCACGCCCTGAACAAGGCGATGGAAAAATTCAAAGAAGGCTACAGCAACGCGAGTTACATCCTTTATCACGCGGATAAAAAGCTGGAGATGCGCGAAGAAGGCGGACGCAAACTCGTCGACACCACGCTGCATATCGATGAAGGTGAGCCCTTCACCATCCGCCGCATCGAGTTCGAGGGCAACACCACCACCAAGGACAAGGTGCTGCGCAGATCGCTCCGGGTCCGCGAGGGCGATGCCTTCTCATCCGAAGAGTTCAAGGATTCCTTCACGGGTCTTGGCCAGCTGGGCTTCTTCGATGTGAAAAATCAGGAACCCAAAGTTGATCTGGTGCCCAATAAACCCATGGTCGATATCACCATCAAGGGTGAGGAAGCCGGCGTTAATGAATTATTGTTCCAGGGTGGTTACGGGCAGCTTTTCGGATTCTCCCTGGGTGCCAGCTTCTCCACCAAGAACCTCGGCGGAGGTGGCGAAAGCCTTGCGGTGAGCTTCAACGGCGGCCAATTTTCCAAGAGCGCGTCCATCTCCTTCGTCGAGCCTTATGTCCTGGATTTGCCTTATTCCTTCTCTGCAAGCATATCGAATGGAACCACGGATTATGACGCGTCAAGAGTCGGTGCGAACAGCGCCTACAAACAATTCACGCGTTCCCTGGGGCTCAATACCGGCACAAGGCTTTCCACCTTTTTCCCTCAAAGCCGCTGGGCCTTTTTCACGACCTATTCCGTTGGCTATACCTTCAGCATCATCCGCATCGAAGGTGGGAGGAATTTCTACTATCGCGATACCAACAGCCAGCTGACCTCCACCTTCAATCAAAATATCGAGTTCAACACGGTCAACCACCCCTACAAGCCCACCAACGGCACGCGCTTCGGGATGAGTTTCGAATATGGTGGTTGGCAGTTCGGCGGAGACCGGCCTTCGCTGCGGGCCAATTGGAACTTTTCAAAATATGCCAGTGCGGGTGAGCGGCATATCTTTGCCGTTAACATGAGTTATGGGTATCTCCGGAATCTCGGGAAGGAAGATCTTCCCCTTTACCAGCTCTACAGGCCCGGCGGTGAAAACAGCATCCGGGGCTATAAGTACGGCCAGGTCGGTTCACTACTATTGGATAATTTCGGGAATCCGGTGGTTGTGGGTGGCAACAAACAGTTCATCGCCAATGTGGAATACCAGTTCAAGGTGGCAGACCCATTCCGGCTCGTCGTGTTCTACGATGCAGGCAACGCTTGGGCTCAGGGGACAAAGATCTTCTCCCGCGAGTTCGTGAACTACACCTTGAATGGCCAGAGCATCGCCTATCAAAATCCAACCTTGCTCCGCAGTGTGGGTGTGGAATTGCGCTTCTTCCTGCCCATCAGCCCCGCCCCCCTCAGGCTAATCTGGTCCCGCAAGCTCAATCCCTATCCATTCGATCCCGATGGCCAGAACGATTTCCAGTTCAGCATCGGCACAACCTTCTAGCGGGACCATTTTCCCATTCTGCGATAAACTAATTCCTTTGTGATTGGAGCCCTCATGCGCCGAATTCTCACCCTTGCCACCATCGCCACTCTCGCATCAGCCCCCGTGCTGGCCCAGGAAGCGGCGCCACGTTTCGCGATTTTCGCCCCGGACCAGCTTTTCAAGACCTCTGCCCGCGCCAAGAAGGTCGTGGAGCAGTTGGACGGAATCGGCAAGGGTCTGCAGGAAAAGCTGCTGGCCAAGCAAAAAGAGCTTGAGAAAATGTCGGAGCAGCTCAAGAGCCCAGGTCTTTCCGACGAAGGCCGTGCCAAGCTTCAACGCGATCTCCAGGATGGAGACGTGGCTTTCAAGCGCGCCCAGGAAGATAGCCAAAAGGAATTCGGCAAGGAAAGCGACAAGATCTATGGCCAGTTCCAGCAGGAAGTCGGTCCGATCGTCGAGGAAGTCTCTCGGGAGCGGAAACTCCAGGTGGTCTTCCAATACACTCGCCAGAACGCTGGAATGTTCGCATTCACGGATGAAAGGTGGGCTGTCGAATTCACGGATGAAATCGCGAAGCGTTACGATGCCAAGTTCGAAGGCAAGTCTGCGGCCCCGTCGTCTGAAGCTCCCAAGCCCGCCGCCAAGCCGGCCGCCAAGCCCGCTGCGCCCAAAAAGAACTAACAGATATAACCGTTACGACCCACCAGTCGAACCATAGCCACCAGCGCCGCGATGGGTGTCCCCCAGAGCGGCGCTGGTCGTTTCAAGGCTCCATTCAAAGGCGGCTACCGGAGCGATCAGCAGCTGCGCGATGCGTTCGCCCCGGCGCAACTCGAAGGCTGCCTCGCCGTGGTTCACAAGCACCACTGCCACCTCGCCGCGGTAGTCGGAATCGATGGTGCCCGGCGCATTGAGCACGGTCACGCCATGGCGCAGAGCTAGGCCCGAGCGCGGCCTCACCTGGCCCTCGAACCCTTCGGGAATGGCCATCACCAAGCCGGTGGGCACGAGCCTCCGCTGGCCTGGCTCCAGGCGCCAGGATTCCTGTTCAGGAATGGCGGCGCGCAGGTCCATGCCCGCCGAGCGAGGGGTCGCGAAGGCCGGAAGATCCAATCCTGCCGCGTGGGGGAGCTGATGGACGGGGATCTGCATGGTTTCACTCGAAGACGACGGTGCGGGTTCGTTGGAAAGGAATCGGCATCGAATCACTCAAAGACGACAGTTCTATTGCCGTAAGTCAGGACGCGGTGCTGTAGATGCAACCGCACGGCCCGGGCCAGGACCATGCGTTCCAGATCCCTGCCTTTTCGGACGAGATCGTCCACGGTGTCCCGGTGGCTCACGCGGGTGATCTCCTGCTCGATGATGGGGCCCGCATCCAGCTCCGGCGTGACGTAGTGGGCCGTGGCGCCGATGACCTTGACGCCCCGGGCATGGGCCTGGTGATAGGGCTGGGCCCCGGCAAAGGCCGGCAGGAAGCTGTGATGGATGTTCATGACCGCTGGAAAGGACCGCAGGAAATCGTCGCTCAGCACTTGCATGTATTTCGCCAGCACCACTAGGTCCACACGGTGCTCCTTCAGCAACGCTAGTGTCTGCGTCTCGGCATCCGCTTTCGATCCAGGCGTCACAGGCACGTGTTGGAAGGGGATTCCGAACTGACCCGCGATGGGTTCCAACTCCTCGTGGTTGCTCAGGATGATAGGGATTTCGGCGCGCAACTCGCCGGCGCGGTGGCGCCATAGCAGGTCCAGAAGGCAGTGATCCTGGCGGCTGCACCAGATGGAGATCCGCGGCAGCTCATCGCTGAAATGAAGCTGCCAGGGCCTACCTTCTGGTCTGCCCATGGAGTCCGCCACCTCGGCCAGGGCAGGGGGAAGCTCGGACTTCGAGAGTGCGAACCCCTCCATCTCCCATTCGATCCGCCCAAGAAAGCGGTCCACAGAAAAATCCGTGTGGTGATCCGAATCCAAGATGTTCCCGCCGTGCTGGAATATGAAGTTTGACAAACGCGCAACGATCCCCTTCTGGTCAGGGCATGAGATCAGCAATGTGGCCGTTGGCTTCATGGAATTCATCATTTCACCAACTGGCCGCAAGCGGCATTCACATCCCGGCCCCGGGAGCGCCGCACCGTGACGAAGCATCCGTAGCTTTTCAAGCGATCCGAAAATGCCTGGATGCGGGCTTCTACGGGCTGGCGGAATTCGCTCGCAGCGTGTTCGTTCATGGGGATCAGGTTCAGGTTATGTCCCCGATGCAGGGTCCCGAGCCAGGCAACCAGGCGGTCCGCATCTTCGTCCGTGTCGTTCTCGCCTGCCAGCAGCACGTATTCGAAAGTGAATTTCTCATTGGACCTGAGATGCCAGGTGTCCAGCGCCGCCCGCAGCTTCTCCAGGTTCCAGAACCTGTTCAACGGCATGGTCCGGCTGCGGTCCGCATCATTGCTGGCGTTGAGGCTCAAAGCGAGCAATGGCCTTGGCTTCAGCCTGGCTAATTTTTCGATGCCGCTGACGAGACCTGCTGTGCTCACGGTGATCCGGCGCGCGGGTATGCAAAGACCCGATGCGTTGGTGAGCACGCGGATGGCCCGATGCACATGGTCCAGGTTGTGAAGGGGTTCGCCCATGCCCATGAAGACCAGCGTGAGCCGGGATGAGGTCCCGGGGCCTAGGGAGGACATCACCGAAAGCACCTGGCCGACGATCTCTCCGGCGCTGAGATTGCGCTGGATGCCCATGGCGCCAGTGGCGCAGAAGGTGCAGCCCATGGCGCAGCCCACCTGGCTGCTGATGCACATGGTTACCCGCGCATTTTTCACGGCCCGGGGCATGTGGACGGTTTCGATCCTGCGTCCATCGGAAAGCTTCAGGGCCAACTTGCGGGCGCCATCTGAGGACTCGCTGGATTCCTCGATGCCCGGCAAACTCAGATCGGCAACGGATTCCAGAAAAGCGCGATTCTCCTTGCCGAGCTTCGGCGCACCTTCGGCCCAGGTCCACGGCCGCTGCAGGAGCGAGAACAGATGGGCCGGATCATTGGGGCAGCCGAGGGCTTTCAGATCTTCCGGCAGCAGCCCGAACGCCGAAGGACGCCCCGCCTTTTCAGGGGCCGGGGCGTCCCAGGGCATCATGGCGTTCTGCTTCATGGCGCCTCGAAATTGCCTACTTGATGCCCAGCAACTCCACGTCGAAGCAGAGGGTCGCATTGGGAGGGATGACGCCGCCGGCGCCGCGGCTGCCGTAGCCCAAAGCGCTGGGGATGATGAGGGTGCGCTTGCCGCCCACCTTCATGGTCATCACGCCCTCATCCCAGCCCTTGATGACCTGGCCGACGCCGATGGTGAATTCGAAAGGCTGACCGCGATCCACAGAGGAATCGAACTTGGCGCCCTTGGCCTTGCCGTCCCACAGCCAGCCGGTGTAATGCATGACACACGTCTTGCCTTTCGAGGGCGAGGCGCCGCTGCCTTCCGTCATGTCTGTGTACTGCAGGCCGCTTTCGGTGGTGGTCATCTTTTTCTCCTTGGTGGGTGCAGGGGCTTTCTGGCCATTGCCTGGCATGGGGCTCGCTACTGGCGAAGCGCCAAGATTGAGGGCCAAAGTGGCGGTCAGAAGGGTGCGGAACAGCATGGGAACTCCTGTCAGATTTAGGGGCCGTTACAAAATTACCGGTGCAGTTCTGGTGAATTGATTACGGCCCCGTATGCCGGTCCACCATGTAAATGACCAAGTCATTTTGCCGCAACGGCTTAAGCCTCCAGTGTACCTTGGCGCAGTTGAATCAGCGACCGGGAATGGCTGCAGTGGCTCATGTCCACATGATTGTGTGTGCTGGTGCGATGATTGGTTCGATGAATCCAGCCAACGCTTTCACCTATCGCTCCCGCGTCGCGACAATGATAGCTCTGGCTGTGGGCGCGGTCGTGTTGGCTCTCCTGCTCCCGCGCATCCCTCAGCCCGCGGCTTACCATGCTTTTGCGGACCAGCGCACGATGATGGGCATCCCGAATTTCTGGAATGTGATCTCCAATGCCGCCTTCATTCCAGTGGGGCTGGCGGCGTTTTGGGTGATGGCCCGGAATCCGAAACCGCGATTCCATGCGTCCTTCGAGCGGTGGGCCTACCTCGTGGCTTTTGCCGGGGTCCTGCTTGTGGGATTGGGATCGGGCTATTACCACTTGCACCCGGACAACCAGACGCTCTTCTGGGATCGCCTGCCCATGACCCTCGTGTTCATGGCTTTGTTGTCCGCGGTAATCGCAGAGCGGATCGATACGATGGTCGGAGCTCTGCTGCTGCTGCCCTTCCTCCTGCTTGGCATCCTGAGCGCGGAAGTATGGCGCAGGGGTGAACTCACGGGAGTCGGCGACCTGCGCTTCTACCTATTGGTGCAGTTCTATCCGATGCTGGCCATCCCGCTGATGATGGCGCTCTTCCCGGCGCGCTACACCCGCACCAGGGACATGTCTTGGCTGGTGCTTTGGTACGCCATGGCCAAGGCTTTGGAACAATGGGACGCCGCTGTGTTCCGTGCCACTGGGGGGGTGATGTCCGGCCACGCGCTCAAACACCTGGCTGCGGCTCTGGCCGTGGCCGCCTTGGTGGTGATGGTGGCACACAGGGAACCACTCGCCTCGGAGTGAACCAGTTCCTCTCCGCCTTCCCGCTCAGCTCGCGTTTGGATGGCGTTCCAGGAGCAGGCGCAGCTGGGGATTGCGCCGGACGACATCCTGCTTCCTGAGGTGGGCGATCAACTGCGGCGGCGCTGCGCTCCAGCGGGCGATGTTCTGGATCAGGATGTTTGAAACGTAGGTGCGGCGGCAAAGGAGCGCGGTCGTCTTGCCGTCGATCGTCAGCCCGGCGAGCATGGCCAGGCACCGGCCTTCGGTGCCGAGGATCAGCTCCACGCGCTCTTCGCCAGTCCTCTGAAGGAAGCAGGCGCGCAGGACATCCCGCGCCAAACGCCGCGTCTGTTCAGGGGCGTCACGCGAGATCGTTACAAGATATTGCTCTGAGAGGCGCCGCGAGGACCAGAGACGCCTGAAGATGGTTCCCGGAAGTTGTGGGTTTTGGAGCAGTCCGCGCCGGACCCCGGCATCGTTCGCGTAGGGAGCGCGAGCCGCCACGGCTTCAAGCCCCACAGGGTTCCGGTGATGCGTCGCGATGAGCCTGGCCTGCGCCAACCCCGCGCGTGGATTCTCCAGGATTGCCTGGATGACCTTTGGCAGCGGGTCGAAGCAGTAGGCGCTGAGTTCGGGCTCCTCCGCAAGAAGGGCCAGGGCTGCCCGTTCATCCAGGGGCCGGTGGTGGAGGGCCTGTTCGTAGAGCTGCCGGTGTGTAGCGGTCGCGGCCGCCTCGGCGACGGAGTCCTCCGTGGGGGGGGCTTGCTCGCCCATCTCGAACAGCTCAGGTTCGATCGCAGAGGGGAACGCATCTTCGGCGGGTTTCGTGGCGTTTTCTGAAGGGGCCGCTGTGGAATTTTCGGCGGCTACAGCGCCCATGGCCACGAGCTCAGATAGAAGAGCTTCCATACGCTCAGGAGGAAGCCCCATTGTTTGCGCCAACGCCCCGACATCGTCGGTGCCGTCAATTTGCGAGAGGAGGATTCGCTGCACCGCATCGAGAGGGAGCGTGGATGGATCCAGATCGGCTCTCGGCGCGGGCTTCCAGCTCATGCGGCGATCACGTTCAAGCCACCAGATCTTTGGCGCGGATTTCGAAGCCACGCTTCGTCCCGAGGGCTGCCAGACCCAGTGTCGATGGGTTCAGCCATTCCTGCGCCACGCGCTGGACCTGCTCGCAGGTGACCTGGTTGATCTCATCCAGCTGCTGGTCGATGGAGAGGACCTGGCCCAGTTGAAGGGATTGGTTCGCGAGGCTGAACATCCTGCTGCTGCTGCTTTCCAGGCTGAAAACAAGGCTGGTGCGGGACTGGAGTTTGGCGCGCTCGAGCTCATCTTCGCTCACACCCGAGCCGATGATCCGCGCGCATTCGGCCATGGCGCGGCGCACTACTTCCCGCGCCTGCCTAGGAGCGCATCCGACGGATATCTGGAGGGCGCCGGTGTCGGCGTAGTGGGTCAGGTAGGAACCCACGGAATAGCACAGGCCGTGGCGTTCCCGCAGTTCCATGAAGAGCCGGGAGGACATGCCTCCGCCGAGCACATAGCCCAGCAGCCCTGCGGCCACGCGATCGGGATGGCGGTGGGGCGGGGCGGGAAAGCCCATGACGAGACTCGTCTGTTGCAAGGCTTTGCGGTTCTCGTTCAACAGGAAAGGGGAAATCCGGTGGGCGGCTGGTTTTTGCGCAGGCTGCCCTCCCGGCACTTTGTCCAGGATGGGGCGAAGCAGGTCCATCAATCGTTCAGGGTTGATGGCTCCCGCAGCGGTGATGAGCAGGTTCGGCGCGTTGTAGGTATTCGAGAAGAAGGTTTGGGTCTCGCGCACGCCGTAAGACGCGACCTGCTCCCGACTGCCGAGGATGGGATGGGCCAGGGGGCCGCCCTCCCAGTATTTCCCATAGAACATCTCGGTCACCCAGTCGTCCGGCTGGTCCTCGCTTTGGGCGATCTCCTCCAGGATCACGTCGCGTTCCCGCGCCAGCTCTTCCCCATTGAAGATGGGCGTTGTCACCAGTTCCCCAAGCAGGGTCACCAAGTCTGGCAACTGGTCGGTAAGCACCTTGCCATAAAAGCAGGCCACTTCTTTGCCTGTGAAGGCGTCCACGCTTCCACCCAAACGATCCGTGGCCGCGGACATGGATTCGGGGTCCGGGAAACGCTCGGTGCCCTTGAACACGGTGTGTTCGATGAAATGGGCCAGGCCTTCTTCATGCCCTGCTTCGTGGCAACTCCCCCGCCGCACCCAGAAACCCACCGCGCAACTTCGCACATGGGGAATTGGCTCCACGAGAATTTCGGTGCCAAGGGGTGTGACGTGGCGGAAGAAAACATCGGGTTCGGGCATCAATCCATTCTACTGGACAAGGCCCAATGGAAATCCGCT